>JAGCMT010000018.1 GCA_017646335.1 Burkholderiaceae bacterium
AATCTCACGCTTTTAGGTCATACGCCCGTCCGTGAAACTCAGTACACTTGGGGATTGTTGGCTTGTATCGCCGGACTTGCTGCCTGTGTCGCCTTTATCCAATTTGTGATCGGTTGGGCAATGAAAAAAGTCGAAGCGTTGCGCGCCACCCTCATCTACTCTTTGGAACCGGTTTTTGCCGGCATCATCGGCTGGTTGGCCGGTGAACGTTTAGGTTTAACGGGATTGACCGGAGGCGCATTGATCGTTTTGGCCGTTTTGATCAGTGCTTATCGTCCGCGAAACAAAAAGGCATAGGGAGATAACCATGGATAATGCAGCCATCGGATTTTTTGATTCCGGCTGGGGCGGACTTTCCATCATGAAAGCCGCTCGTGAAGTGTTGCCCCATGAAGATTTCGTTTACGTCGCCGACTGCGGTCATGCGCCTTATGGCGATCAATCCCACGAATTCATCGTCGAGCGCGCTCGTGCCATCACGGACTTTTTGATCCACAAGCAACGCGTCAAGGCCATTGTCATCGCTTGCAACACCGCCACGGCCGAAGCAGCCAACAAACTTCGAGCCCTCTACCCCAATTTCCCCATCATCGGCGTAGAGCCCGCTATCAAACCGGCCGTTGAACAATCGCAAACCAAAGTGGTGGGAATGATTTCCACCACCCGAACCGCCACCTCGGTTCGCTATCAAGAGCTTTTGGCTCGTTGGGCCGGTCCCGTTCAAGTCATTTCCACCGGCTGTCCGGGTTTAATGGAATGCGTGGAACGGGGCGAATTGGATACCCCCGATACGCTCGCACTTTTGCATCACTATCTTGACCCCATGATTGCCGCACGCATCGACGGCCTGGTGTTGGGTTGCACGCATTATCCGTTCTTGGCCGACACCATCGATTCGATTACCCAAGGCAAAATCCGCCTTTATGAACCGGGCTTGGCCGTGGCTCGTCACCTACAAAATCGATTAGCCTCACTGGATGCGCTCACAACAAAAAAGACCTCCGGTGAGGAGATCTTTTATGTATCGAATTTGACCGAAGCGCGAAAAGCCGTGGCCGAGCACTTAATGCCCGGCATCAGCCACTTCAATGCTCTTCCCGAAGAAACTGCTTGAATTTGGCGCGAAGGTCATCCGGAATCGGCGTGGAGCGACGATTGACGGAGTCGATAAACACCATCACTTCTTCGCACTTCACGCGCAATTCGTCATCTTTCCAAAATTCAAAATGCACGGTCAATGAGCTGTTACCGATGTGGGATACCCACAATCGCAACTCACCGTGTTCACCGATATGGAAGGGTTTGAAAAAGTCCGACTTCACCGAAACGACCGGCAACAAAAGCCCCCGTTTACCCATTTCCAAAAACGGCAAACCGACCCCTTCACGGAACCAGTCTTCCGTCAAATTATTGAACATCACAAAAAAGTTCGGGTGGTAAACGATGCCGGCCGGATCACAGTCGGAAAAGCGGATACGCCACGGTCGGATAAACATTTTTTCCATTTTTATTTTTCCAAAATTGCTCGTACGGGACTGGCTTCCAACCCCGCAATGGCCAAAGGCAATGCGATCAGGCGATAAGCGCCGACCGATACGTCATTGAGTCGTAAATTTTCCAAAATCACCATATCGGAAGCAATCGCCAAATGGTGGGATAGTAATTTGTCATCTTGCGGATCAATACTCGGCGAATCGATCCCAACCAGACGAACCCCCAAAGCCGCCATTTTCTCCACGGCCGCTTTCGACACATACGGATACGAAGAGGGCCAACTCTCACCCATCACAAACCCCGTCTTCAAAAGCACGCGTTCAGGAACCTCATTCGGAATGTGTTCCGGACGAATCACGTCGACTCCGACGCAATCGACCACAAGGCATTCACCCACAAAAAGATCTAGGGGCAATTCCGAAACATCGCCCCGACCGCCCATATGACGGGGAGCGTCCACGTGCGCCCCCAAATGCGGCGTCATTTCAAAGGCGGTAACCAAGGCCGGTTCTTCACAGATCGTACGGATGCGCAACGGCACATCGCCCGGATAAACGGGCGATGCACTATCGATTCGAGGAGAAATATCGATCAAAGGCATTAGAACTGACGCGGATCGAGTTGTTGGTCTTTGTTACGCGACTGAGAAGCCACAATGTCTTTGGCCAATTCGATCATCGTAAGCGGTGCGCTGCCTTCGGCCTTATTGTTGGCAATCACATAACTTTGTTGACCGCTCTTTTGTGCCACATTGATCAGGTGCACAAGGCCGGCTCGCGTAGCCGGATCGGGATGCACGATGCGGTTAAAGGGCGCGTAGGTCATCTTGGCCACGCCATTGCGCTGGATGGGATTCAAAGCCCAACGAACGATCAACGGACCGCGCATCGTCCACTCTTCGCCTTCGGCCTCCGGATCTTCAAAGTAACGCAAGGCTGCCGTTTGACGAATTACATCGGGCATGGACGGATGAACACCCACGACCAAGCGAACTCCCGTTTGACGCAAGGCACTCAAAAGACGTTTGGTGTAGATAGAAAGTGTGCGCACTTCCACGGCATAGGTTGGCGTTTCGCCTTCGACTTCCTTGGGCAAATCGGCAAAAAACTGAGCAATCTTGTCAATGTACTGATAGCACTCGTTTTGAGTGGGAAGCAACGGCCGAGGAATGGGAGAGAGTTGGAAAACCAAAGGACCCGCATTTTCGCCCAAACCGTTGATCACGGGATAGACGAACTCGTGCATAGCCGCACGGACATCCAAAAATTCATCGTTCAAGGAACGGAAACGACCCTTGGGATCACGCTTGACGGCATCGGTCACATTTTGAGGTGCCTTAACCAAGAATCGGAATGACTCTTCGACTTGGCTAGCCATCGAAGCATAAGCCATTTCATTGAGGTTACCGTAAAAAGACCAATCAACACCCACCGCTTTAAGAATCGGGTGCTTGGCATAGGCGGCCAAACCGCGTCGGGTTAAATCTTCAACACCGCTCGTATCACCCCAAACGATGCCTTTCCACCCCGGGAAATTCCAACTGGCACATCCAAGCAATACCGAGGACGGTAATAATCGGCCCAAACGCAAAATCTCTGACGACGGTGTTACGGGCGTAACAGGCGATGAAGTGACATCATTGAAGCTATAAGCACGGTCTTCATAGGCACTGGTCTTCATGCTTTCGATCTTTCATAAAACAACTGTCTGAATGAAATTATATGCGCATTCATACCGCAAAACCGCTACAGCAAAACCCCTAACTAATTGAGTTTGAACGATAAGAAAAACGTCGCCATTCTCACGACAGGCCTTATTTCTTCGACACTCAAACTAATCACACCCCAATCAAAAATCCCCGAAGGGACGAGTCAACCCTTCGGGGAGAAATTTTTTCAAACCTAAGTAAAACAGCTTACTTCTTGTGTACGACAGGCGGAACCAAATCCACCTTACCCGTGGCCATCAAGCGGTCAAAATCTCGCATTTGTTCAGGCTTGAAGACCTTTTCCAGCCCGGCTCGATGCTTGGCAAACTCCTTTAAAAAGTGAGCTTGCTTTTCCAATCGATCGGCCCGCATTTCCAAGCGCTTTTGATGCGAGACCGGCTTGGCCTCTTTAACACGTTCACCGCGCCATGCCTTATGTGACTTCACCATGTCGACATAAGACTTTTGCATCCCTTCCCAAGCTTTCTTTTGAGAAGCTTCTACACGAAGGTGGTGGGCCATGCGATCGAAGAACTGTTTGGCTCGAACTTCATCCATGCCAAACGTTCGGACAAGCGGTGCGTGATGTTTGGCCATTTTCGGACCGTGGCCGATGTGGTGTCCCCATTTCGGACGAGGACAATCCGGACGAACTTGCTCAATCGGCGGACGATCGAATTGTTGGTGAGCACCGGGCCCCATACCCTGACCGGGACCATTGCCCGCAGCGGGGAGCGCATGAGCCAACGGGAGAGCCAAAGCAGCCATCAAGATACCGGGGACTAAGATTTTCTTCATCGTAACTTCCTTTTATTTGTGTTCCTTGAGACCATTTGGACCGTCTCGCAGAGGGGTTTAAAAAGATATTGCCTTCCTTTGCTTTGCAGTGTATCGACACCTCTGGAAACAGTGTTTTAGGATTTGTTTAGGTTTGTTGAAAGAGTGTGACGAGCTGTTACACGATGACAAAAAAACGCTTTTTCGTGCAAAAAGCCCGCTAAAAAGCCCCACTTTGTAAGCAATCGCACTAAAATTATTTGGTTAACCTTTTTTGATACATATTGTCTTTAGCAGGATTGGAAAAATGGAATTCTCCCCTTTGACCGCTTTGTCTCCGTTGGACGGTCGTTATGCACGTCAAACCGCTGCCCTTCGTGAATTCTTCTCTGAATCGGCTTATTTGAAAGCTCGCGTTCGCGTCGAAGTCGAATGGCTCATCGCCCTTTCTGAAGCCGGCTTGCCGGAATTGAAAGAAATCTCCGAAAAGGGCAAGGCTTTCTTGCGCGGCTTGGTTGAATCCTTCGACATGCAATCCTGCTTGGGTATCAAAGAAATCGAAAAGACGACCAACCACGACGTCAAGGCCGTTGAATATTGGATCAAGGCCCAGGTCGCCAACGATGAAGAATTGGCTAGCGCCAGCGAATTCATCCACTTCGGCTGCACGAGTGACGACATCAATAACGCCTCCCACGCATTGATGCTCACGGCCGGTCGCGTCGCCTTGGTCGACTATCTTGAAACGGTCCGTTCCAAGATCGCCGAATACGCTCACCTTTGGGCTAATGTTCCGATGTTGGCTCGTACGCACGGTCAAACGGCCACGCCGACGACCGTCGGTAAGGAATTTGCCAACTTCGCCATTCGCTTGGGTCGTGAAATTGAAGCCATCAAGGCCATCCGTATTTTGGCCAAGTTAAACGGTGCCGTCGGCAACTACAACGCCCACATCATCGCCTACCCGGAAGTCGACTGGGAAGCCGTTTCCAAGAAGGTCGTTGAAGAGCGCTTGGGCGTGAACTTCCAAACGCACTCCACGCAAATCGAACCGCACGACTATATGGCCGCTCTCTTTGATGCCACGGTTCGTGCCAACACGATCCTTTTGGACCTTGACCGTGACGTTTGGAGCTACATCTCCTTGGGTTATTTCAAGCAAAAATTGAAGGAAGGTGAAGTCGGCTCTTCGACGATGCCGCACAAGGTCAACCCGATCGACTTCGAAAACTCCGAAGGCAATTTGGGTATCGCCAACGCCCTTTTGACGCATTTGGCTCAAAAGTTGCCGATCTCTCGCTTCCAACGCGACTTGACGGACTCCACCGTCTTGCGTAACTTGGGCGTCGGTTTCGGTTACTGCTTTATCGCTTACGGCTCCTTGATGCGCGGCTTGGGCAAGCTCGAATTGAACGAAGCTCGTTTGGCTGAAGACCTCGATCGCGCTTGGGAAGTGTTGGCAGAGGCCATTCAAACGGTGATGCGTCGCTACGGCGTGCCGAAGCCCTACGAACAATTGAAGGCTTTGACCCGCGGCAAGGGCATCACGCCGGAAACGCTCCGCGACTTCATCGTCGGTTTGGAAATCCCCGCCGATGCCAAGGAAACGTTGTTGCAATTGACGCCGGCCACCTACCTCGGTAAGGCTCCGGAATTGGCTCGTCGCGCCTAATTTCGACTTCTTGCGTTAAGTCTGCGAACGCCTGATTTTCTTTACGGAAATCAGGCGTTTTTCTTGACTAAAATCGAGAAAAAAACCGACCGAAGTCTTAAAATTGATAGCTTGTAGTGGTCTCCGTACGAATTACTGAAAAGGCACTTGGGCATGGCTTCGACAACGATTTACCGCAAAGATTATCTTCCCCCGTCGCACTGGGTCGACACCGTCAGTTTGACGTTTGATCTTCATCCCACGCAAACGCATGTCACTAGCGTGATGTCGGTGCGCCCCAATGAAAAAAGCACGACGACGGATTTGTTGTTGAACGGTCGAGATTTGGAATTGCTCAGTGTCAAGCGCAACGGCAAGGCATTGACGCGTGCCGACTACATGATCCAACCCAACGGCGACATGTTGCTCAAAAATGTCGACTCGCCGGCATTGATCGAAGTCGAGACCCTCATCAATCCGCAAACCAATACCACGCTCATGGGGCTTTACCTCTCCAACGGTAACTTCATGACGCAGTGCGAAGCCGAAGGCTTCCGCCGCATCACCTACTATCCCGATCGCCCCGATGTGATGGCCAAGTTCACGGTGCGCATCAATGCTCCGAAGAGCTTCTGCCCGGTGCTGCTCAGTAACGGCAATTTGAAAGAAGAAGGCGAATTGGATGCGGCATGGCACTACGCCGTTTGGGAAGATCCGTTCCCGAAACCCGCCTACCTTTTTGCTTTGGTGGCCGGCAACCTCCATGTCACCGAAGAGACCTACAAATTAGCCAACGGCAAAGACGTCCTTTTGCAAATCTGGGTCGAACCGCGCAATGCCGATAAAACGGCCTTCGCCATGGAAAGTCTCAAGCGTGCGATTGCTTGGGATGAAAAGCGCTTCGGCTTGGAATTGGACCTCGATCGCTTCATGATCGTCGCCACAGACGACTTCACCATGGGTGCCATGGAAAACAAGGGACTCAACATCTTCAATTCTCGTTGTGTCTTGGCAACGCCTGAAGTGGCAACCGACGCCGACTTTGCTCGCATTGAAGGTGTGATCGGTCATGAATACTTCCACAATTGGACCGGTAACCGAGTCACGTGCCGTGACTGGTTCCAATTGACGCTCAAAGAAGGTTTGACCGTTTTCCGCGACCAAGAATTTTCCGCTGACATGTTGGGCGATGCCACGGCCAAAGCCGTCAAGCGTATCGAAGACGTGCAATTCTTGCGTGACCGTCAATTCCCTGAAGATGCCGGTCCCATGGCTCATCCGATCCGCCCCGACTCTTACGAAGAGATCAACAACTTCTACACGATGACCGTGTATGAAAAAGGCGCCGAAGTCATTCGCATGTTGCAAACGATCCTTGGCAAAGAAGGCTTTAAGCGCGGTCTGGCCACTTACATCGAACGTCATGACGGCAGCGCCGCCACCTGCGACGACTTCATCAAAGCCATGGCCGATGCCAACATGCGCAACCTCTCGCAATTTAAGCGTTGGTACTCGCAAGTGGGCACGCCGCACGTTCGCGTGACGACGCACTGGGACAGTGAAGAAGCAACCTATGCCGTCACGTTGAAACAAACGGGTTTAAAGCCCAAGAAAGATCCGTTGTTGATTCCTTTTAACATCGCGCTCTTTAATTCCAAGGGTTCGGCCATTCCGTTACAACTTCAGGCAGAAACCAGCCCGAAGGGAACGAGCCGCACGTTGGAAATGACGCAATTGGAACAAACGTGGATCTTCTCCGACATCAAAGAACGCCCGATTCCGTCCCTGGCTCGCAACTTCTCCGCACCGATCGTCGTTGACTATGCCTACGACCCGGCTGAGCTGGTTTTCTTGAGCAAATACGACACGGACCCGTTCAATCGCTGTGAAGCCATGCAATCGTTGGCCCTTTTGTGCATCAACGACATGGTGAGCGATTACGAGCGTGGTACGCGTATGGTGAGTAATCCTCACTATCGCAATGCGTTTGAACGCCTCTTAAACGACAAGACGCTCTCGGCAACCTTTAAGGCACAAGCCCTTCGATTGCCCAGCGAAACGCGCGTGGCTGAAACGCAACCGATGATCAATCCGATTGCCATCCGTGCCGCCATGCGCGCACTTCGTGAGCAGCTCGGTCGTCAATACTCTCAAGCGTTGATGCGTGTCTTTGATGACAACGTTCCCAATTCGATTTATTCGCCTAACGCAACGGATGCCGGCAAACGTGCCTTACGTGCCTTGTGCTTTGAGTTGTTGTTAGCGGGCGGCAATGCAAAATCCCTTTTGCGTGCACGTCAACTCTTTGAAACGGCCAAGAATTTGACCGAACGTTTGGACGCGCTTCGCATCATCGTCAATAGCACCTCGCCGGCGAAATTTGACCTTCTCGAGCAAGCCGAACGCGAATGGCGTCATGAACCGTTGTTGATGAACAAATGGTTCAGCCTCCAAGCCATGGCAACGTATCCGATGGACGATTGCTCCATCGTCGACGTGGTCACGAATTTGATCGAACGTTACCCGGGTTACAACACAAACAACCCCAATAACGTCTATTCGTTAGTCTTGGCCTTCTGCCAAAACAATTTGGCCGAATTCCACCGTCCTGACGGCGCAGGCTATCGCCTCTGGGTCGACGAAGTATTGAAGCTCGACAAGATTAATCCTCAAGTGGCCAGCCGCTTGGCTCGCTGTTTGGATTCTTGGCGTCGTTACACGCCCGAATGCGCTCAAGCCATGTACCGTGCCTTGAGTCTTGTGGCTTCGAAACCGAATTTATCTGCCGATTTGCGTGAAGTCATCACCAAGTCGCTCAACAACGCAATGAATTAATTTCACCTTTTGAAGGACTACTAAACATGTCGAAGACTTTGGGTTTATACCTCCGCGAAATGGAAACCAAGCATGGCATCGATCCGCAATTGACGGGCTTGATCGCTCACTTGGCCGACACCTGTAAGGAAATCAGTTTCAAGGTCAGCCGTGGTGCTTTGGCCGGCGTTCTCGGTTCTGCCGGTTCCGAAAACGTCCAAGGTGAAACGCAAAAGAAGTTGGACGTGATCGCCAACGACATCATGTGCCAAGCTTGTGCTGAAAGCGGTTACGTTTCCGGCATCGCCAGCGAAGAAATGGACCACGCTTTGCAAGTGCCCGAACAATACGCTGTCGGCCCCTACCTCGTTTTGTTCGATCCGCTCGACGGCTCGAGCAACATTGACATCAACGTTTCCATCGGTACGATCTTCTCGATTCTTCCGGCCGGCACCCCCCACCGTGACGTGACCGACGAAGAATTTTTGCAACCAGGCGTCAATCAATTGGCTGCCGGTTATGTCGTTTACGGCCCGCAAACGCAATTGGTCTTCACGATGGGCCACGGCACGGTCGTCTTCACGTTGGACCTCTCGAGCGGCACGTACTTGCAAACGAGCGAAGGTATGAGCATTCCCGCTGCTGCCAAGGAATTTGCTATCAACTGCTCCAACATGCGCCACTGGGAAGCTCCGGTTACGCGTTACATCAATGAATTGTTAGCCGGCAAGACCGGTCCGCGCGGCAAGGACTTCAACATGCGTTGGGTTGCTGCCATGGTCGCTGAAGTGCATCGCATCCTCAATCGTGGCGGTATCTTCATGTATCCGCGCGACAATCGCGACCCGAGCAAGCCCGGTAAGCTTCGCTTGATGTACGAAGCCAACCCGATGAGCTGGTTGATTGAAGAAGCCGGCGGCGTTGCCACCAACGGTTACGAACGCATTCGCGAAATCCAACCGACGGGCTTGCATCAACGCGTTGCCGTTTTCTTGGGTGCAAAGGAAGAAGTCGAATTGGTGACTTCTTACCACCAATAAGTCTCTCGGAACGACGATCATGGAATGGGTCGACGCATTAGCCGAATGGGTGCTCTTTCCGCTTTTGATTCTTTATGGATTCACCAGTTGGGCGAAGGACAACCAAAAGAAGACAAAAAGCGACGACCCGTTTCCCATCGATCCGTCACAAAATGGTGACGAATCGTTAAAAGAGAGCGATAAAGAGAAAAGTCAATCTCATTGATTTCTAAAGATATTTTAGAAATCGATAAAAAAATCCTATCGAAGCGGTAGCCAAAAACAATTGTTTTTCAGTTGCCCGTGTCGATAAACTTCTCAACCATGATCAAGTTCCATCACATGGGCTTCGATCTTCAAGGAGAACACATGTCCAAACATCAAATGGTAGAGCTTCGCGTCGCTGTCGAACCCGACAATCCTGCGATCGCTCGCGACGAGATGCTCTGCATCAGCTGCACGATGTGTAAGCAAGTTTGCGAAGACTACGTCGGCGTTCATGGTCACTATGACTTGGCAAAGACGGGTGACGTCGGCATCTGCACGCATTGCGGTCAGTGCATCAACGTTTGCCCCTCGGGCAGCATGTTGGCCAAAGTCCACTATCCGCAAGTTCAAGCCGCCATTGACGATGCTGAAAAGATCGTCATCTTCTCGACTTCGCCCGCCGTTCGTGTCGGCTTAGGCGAAGCATTCGGCATGGCCGCCGGCGCTTTGGTGGTAGGTCAAATGGTCTCCTTGCTTCGTCAGTTGGGTGGCAATTACGTGCTCGACACGGACTTTGCCGCTGACTTGACGATCGTTGAAGAAGCCAGTGAATTGATCGAACGTATTACGAAGAAGACGGCTCCGTTGCCCCAATTTACGAGCTGCTGCCCGGCTTGGGTTAAGTACGCCGAGCTCTTCCACCCCGATATGCTTGCTCACCTTTCGTCTGCCAAGAGCCCGATCGGTATGCAAGGCGCGAGCGTGAAGACCTATTTTGCCAAGAAGCACAACATCGATCCGAGCCGCATCGTGCACGTCGCCGTCACACCTTGCACGGCTAAGAAGTTTGAGATCCAACGTGAAGAAATGTGCTCTGCCGGCAAGCACTTGGGCATCGACGGCATGCGTGATACCGACATCGTCATCACGACCAATGAATTGGCCACGTGGGCTCGCGAACGCGGTCTTGAATTGTCTGCCCTCCCTGAAGGTCGATTTGACCGTCTTATGGGCGAAGCTTCGGGCGCCGGTCTTATTTTCGGCAATTCCGGTGGCGTGATGGAAGCCGCCTTGCGCACAGCCTACGAATACATCACCAAGGAAAAGGCTCCGGAAGTTCTCTTCGATCTTCAACCCGTTCGTGGTTTGACGGATGTGAAGGAAGCCAGCGTGATGGTCGGCGATGAAGAAATTCGTGTTGCCGTGGTTTACGGCACGGCCAACGCCTCCAAGTTGATCAAGGCTATCCAAGCCGGCGAAAAGAATTATCACTTCGTTGAAGTGATGACCTGCCCGGGCGGTTGCATCAGTGGCGGCGGTCAACCGAAGTTGGATTACGGCATGGAAGACATGACGCGTCAAAAGCGTATCGATGCAATCTATGCTCGCGATGCCGAAATGCCGGTTCGCAGCAGCCATGACAATCCCGAAATCAAGGCGATCTACGAAGAATATTACGGCAAGCCCTTGTCCGAATTGTCTCACCAGTTATTACACACTCACTACAAGGACCGTAGTGAATCTGAATTAGGAGTAGTCAAAATGAAATATCGTTGCAAAGTTTGCGGTTACGTCCACGAATGTGAAGGCGAATTGCCGGCCGATTACCTCTGCCCGCTCTGCAAGCAAGGCGTCGCCGTCTTTGAAGCCGTTTGTGAAGCCAAACCCGCTTGCGGTTGCAGCCTCGCCGGCACGAAGACCGAAAAGAACTTGAAGGCTGCTTTTGCCGGTGAATCCCAAGCTCGCAACAAGTACACGTATTTCGCTGAAGTCGCCAAGCGCGAAGGCTACGAACAAATCGCTGCCATCTTCGAACAAACGGCTCGTAACGAACAAGAACACGCTCGCCTCTGGTTCGATGCTTTGGGTGGTATCGGTGACACGGCGAAGAATTTGGGCGCCGCTGCCGAAGGCGAAAACTACGAATGGACGGATATGTACGCCACGTTCGCTAAGGAAGCTGAAGAAGAAGGCTTTGCCGAATTGGCTGAAAAGTTCCGTGCCGTTGCCGCTATTGAAAAGGCTCACGAAGAACGCTATCTCAAGTTGCTCAACAACGTTGAAATGAAGAAGGTGTTCGAAAAGTCCGAACAAACGATGTGGGAATGCCGTATCTGCGGTCACCTCGTTGTCGGTCCGAAGGCTCCGGAAGTTTGCCCGGTCTGTAAGTACGCTCAAAGCTACTTCGAAGTCCGCGCTGAAAACTACTAATCGGCACGCGATGAGTCAGATCATCGCTTTGATCTGACTCACCTCAAAAAAACAACCCCATCAGAGATCGCTCTTTGATGGGGTTTTACTTCGAAGAATCAATTACTTATTCTTCATTACATAGCCATAAGCACGCTTGCGACCGTCTTCACCTTGTTCAATGTAGACGCCTTGCAATTCGGGAGCAAAGCCAGGACAACGGTTGATCCCTTCTTCCAAAGCCAAGAAGTACTTCAAGACGCTACCGCCCCACACTTCACCCGGCACACAGCAAAGCACACCCGGCGGATAGGGCAATGCACCTTCAGCGGCCACGCGACCTTCGGCTTCTTCCAAGGGAATCAATTCCACATGACCGCGCAAGAACTCATAGTGAGCTTCTTGCGGTTGCATGACCATCTTCGGGAAGTGGGCCTTGCGGAACATTTCCTTTTGGAGTTGCTTGACGTTTCGACTCTTATAGAAGTCATGCATCTCTTGGCACAAGCGACGAATCGTGTAACCGCGATAGCGCTCTTCATAGGCGTGATAGATGCTCGGCAAAACCACTTCCAACGGTGCGTCGGCTTCGAGCAAATCTTCAAAACGCTTGATTTGCGTCACCAAGTGTTGCATCTTGGCCATATCTTCCGCCGGCGTCATCAAGAACAGGATGGAATTCAAGTCGCACTTCTCCGGCACGACATTGTTTTCACGCAAGAAGTAAGCCAAGATCGTGGCTGGCACGCCAAAATCTTCGTACTCACCCGTTTCCACATCGATACCCGGCGTCGTCAAAAGGAACTTGCAGGGATCAACGAAGTATTGCTTGTCACCGTAGCCTTCAAAAGCGTGCCACTTAGCACCCGGTTCGAATGCAAAGAAACGAAGATCATTGGCCATCTCTTCGGTGTCGTGATCTTGCCAGTAGCGACCACCCACCTTTTCCGGCACGAACGGACGGATGTACTTGCAAGTATCCAACATCAACTTACGAGCATCGATACCGACCTTGACACAATCCAACCACAAGCGACGACCGGCCTCTCCTTCATGCATCTTGGCATTGACGTCCAATGCGGCAAAGAGCGGATAGAAGGGACTCGTGGAAGCATGCATCATGAAAGCGTTATTCAAGCGCTTGTGCGGCACGTAGCGGTCTTGACCGTGGATGTGCGAATCCTTCTTATGGATTTGAGACGTTTGCGAGAAACCGGCTTGTTGCTTATGCACCGATTGCGTCACAAAGATACCGGGATCTTCCGGACCCAACTCCAAAAGAAGCGGCGAGCAATCCTTCATCATCGGGATGAATTGTTCGTAACCGACCCAAGCGGAGTCAAAGAGGATGTAATCACACAAATGACCGATGCGGTCAACCACCTGACGAGCGTTATAAATCGTACCGTCGTACGTACCCAATTGAATCACGGCCACGCGGAAGGGACGCTTGTCTTCTGCCTTGGTAGGAGCCACTTCACGGACGAGATCGCGTAAATACTTTTCATCGAAGCAATGCTCGTCGATGCCACCGATAAAGCCGTAAGGATTACGAGCCGTTTCCAAATAAACGGGAGTTGCACCGGCTTGCAAAAGGGCACCGTGGTGGTTGGACTTGTGGTTGTTGCGGTCAAACAATACCAAGTCACCCGGCGTGAGCAAAGCGTTCAAAACGACCTTGTTGGAAGCCGAGGTACCGTTTAAAACGAAGTAGGTCTTATCGGCGTTATAAATCTTGGCAGCGGCCACTTGAGCTTGGTGCGGCACGCCTTCATGGATCAAAAGGTCACCCATGGAAACGTCGGCATTGCAAAGGTCGGAGCGGAAGAGATCTTCACCGAAGAACTTGAAGAATTCACGACCGGCCGGGTGGCGACGGAAGAATGCACCGCCTTGATGGCCCGGGCAGTTAAATTGGGCATTACCTTGCTTGACGTATTGTTCAAGGCGACCGAAGAAAGGCGGCAAAAGCTTTTCTTCATACTTCTTGGCAGCCTCTTCGATTTGACGGCCATAGAGAATGATGTTGCTCGGATTCGTACCGATCACACAATGCAAACGTCCCATCGGCAAATCCGTTTCGCCATCGTCAACGGCGATGACCGGGATACCGAAACACGTCGCCTCAACCGCTTCGAGCTTACCGTTAACAACGTCGCGAGCGGACAACACAGCCACGGCGACCTCAGTCAAGTCGGCGTGATCGAAGTTCACGATTTCTCGGTCGAGATGAAGGATGTCACGCACGCTTTCACTTGCGGCAATCTTGAGTTTTCTCATTGGCAAAATCCTC
Source organism: Burkholderiaceae bacterium (assembly GCA_017646335.1). Lineage (GTDB taxonomy): Bacteria > Pseudomonadota > Gammaproteobacteria > Burkholderiales > Burkholderiaceae_F > Aphodousia. The sequence goes on from JAGCMT010000018.1 coordinate 14,154, forward strand.
GTCAAAATCTCTGGTCGATTCAGAGAATCAAAACAAAATAAGTATGTCTATCAATTGTAATTAGCACGCTAAAAAGAAAGTAGGAAAAGCCCGTTTTTTTATGTAAAATGAGGACTTCTTCGCGGCTGTAGCTCAATGGTAGAGCAGAGGCTTCCCAAGCCTATGACGAGGGTTCGATTCCCTTCAGCCGCTCCACTGACGATTTCGTGCGGACTTGCAAGTCCGCGTTTTTGTATATGTCCGAGAAAAAAGTTTTGACCCCCGAGGAGCTCGAAGCCCTCAAAAAGCGTCACATCCGTAGCTTCCAATTGCGTCGCGGCCACATCAGCCAAGCACAAAAGCGTGCGATCGATGAAACGCTCCCGCGTTATGCCGTTGGCTATGAGCCCAAGTTGATCGATGCGAAGGAACTCTTCGGTCGCGAAGCACCGCTCGTGTTGGAAATCGGTTGCGGCATGGGTGAAACGACGGCTGCCATCGCTCAAATGCACCCCGAAGTCAACTTCTTGGGTTGCGAAGTGTTCATGGCCGGTGTCGGTGCTTTGGCAAAGCGCCTCGATGAAATGCAATTGGAAAACGTCCGTATCGTCAATCACGACGCCGTCGAAGTGATTCGTGACATGATCGCCGCCGACTCGTTGGATGGCGTGCACATCTACTTCCCGGATCCCTGGCGTAAGGCTCGTCACCACAAGCGTCGCTTGGTCGCCCAACCCTTCATCCACATGTTGGCTTCCCACATCAAGCCGGGCGGTTATTTGCACTGCGCAACGGACTGGGAAAACTATGCCGAACAAATGTTTGAAGTCCTCGAAGGCGAAGAGCTTTTGAAGAACATGCACGACGGCTTCTCGCCCGTGATGGCCAACCCCATCACCGAACGCCCGATGACAAAGTTCCATGCTCGCGGTGAACGCCTCGGTCACGGCGTTTGGGACTTGGTCTACCAACGCATCTAATCGACGATGATTTTCGAACAACGCTACCACGGCCCTATGCGCACGATATTGCCGATTGCGGTCGTGGTGGTGTTGGCTATCGGCTTTTCCTTCCGCTTCTTTGGTGAAGACACAACGCCGCGTCGCGGCCACCAACTGGTGGAATTCGTCCAATCGATCCCCGCCCCAGCCAAACTCAATACGCTTTCTTACGAAACACTGGAGAAAGCACTTTCGCTCAAAAATCACCAAAAAAGTCCCGTGCGTCTTGTCATGCAAAAATTGGGAAAAAAAGAAACCCAAACTCATGACGCTTTGTGGGAATTGGTTAGCGTTTTGGAGCGTCCTCAACAAGATCGCTTGGCGGAATTTCTCAGGTAATTGCCTAAAAATTTAGGCAAATCAATCGGTTTTTCTTTTTTTCTTCGAAAAATCATCCAAATGCCCATTTTTCAGGCTTTACAGCGTGATGCGCATTCCTTGAGGGAAGTCATTTTCTAGCATTGTTTTTTTCAAACATCTACTTCAGAATATGAATATCCCCAGTGAGTGTAGCGTTGCTTTAATATTCCTTGTTCCTATGCTAATGCACTTAGGTTGCTGGACTTGGGGCCGGTGGTGTGAGAGCACGTGTTGCTATCCCGATACCCGCTTCAGAGGCGACCGCCCTTAATCTTCGGATTCAGGATGCAAGGCAACCCCTCACAGGGGATTCTTTTTTGTGGAAGTGTTTTCCATGTCCAAAAAATTCTGGCTAATGAAATCCGAGCCTTCCGAATGTTCCGTACAAAGCGTATTGGCCATGCCCGATCGCCGCGTCGATTGGTTCGGTATCCGTAACTACCAAGCTCGTAACTTCATGCGCGATGAGATGAGCGTGGACGATAAAGTCCTTTTCTATCACTCATCTTGCAAAGAACCCGGCATTGCCGGTCTGGCTCGAGTGGCGAGCACCGCGCATCCCGATGAAACGCAATTCGATCCGAATAGTGATTATTACGACCCAAAATCCACCCGCGAGAATCCCCGTTGGGTCTGTGTGGACATCGAAGTACTTGAAGCGGTTTCGGTGATCGGCATTGCCGAATTACGAAAATATCCCGAATTGGCCCAAATGCAAATCTTGAAAAAGGGGAATCGTTTGTCGATCACCCCGTTGACGGAACAAGAATACCGCTTTATTATCCGCCTGATTCGTAAGGATTCTTAACAAATGGATTTTATTTCTATCGGTTTATTGGCACTTTTGGGGTGCTGCACGGGCTTTTTGGCCGGCTTATTGGGCATCGGTGGCGGTTTGGTTTTGACGCCGTTTTTGACCATGATTTTGGCCGGTCGTGTGATTCCCGATGAAATCGCTGTGCATGTGGCCATTGCCACGAGTCTCTCAACCATTATTTTCACCTCCGCTTCGAGTGTTCGCGCACACGCCGCTCGTGGCGGTGTCGTTTGGCATATCGTCATGGCAGGTGCGCCGGGCATCTTGCTCGGTTCCGTGATCGGCGCTCAAATCTCCGGTTTCTTGTCGAACTTTGCCATCTCGTTGATGTTCGGCTGCTTTGTGATGTTCTCCGCTTTGCGTATGTTCTTCGGTAAGAACAGCAAGTCGAACCGTTCGTTACCGAGTTCTGCCGGCATCTGCGCTGCCGGTGGCGCCGTGGGGGCAATCTCTTCTTTGGTGGGCGCCGGCGGCGGCTTCATTTCCGTGCCGTTGATGACCGCTTGCAACGTGCCCATCCACCGTGCGGTGGGTACATCTGCCGCCTTAGGCTTCCCGATTGCCTTTGCCGGTACCTTGGGGTACATCTGGAGCGGTTGGAATTATCCCGGCTTGCCCGATTACTCCTTGGGCTATTTGTACCTGCCCGCTTTGGTCTCCGTTGCCGTTTGCAGCGTCTTGACGGCACCGATCGGCGCTAAGGTGGCTCACTCCATCGACACCAAGCCCTTGAAGCGAATTTTCGCTAGCTTGTTGTTCGTTTTGGCCGCTTACATGTTGATCCGTGCAGGTTTGGCCTTCTAAAAATTAGAAAAAATAAAAAAATTAAACTTTTTTTGAAAAAACACTAGCATTTCTAAAAAAAGTTCTGCATAATTCTGCTTCGCCCAAAAACAAGGGCGAATGGAAAAGCCGGTTTAGCTCAGTTGGTAGAGCAGCTCATTCGTAATGAGAAGGTCGGGAGTTCAAGTCTTCTAACCGGCACCATCTCTCTTCTAGAGAGGCAAACAATACGTGGAAGCCGGTTTAGCTCAGTTGGTAGAGCAGCTCATTCGTAATGAGAAGGTCGGGAGTTCAAGTCTTCTAACCGGCACCATCGCATCGGACTCGTTGACTGGTTTTCAGTAACGAGTTTTTTTGTATCTGCGTAAAACACCTCACTTTTCCCCGCTTTCGTCTCTCATTTCCTCCTAACTCCCCCCTATTTTGTGCTAAGGTTTAGAGGTTTCTATGAGTTAATTTGTGTAAGACGAATGCCATGATCAAAATCGATCACCTTTATCAGACGTTCAAAACGCCCGATGGTCGTGACATCCATGCGGTCAATGATGTATCCATTCACATCAAAGCGGGCGAAATTTTCGGCATCATCGGTCGATCCGGTGCCGGGAAGTCCACGCTCGTTCGTGCGATCAATTTTCTCTCCAAGCCGACCGCCGGCACCATGACCGTAGACGGTCACTGCTTGAACAACCTTTCGGCTGCCGAATTGCGTCGCATGCGCACCAAGATCGGCATGATTTTTCAACACTTCAACTTGTTGAGTTCACGCACCGTATTTGAAAACATCGCCTTGCCCTTAGAACTGTTGGGCGTGGACAAACAAACGATTACGGAAAAAGTCGATCGATTGATTGATCTCGTTGATTTGAGTGCTCATCGCAATAAGTACCCCAAACAGCTCTCGGGTGGTCAGAAACAACGCGTAGGCATTGCTCGCGCCTTGGCAAACGATCCCACCGTGTTGCTCTCTGACGAAGCAACAAGCGCATTGGATCCGGAAACCACTCGCGCCACGCTGGCTCTGTTGCAAAAAATCAATCAAGAATTGGGCGTGACAATCGTTTTGATCACCCATGAAATGGAAGTGGTCAAGCAAATTTGCGACCGTGTGGTCGTCATGGATAACGGGAAAGTCGTCGAAAGCGGAACGGTATTGGAAGTATTCCGCCATCCAAAGCACCCGACGACTCGCTCTATGTTGGCTGACGTGGTGGTTCACGACATGCCTGAACGAATCATTGAAAGCGTTCGCTCTCGTATCCTTGCCTCGAAGGAAAAAGGCCGCGTAGCGAAATTGCTTCGTTTGACGTTTGTCGGTAGCGAAGTGACGATGCCGGTGCTCTCCGAAATGACTCGTCGATACGACGTCGACTTCAACATCTTGCAAGGCCAAGTGGAAGAATTGAAGGGAACCAGTTTCGGGATGTTGGTGATTTTGGCCGAGTGCCCCTCTCACGCCGCATTTGGCCAAGCCAGCGATTTCTTATCTGAAAACCATGTTGACCTGGAGGAGATCCTCGTATGACTGCCGATATGATCAGTTTATTGGGCCAAGGCTTCTGGGAAACGCTCATCATGGTTTTGGGTAGCGGCTTCTTGGGTAGCGTCATCGGCATTCCCTTGGGCGTATTGCTTCACATCACGGATAAAGGCGGTTTGATGCCGAAATTGACAACGAACGCCATCGTGGGCGTGATCGTCAACGCCGTTCGTTCCACCCCGTTTATCATTTTATTGGTAGCAATCTACCCGCTTACGCGTTTGATCGTCGGTACGACGATCGGCACGACCGCCACGCTCGTGCCCTTAGTGATTGGTGTTGCCCCCTTTATCGCTCGCTTGGTCGAAACGAGCTTGCGTGAAGTCGACAAGGGCTTGATCGAGGCGGCTCAATCCATGGGCGCAACCGATTATCAAATCATCACGAAGGTGTTGTTGCCTGAAGCCATGCCCGGTATCGTTGCCAGTGTCACGATTGCGATTGTCACGCTCGTGGGTTACTCCGCCATGGCCGGCGCCATCGGTGGCGGTGGCTTGGGCGACATCGGCATTCGTTACGGCCATAATCGTTACATGCCGGAAGTCATGTGGACAGTGGTATTGATTCTGGTGGTATTCGTTCAAGTTATTCAAAGCGTCGGCGACTGGTGCGTCAAGCGCGTCTCCAAACGCTAATTGGCGAGCTGCAAAAAATTGGGCACTTAGGTTTTCCTAAGTGCCTTTTCTTTTGTTTAGAACGTCTTAAGCCACGCCTTTAAGTCTTCGAGTCGTTGAAGAGCTGCCTGACGCCCCAACTCATAGCCGTATTCAATTTTTTTCGGATCCCGTGTTAAGCGACTAATATTGATACGAGATTGAGGGCGAATCACAAACAGATTGCCCTGACGCTCTTGCTCATCAATGTAGTTCAACGTTTCTTCATAAGTGGGCGGACAATTTTCAAACGCCTCACAGAATTTCGGATACTGACGATAGAGCCAACGAACAAACATCGAATCACGATCTTTTTTGCGATGCTCACGAGGTTGAGTCAACACCAAAATATTTTTTGTATACCCCATCGACTCAAACGCTTTAACGGGAATCGGGTCGGTACATCCCCCGTCCAACAACTTCATACCACCGTATTCCACAATACGGGAGAAATACGGCAATGAGGCCGATGCACGTAACAGGTCGATTTGATCGCTAAACATATCCGTCACATGCAAATGTTCGGCTTTCCCCGTTTCCAAATTACTGCAAGTCACATAAAACTTCGCACGAGAAGCCATAAAGGCGTCATTGTCAAACGGATCCAACGTACGGTGAATATCGTGATAACAGAACTTCGTATCCACGATATTGCCCGTCTTTAACCACGTTTTAAAACTAAAGAACCGCTCATCATGCGCATACTTACGGTAGTAACGAATGCTTCGACCTTGTTGACCGGCTACAAACGAGCAGGCATGAATGGCTCCGGCGGACACGCCGATCACACCGTCCAGTGGCAAATGTAAATCATGGAGCACATCGAGAATACCGGCAGCGTAGATGGCACGAACGCCCCCACCTTCGACGACCAAACCTAACTTTTCCATGTCAATCTCTACGAAAGAAATTAGCGGCCCAAGCGGACCGCTAATCTGTGAATACGTTTACTTAATTCTTTTCTTCAGATACTTGCTTCTGCTCTTTGAGTGCATTAGTTTGTACACGAACCAATTGAGACAAGCGATCTTCAACTTCGCCGACGGATGCCGACACGGAATTGATCGTATCGTGCATATTCACGCGCATACGCTCTTCCATGGTCTCAAAGCGAGCCAACACGGCGCTGTGACGCGTCTCGGACTGAACCTGCAAATCCTTCACCAACTTTTGCAACTCATTGTGCAATTCCACAAAACGGGAACGCTCGGCACGTTGAGCCAATTGACGAGCCTCTTCCAATTCCTTGTGAGCGCGACGCATCTCCAAGGCCAAAGAGGCTTGTTGAAGGAAGGCGTACATCAAACAAAGAACAACCAAGAAACCCAATACTAATAAAAGAATCAACCCCAACGGCGCTTGAACTTCGGTGTAAAGAAGATTGACAGGTACTTCCGTGACAATGCCGCCCCAGTTGACGATCAAGAAGATGCCACAGAAAATCAAAACCACAAAAAGAAAAACGCTGCGTAAATTCATAATGAACCTTTTTGATTACATCTTTGGAAACTTTAGCACGATGCTCGCTCTCTCGTAAGCGAACACAAGGTAAAGTCGGGATGTTTTTGCGAATTGAAACACTTTTTTCGTTCCGACAACCCGACATTTTGCATTCTTAAGAAAGCTTTGTTGTAGCTTAACAATTGCAAACCACAAATTTAAGGGTTTACCACTACGACCGATGGCATTTTGCTCACTTTTTAAGCAGATGACTGGTGTTTACCCTATATTCGGTTTTGATAAATCTTAAAATTATCTGAAAAACCCTTCATTTTTATGACATAACGCAAATCAATTTTCTTAAAAAGAGAGGATGATACGGGTGTCGGCAAAAGAAACTCTTCCCTTGAGTATTTTTTGCCTTTCAACATTTCTTTTTTTGAGTACCTGGACCGTATTCAAAAAAGGATTAGGACTTAACTTCTTTTTAAAGGTTTAAATAGATATGCCTCAAATGTATCTTACCGACCAGGACAAGTACTCCAACACCCCGACGGGTGAAGAAGTCATCGCTGGTGTGGAATTGGCTAACGCCAAGCGTAAGAGCAAGTGGTACGCTTACTGTGACGTCGCTCAATCCGTCACGGGTTTGTTGTTGGGCTTGTTCTTGTTCTGCCACATGGCATTCACGAGCTCCATCCAATTGGGTAAGGACGTCTTCTGGAACTTGGTCGCTTTCACGGGCGGTTACCCGGTTGACGGCGAAGAACATGCTTGGTTGCACGTTGTCTTCGTGGGCGCTATCACGATCCTCGTGATCATCCACGCTTTGATGGCTTTGCGTCGCTTCCCGACGAGCTATCGCATGTTCCACAACATGAAGAGCCAATATCAATTCATCGCTCACCGCGATACGACGCTCTGGATCATCCAATTCGTTACGGCTATCGTCTTGACGTTCATGGTCTTCCCGCACGTCACGCCGATGTTGCTCGACCCGCACGCTATCGGTCCGAACCTCTCTTCTGTGCACACGTACCACAACGGTATGCTCTGGACGTTCATCTTCTTGGTGGCCACGGAATTGCACGGTATGATCGGTTTGTATCGCTTGGCTGTTAAGTGGGACGTTATGGCTGGTAACCGCGCTGCTTTGCGCAAGATCATGTACTTCCTCATCGTTGCCATGATCGCTTGCGGTTCTCTCACGGCTTGGACGTACTACAGCAACGGTAAGGCTCTCGTCGAATCCGGCGAACCGATCGTTAAGTACGAACCGGTTAACAACTGGTGGAAGTAATCTTCCGTTAAGAGAGTTTCTCTCTTAAGCTAAAAAAGGCACGGCTTTCAGTCGTGCCTTTTGCTTTTCGGCCAAAGCAATTGGAGAAGCCTTCAGTTTCCGTTAGAATCTCCTCAATCATTAGGAGAAGAATAAAAATGAAGAAATTGGTTTTATTGGTCCCGGTTGCCATGAGTTTGGTTGGTTGTGCCGCAAACACATTAACCCCCGAGGGCAACCGAGTCGTTATTCTTAAAGAAGTGCCTGAGCAGTACCGCTGTACCTATAAGGGTGAAATTGCCGGTTCTCAAGGCAATTGGATGACCGGCTATTGGACGTCAAATAAAAATTTGGCCATTGGTGCTCGTAACGATTTACGAAACGAAGCAGCCAAATTGGGTGCTAACGTGGTGGTGATTGCCGAAACGTTGAGCGGTACGGACGAAAGTAACGAACTGAAAAACGTGACGCATGTCGGGCGCGCCTATCTTTGCCGCAAGTAATTTCCCAAAAAATAAAACGGAGAAGTTTTGATGCTTCTCCGTTTTTGTTTGTCCGCCACTTAAATTCCCAAGCCTCGATCTTTTGCCCAAAGCGCCGCCTGTGTGCGTGAATCAAAACTCATCTTTTTTAATAAGTGTTTGACATGCACTTTCACCGTTCCCAAAGTGATATTTAAGTAGTTGGCGACGTCTTGATTACTCATCCCGATTGCCAGACATTTCAAAACGTCTTTTTCTCGAGCGGTCAGCACCTTCAAATCACGTTCATATCCCTCTTCAGACTCGCCTCGGAAAGCTCGAGTCAATGCCGTCATCAAACGATTGCTCACGACAACCTCACCTTGAGCCACCCGCCGAATCTGTGACAGAAGTTCATCGACCTCAATCAACTTGGAGATATAGCCGTCTGCCTGTAAATGAACGGCCGTCATCAACTCTTCACTGTCATCACGATCGGTCATCAAAATCACTCGAGAGTCTTTGAAGGTATTCTGGGTGTAGCGCAAAAGCTCCATCCCAACCCCGTGCTTCATGTGCAAATCAAGAATGACCAAATCCGGATTGAAGCGATCCATATAAAACATACCGAGATGTTTGTCACCGGTTTCAACGATTGTGCCGAAGGTCGACTCTTGGCGCATCAATTGCGCCAACGACTCGCGAAAAAGAGGCGAAGCATCGATGATCACGGCAGTTTGGGGTCTTAACATGAAAAGCCTCAAGAAAAAAGGGGAAGATTTCTCTTCCCCTAATCTTAACGAATCAATCTAAAAAAGATTAATCATCAAAGTGGCAAACGGATGCCCAAAGGATGTCCGTACCTTGCATGAAGTCCTTCAATTCCATGGCTTCATGCGGATTGTGAGAACCCAATTGGTTAGCCACGAAAATCATAGCGACCGGCAAGCCGTTGTTACCCAACACGGCGGAGTCATGGCCGGCACCGGATGCCAAGCGCATGCACGGAATGTTTTCCAACTTAGCACTGGCTTCCAAAGCGTCGCTCAATTGAGCGTCAACACCGGAGGGCTTCGTAAAGAGTTTGGCATCGAATTCAATCTTCACACCACGAGCAGCAGCCACTTCTTCTGCCGTCTTTTGGAGCAATGCATCGAAGCGTTCAACCGTATCCGTGCTCAAGCTACGGATATCGACGGAGAACGTCACTTCACCCGGAATCACGGAAATGGCAGCCGAAGAGGCCATCTTCAAAACACCCACCGTGAAGACGAGGTCTTCACCGTTGGCCAACCATTCGTCCCATGCCACGTCCATACGATGGATCAAGTCCGTGAAAGCCATCAAAGCATCATGACGATAGGGCTTATCCGTAGCACCGGAGTGAGCGGCTTCGCCCAAAATGCGAACGGCCTTATGGCGGATGTTACCGCGGATACCCGTCACCACACCGGCACGAGCGGATTCTTGAGAATCCAACGTCGGACCTTGTTCAATGTGCAATTCCACGAAAGCGGCGATCTTGGCAACGTCGATCAACGGTTGGCCGCTCGTCACGTCCTTCAAATCTACGCCGCAGCTAGCCATGGCTTCGCCCAACGTGCAGGAACCGTCGCGATGCTTCAAGTTGATGTCCTTTTCCGTCAATTGACCGAACATACCCAAAGAACCGACATAGGCCTTACCGAAGAAGGAGCTTTCTTCGCAACGCATCACCAAAACCGTATAGTCACGCTTCGGGGTGTAATTCGTTTCACGCATGTACCAAGCAACGGTCATCGCAGCCACAACGCCGGCCAAACCGTCATAGTTACCGCCTTGCGGAACGCTGTCAGCGTGAGAACCGGACACGAAAGCCGGCAACGTACGATCTTGACCCGGCAACGTCATCCAAAGGTTACCGGCGCGGTCCGTCACGATTTCCAAATTCAAGCTTTCGCCGATGGAACGCAAATAATTGTGAACTTCCGTTTCCTTGGCGGAATAACCTTGGCGCGTCACACCAAGAACATCGCGACTCATTTCGCGAACATCATCAAAAATCTTTTGGGCAAAACCGGCGCCCTTCACTTGCAAATCCGACATTCATGTCTCCTAATGACAGTCAACGGGGTTTTCATAAAACTTACTCATTGTATTGAAGTTTCAAAAAATCGTCTCAAGACAAACCCCTGTAAAAACAAACAGATAGTCAAATCAGCCTTTAAAATTCGTACGATTTTTGCTCATTATCAAGACTTCAAGCCTCCTTAACGAAGTCACGTGACGGTTTCGTCGGCATACCGTGTCTATGGCATGCTTTGGGGTATTCCCCGTATTCAAACGGCGCAAACTAGTAGATACTTACGCTCACAGTAAAAGCGCTCCATAGAGAGCGCATTTTCTGTTGTTTTTTTCTACTACATTAGGGAAACATTCTCATGTCTTTGCTTGAATGGTTTGCTATTGCCGTTATTTTTGTGACGGTGTACGCCTTGATCAAGCGCGTTGAAACGCGTTTGGTCTTGTTCACGGCAGGTTTTGTGTTGTGTCTCGTCGCTATGGAACCGATGAAGGCCCTCAACTCCTTCGCCTCCTCCATGACCAAGGGTTCCTTGATCATGGCAATCTGCTCTTCGATGGGTTTTGCTTACATCGCTGCCTTCACGAAGTGCGACCGTAGCTTGGTTCACTACTTGGCTGCTCCGATCCGCGGTTTGGGCGTTTTCCTCCTCCCGGTTTGTACGGCTGTCACGTTCATGATCAACATCGCAATTCCGTCTGCTGCTGGTTGTTCCGCTGCTGTCGGTTCCACGTTGATCCCCGTGATGTTGCGTGCTGGCATCAAGCCGGCAGCTGCCGCTGCTGCTGTGATGGGTGGTACGATCGGTTCTTACTTCTCCCCGGGTACGTCTCACAACGCTTTCGTTGCTAACATGTCCGGCATGGAAGTCATGGACTTCATCGCTTTCCACGGTCCGTGGTCCTTGGCCTGCGGTGCCTTCATGGTCTTCGGTATCATGGCTGTTGCTCTCGTTTTGGGCGACCACAAGGGTGACAAGTCCGCTGTCGCTCAAGTGAAGGAATCCAGCGATGACTTCAAGCCGAACGCTATCAAGGCTCTCTTGACGCTCGTTCCGATCGTCATCTTGGTCTGCGGTAACGTTTGGATCCCGGCAATGAAGATGGGCGTTGCTCAAGCCATGGTCTTGGGTGCTGTCATCACGTTGTTGGTTAGCTACGCTATCGACCGCACGAGCCCGCAAGAATTCTCCAAGTCCTTCTTCAACGGTATGGGCAAGGCTTACGCTGACGTGATGGGTATCATCATCGCTGCTGGCGTGTTCGCTGCTGGTTTGCAAGCTTCCGGTTTGATCGCTTCCTTCGTCGACCTCTTGAAGAACTCCAACGAAATCGCTCGCTGGGGTGGTTCCTTGGGTCCGTGGATGATGGGCGTTATCACGGGTTCCGGTGACGCTGCTACGATGGCCTTCAACGAAGCCGTTACGCCGCACGCTAAGGAATTCGGTATGCAAACGCATGCTTTGGGTGCTTTGGCATTCTTGACGGGTGCTTTGGGCCGTACGTCCTCCCCGATCGCCGGCGCTATGGTTATCGTTTCCGGTATCGCTATGGTTAGCCCGATGGAAGTTGTTAAGCGCACGGCTTTGCCGGTCTTCGCCGCTGTCATCTTCTTGGCTCTCTTCATGGTGTAATCACCGAGCGTTAGCTAAGAGCTATTAAGCTATCAAGGGATCGAATGAAAATTCGGTCCCTTTTCTTTTTCTGTAAACAATCTTTTAATCAAGGGGTTACATCAATCTTCCTTTGAGATTGACTCCCAAGCCGTACCCTCTCAAGCGATAATCTATCGCGTTAAAACTTACCTTGACGGAGATTGCTATGGCTCACTGCACCTATCACAAAGAAATCATCGACATGCGTCACGACCTTCACCGCTTCCCGGAAGAAGGTTGGACGGAATTCTGGACCACGGCTTACATTGCCAAGTATTTGCGTGGCTTGGGCATTGAAGTCTTGATGGGCGAAAAAGTCATTTCTCGTGAAAACTGTTTGGGTCGCAATCCCAAGTTGGTTGCCGAAGGGATCGAAGCCGCCAAGGCCAAAGGCGTTTGCGAATGCTTGCTCGAAGAAATGCAAGAATTGACGGGGTGTGTTGCCGTCATCGATTCCGGCCGCCCCGGTCCGACGGTTGCATTGCGCTTTGACATCGACTGCGTCAATGTGTTGGAAACGCGTGATCCTGCCCATCTTCCGGCCAAAGACGGTTGGATTTCCGAACGTGACGGTTTGATGCATGCTTGCGGTCACGACGCTCACGCCGCCACCGGTATGGCCATTTGCCACTGGGCAAAAGAACATATCGATGAGCTCAACGGCAAACTCAAAGTGATCTTCCAACCGGCTGAAGAAGGCGTCCGCGGTGCCTCCGCCGTTGCCGCCAGCGGCATCGTTGACGATTGTGACTACTTCTTGACGAGCCACGTCTCCTTGATGGCCAAGTCCGGCGAAGTCTTGGCCTCTCCGATCAACTTCTTGTCGACCACGAAGTATGACGTGACCTTTACGGGTCGTCCCGCTCACGCCGGCATCGAACCGAACGCCGGTCGTAACGCATTGGCCGCCGCATGCCATGCCGTGACGCAATTGCTCGGCATTTCTCGCCACGGTGGTGGTATGACGCGCGTTAACGTTGGTCGTTTGATTGCCGGCGAAGGCCGTAACGTCGTGCCGGTGAACGCCAAATTGGTGATGGAAGTTCGTGGCGAAACGGGCGAAATCAACCAATACATGTGTGACGAAACCGAAAACATCTGCCAAGGCGTGGCTAAGAGTTTCGGCGTGGACTACAAGATCGAAAAGATGGGCGCCGCCGTTGACCTCGTCAATGATGCTCCGTTGGTGACCATGCTCGACGAAGTCCTTGCTCAAACCGAAGGCGTGACGACGGTCTTGCACGACATCAACTACGGTGGTTCCGAAGACGCCACGATTTTGGCCAAGCGCGTTCAAAGCCACGGCGGTCAAGCTTGCTACTTTGTCATGGGCGCAACGCGTCCGGCGGGCGGCCACCACACGGCCACGTTCGACTTTGACGAATCGACCTTGGCAACGGGCTTTGAAGTCTATGTCGGTATGGTCAAGAAGATGATGGGCTAAGCCTCATTTTCCTTTTGATCGCATTTCATGCACAAAGCGCCCCAATCGGGGCGCTTTACTCTTTTCCAAATCAAAAACTCATAGTAAAATTAATAGATTATTGTTCGAAGTGTTTCATTTTTAGCGAAATACTTCTGTTTCCAAATTCGAATTATTAGATTTTGAAGGATATCTTTCATGGCTGGACACTCTAAATGGGCCAATATTCAACACCGTAAGGGCCGTCAAGACGCCAAGCGTTCCAATCTCTGGACGAAGGTCGTTCGTGAAATCATGGTTGCCGCTCGTAACGGCGCCGACCCCGACACCAACTCCCGTTTGCGCTTGGCCCTTTTGAAGGCTCGCTCTGCTAACGTGCCCAAGGACACGATCAAGAACGCCATCTTGAAGGGTTCCGGTCAGCTCGAAGGCGTCAGCTACGAAGAAATCCGCTACGAAGGTTACGGTATCGGCGGTGCAGCCGTGATGATCGATACGGCTACGGACAACCGTACGCGTACGGTGGCTGACGTTCGCCACATCTTGAGCAAGAATGGCGGCAACCTCGGTACCGACGGTTGCGTGTCCTTCATGTTTAAGCACTGCGGTCAATTCTTCTTCGCCCCGGGCGTGACGACCGAAGAAGTCGTGATGGACGTGGCTTTGGAAGCCGGCGCTGAAGACGTGATCGTTGACGACGAAGGCGGTATCGAAGTCATCTGCGAACCGAACGCTTTCGAAGATGTCAACACGGCATTCGAAGCTGCCGGTTTGAAGCCGGAAATGGCTGAAGTGACGATGAAGGCCTTGAACGAAACGGAATTGACGGGCGAAGATGCTGAACGCATGCAACGCCTGATCGACGCCTTGGAAGACTTGGACGACGTCCAACAAGTCTACACGACGGCTGTCATGGACTAATCGCTCGGTAAAGAGTCCTTCGGGACTCTTTGCTATATGCAAAATCATTGATTCTTTCGGAGAAATTGTTATGAAGATCTTAGTTGTCGGTAGCGGTGGTCGCGAACACGCTCTTGCTTGGCGTTTGGCTCAAGACGAACGCGTCGAAGTCGTCTACGTGGCTCCGGGTAATGCCGGCACGGCTTTGAGCGAAAAGCTCGAAAACGTGGCAGAAAACGATTTGGAAAAGTTGGCTCAATTCGTTCAAGACAATGACGTTGCTTTCACGCTCGTTGGTCCGGAAGCCCCGTTGGCTGCCGGTATCGTTGACCTTTTCCGCGCTAAGGGCTTGAAGATCTTTGGCCCGACGAAGGCTGCCGCTCAACTCGAAAGCTCCAAGGATTTCGCTAAGGCCTTCATGAAGCGTCACGGCGTGCCGACCGCTGAATACGAAACGTTCACGGAAACGGCTGCAGCTCACGCCTACGTCGAAGCCAAGGGCGCTCCGATCGTCATTAAGGCTGACGGTTTGGCCGCCGGTAAGGGCGTTGTCGTTGCCATGACGCTCGAAGAAGCTCACGAAGCCATCGACATGATGCTTGAAGGCAACACCTTCGGCTCTGCCGGCGCTCGTGTCGTGATCGAAGAATTCTTGGAAGGTGAAGAAGCCAGTTTCATCGTGATGGTCGACGGTAAGAACGTCTTGCCGATGGCCACGAGCCAAGACCACAAGCGCCTTTTGGACCAAGACAAGGGCCCGAACATGGGTGGCATGGGTGCTTATTCTCCGGCTCCGGTCGTGACCGATGAAGTCTATGCCAAGGCAATGAATGAAATCATCCTCCCGACGGTCCAAGGCATGGAAAAGGACGGCATCCCCTTCACGGGCTTCCTCTATGCCGGCTTGATGATCGGCAAGGATCGCGAAGGCGCCTTGACCGTGAAGACGTTGGAATTCAACTGCCGCTTCGGTGACCCGGAAACGCAACCGATCATGTCTCGCATGAAGTCCTCTTTCGTGGACTTGGTTGACGCCGGTATCGAAGGCCGCTTGGACCAAGTCCAAGTCGAATGGGACAGCCGCTTTGCTTTGGGCGTGGTCTGTGCCGCTCGCGGTTATCCGGACAGCCCCGAAAAGGGTGCCGTTATCACGCAATTGCCGGCCAACACGGACGACTTGAAGGTCTTCCACGCCGGCACGAAGGCTGTTGACGGTCAAGCCACGGTCTCCGGCGGTCGCGTTTTGTGTGTGGTCGGTCTTGGTGAAGACGTTCGTGCGGCAGCTGCTCAAGCTTACGCCGGCGTTGAACAAGTCAAGTTCGAAGGCATGCAATTCCGCCGCGACATCGGCTACCGTGCAATGAAGTAATCGGTAAAATCACTTTTACCGATTAAAACCTAAGGCCTTCGATTGATTCGAAGGCCTTTGTTTTCACACGAGGTGGTCTTCAATGCAAAAAATCGGTCTTTTTGGCGGCACTTTCAATCCCGTGCATTCGGCTCATGTCGAATTGGCACGTTGTGCGATTGAAAAGCTGGCACTTGATCGCCTTTTCTGGATTCCTTGCAAACCCTGGCAAAAGGCCGGACTTGCTATCGAGTCGGGCGAGCGACGTTGTGCCATGATCGATTTGGTAATTAAAAACGATCCCCGTATGGCCGTTGATACCTGCGAAATCGATCGCATCGGAGACACCTACACCATCGATACGATTCGGGAATTTCAAACACGATACCCGAGCAGTGAAATCTTCTTTTTAATGGGCGGCGATCAGTGGACGAATTTCCACACGTGGAAATCATGGCAAGACGTTTTACAGTCCACACGTTTAGTCATCGTCTCCCGTAACGGTGAACGCGCTCGCTGTTGCGAAGCCGTTCAAACTTTTTTAGATCAAGAAAAAATCGACATTCAGTATTTGGATATGCCTGCCATGGCAGTGAGCAGTCAAGAAATTCGAGACATCATTGCCAAAGACGGTTCGAGATTCGATAAACTTGCAGGGAAACTTCCCCGAGACGTTATTGAATACATTGCCACGTTCGGGCTTTATCAAAAATAAGGTTATTAAATGGATATTCGTAAATTGCAACGCGTCATCGTTGACGCACTCGAAGACGTCAAAGCTCAAGACATCGTGGTTTACAACACGAAGCACTTAACGAGCGAATTTGAACGCGTCATCATCGCTTCCGGCTCTTCCAACCGCCAAACGCGCGCTTTGGGCTACAACGTCGCAGCTGACGTGAAGGCTGCCGGCGGTGACGTTTTGAGCGTCGAAGGCACGGACTCCGGCGAATGGGTGCTCGTTGACTGCGGCGCTGCTGTCGTTCACATCTTGCAACCGGCAATGCGTGAATACTACAACCTCGAAGAAATCTGGGGTGGTAAGAAGGTCCGCATGAAGATGGCTGCTGACAAGGCTGCCGAACATGCCAAGAAGCTTGGTTTGAACCGCGTTGAAATCGTCGACGAAGAAGAATAATCAATGAAAATCACCATTGTCGCTGTCGGGCTTCGTCAACCGGATTGGGCTGACGAAGCCATGAAAGATTACCTCGGACGATTCCCCAAAGATTGGTCGGTAACGGTCAAAGCCGTCAAGCCTGAGACGCGTGCCGGTCAAACCACGGCCAAGATTATGGAATCCGAAGCCGAGCGTATCCGTGCGGCCATCCCTCAAGGCTCTTTGGTTGTTGCCATGGACGAACGAGGTCATGACTGGACCACCGTTCAGTTTTCTCAAAAGATCCGTCAATGGCGCGACAACGGCGAATCCGTCACTTTCTTGATCGGTGGCGCCGACGGTCTCGATCCCGATTTGAAGGCTAGCGCACGTCAATTGATGCGTTTGTCCTCCATGACGTTACCGCACGCCATGGCTCGTGTTTTGTTGGCCGAACAAATCTATCGCGCATTCTCTATTTTGACCAATCACCCCTACCATCGTGTCTAAGATTTATCTCGCCAGCAAAAGTCCTCGCCGCAAGGAAATTCTTGCGGGCCTTGGCATTGAATTCGATGTGGTTGCCGTCAACGACCATACGTTGCTCAATTTTGCGGGCGATGAAGAACAGCACCCGGGTGAAGCCCCTGAAGACTATGTCATCCGTACGGCTTGTGATAAAGCGCGAGCCGTTTTGATGAAAATCGAAGCCGACGGTTTGGAAAAGCGCCCGGTACTGGCAGCAGACACCACCGTGATCGTTAACGGTGAAATTCTTGGCAAGCCCAAGGATCGTCACGAAGCCGAGGCTTTTTTACGAGCCATGGCCGGCACCTACCATGAAGTTCGAACGGCCGTTGTTGTCGGTACCGATCCCGAACACTTAGTGAGCGATGTCAGTGTCTCGCGCGTTTGGTTCAAAGCACTCACCGAGGAAGAAATTGCCGCTTACACGGCAACAAACGAACCTTACGACAAAGCCGGTGGTTACGGCATTCAAGGCTTGGCCGGTCTTTTCATCGAAAAAATCGAAGGCTCATACACGGGCATTATGGGTTTACCGGTTTTTGAAACCGCTCGTCTTTTAAAACCCTTTGGCGTAAAGGTGCTTTGATGAACGAGCCGCGCCCAGCCCCCAAAAGTTGTTGGGAACTCTTTACGACGTTCTTCTGGGTCGCCATGCAAGCTTTCGGCGGCGCCTTAGCCATCACAAAACAAACCCTCATCGATCACAAACGTTGGTACACGAAGGAAGAGTACGTGGAGATGCTCACGCTCGTGCAAACGCTTCCCGGCCCCAACAACTGCAAAATCATCATCATGACGGGCGATCGATACTTCGGACTCAAAGGCGCCTTCATGGGCCTTTTGGGTTTTACGATCGTTCCGTTAACCAGTGTCATTACACTGAGCTACTTCATGAGCGATTTTTTAGCCAATGAAGTCATCGTCGGCATCCTGAAGGGCGTTTTAGCCGCTGTCGCCGGTTTGTCAATCGGTACGGCGCTGTCACTTTCGGAAAACTTTTACAAACATCCGTTAGGTAGCGCTTTGTGGTTGACGGGCGCCGGCATTACCTTCGTTTCGATCGCGATTTTCCGCGTGCCGCTTTTGGTCGTTTTGTTGGTAATCGGTGTTCCTTGGGTCATCCTGACTCATCGAGCCATGAAGAAAAAGGGCATGATATGACCGATTGGGATTTCATCATCGAACTTTTTCTGAAATTCACGCAACTCGGTGCTCTCTGTATCGGGGGCTACAGCACGGTGTTAGCCGATCTTCAACGTTACCTGGTTCTCGATCACGGCTATTTGACTCATCGTGAGTTTTCCAGCGCCGTTGCCGTCGGTCAGGCATCCCCTGGCCCGAATTACCTTTTGGTCGTTATCCTCGGTTGGCTTGTTGCCGGCACGTGGGGCGTTGTCGCCGCCTTCGTCGGTACCACCATCCCCTATTTGACGTTAACGTTGTTCGCTTCACGCTTCGGTCAACATTACCAAAACCATCCGTGGCTTCTCGCTTATAAAAAAGGCTTGAGCCCCATAGCGATTGCACTGCTGTGCTCTTCGGGCTTTGTGTTGATTTCCGGCGAACTCTCAATCGGTGTCGCCTTGATTACTTTTGTCAGTACGATTCTGGTTTGGAAAACCAAAGTACGCATGATTTGGCTTTTGATTGCCGGTGGTGCCATCGGTGCGACGGGAGTTTTATGATGATCGGGGGCTTGGTCTGTGTATTGTCGGCCTATCTGTTGTGGGCTCTTTTCCCGCTGTACTTCAAAGCGCTCGATTGCGTCTCCGCACTTGAAATCCTCTCGCATCGGATCGTTTGGTCGCTCGTTTTTGCCGTCATCGTGCTCTTTTTCTTGCGTCGATGGCAATGGATTCGCCAATTACGATTGGCTCCTAAAATCTTCGTCTACTTTGCAGCCTCCTCGCTTCTCATTGCCGTCAATTGGGGTACTTACATCTATGCGGTATTAAGCGGCGTGGTAATTGACGCGAGTTTCGGCTATTTCATCAACCCTCTGGTCACGGTATTACTCGGTGCCGTTTGCCTTCGAGAAAAGCTTCGCCCTACTCAATGGTTCTGCGTGGCGATCGCGGCCGCGGCCGTCCTATTTTTAACAATCGCTCGTGGCAACCTTCCTTTGATCAGTTTGGTACTGGCCACGTCGTTCGGTTTGTACGGTCTCGTTCGCAAAATCGCTCCATTGGGCTCATTGGAAGGTTTTTCGCTCGAATCGGCCATGCTTTTTCCGTTTGCGCTCGGTTACCTCGTTTACTTGGCCTTGACCGGCGAGATGGTCTTTTTAAACCACTCGGCCTACATTGACTGGTTACTGTTGGCTGCCGGCCCCATCACGGCGGTTCCGCTTTTACTTTTTGCTTCGGGTGCTCGTCGCATTCCCTACTCCATCTTGGGTATTACCCAATACTCGTCGCCCACGATTCAGTTTTTTATGGCCATTTATGTCTTCAACGAACCGCTTTCAATGACGCAGTTGTTTGCATTCGGTCTCATCTGGGTTGCCGTTGCGCTCTTTACCGCAGAAAGCATCGTTTGGTATCGCAAATTAAAAAAGACGCAAATCGAAAAAGCGAGCTAAAATTACGGGATTATCTTTCGGAAGAAATATCATGTCCCAAACGAAAGCAGGTTGTTTATTCCTTGTGACTGCACCGTCGGGTGCCGGTAAGTCTTCTTTGGTCGCCCAACTTTTGGCCGCAGACAATGAAATCAACTTATCGATCTCTCACACCACGCGCAGTCCGCGTCCCGGTGAAGTCAACGGTCGTGAATACCATTTTGTGACCGTTGAAGAATTTGAGACCATGCGAGAAAACAATGATTTTCTTGAATGGGCTTACGTCCACGGCAACTACTACGGTACGTCCCGAAAGTGGATTGAAGAACAGTTGGAAGCCGGTCGCGATGTCCTTTTGGAAATTGACTGGCAAGGTGCCTTGCAAGTCAAGCGCATGTTCCCCGACGTGATCGGCATTTTCATCTTGCCGCCTTCCGTTGATGCTTTGCGTGCCCGTTTGAATAACCGCGCAACGGACTCCGAAGAAGTCATCGCCCGTCGCTTGGCCGGTGCCGGTGCCGAGATGGTGCATGCAGGACAGTTCGACTACGTTATAATTAACGAAGATTTCGAACGTGCAACCCACGATTTGATTGCAGTCGTTCGCGCTGCTCGCTTGCAATTTAAGGTGCAAGCCTTGCGTTCGAGCTGTACGTTTAAACGTTTAGGCATTCCCCACTGATAGTGGAATGTGTTTTTTTATTTTTAAGAGATATCATGGCTCGCGTTACTGTTGAAGATTGCTTGAAGAAGATCCCGAACCGTTTTGAAATGGTTTTGTCCGCTGCCGCTCGTGCACGCCAATTGTCCTCCGGTACGGTTCCCCGTGTCGACTCCAAGGACAAGCCGACCGTTGTGGCATTGCGTGAAATCGCTGCCGGCGCAACGACCAAGGAAGAAATGCTCAAGCGTATTTCCTAATTAACACAAAAAGCGAAGTTCTCTCCGCACGGAAGGGCTTCGCTTTTTTGTCTTTAGCACGACCGTGCCGAAAGGTTCCGTTGTATGGTTCCTAAACATTTACGTGCTGGTGCAACCGACATCGTCGCTTCGATTCGTCAGTCCGTCTTAAAAGAAACCGCTCATCCCGCGACAAACGAAGACACTTTGCCCTTAGTCACGCCGACTCGCAAGGCCGGTATCGCTACGGCTGCGTCGCTGATCGAGCTCTGTCAGTCCTATCTCTCTCACTCAGACATTGAACAAATCCGAGCGGCCTATCGCTACGCAGACGATGCTCACTTAGGCCAAATCCGTAAGTCCGGTGAACCGTACATCACGCACCCCATTGCCGTGGCGAGCATTTTGGCCGAATGGCATTTGGACGCCCCGACCATCCAAGCCGGTTTGATGCACGACGTGTTAGAAGACACGGGCACGAGCAAGATTGAATTGGCCAAACTCTTTGGCATGACGACCGCTGACATCGTCGACGGCGTCTCTAAACTCGACAAACTCAAGTTCTCTTCCAATGAATTGGCCCAGGCCGAAAGCTTCAAAAAGATGCTTTTGGCCATGAGTAAAGACATCCGCGTTATTTTGGTGAAGCTTGCCGACCGTTTGCACAACATGCGCACGCTCGGTGTGATGCGACCCGAAAAGCGTCGCCGCATCGCCAAAGAAACGCTCGACGTTTACGTCCCGATGGCTCATCACTTGGGTATCAACCACGCCTTCCGTGAGTTACAAGAGCTCTGCTTACAAAATTATCATCCGCGTCGCTACGAAGTTTTGCACCGCGAATTGATTGCTGCACGCAAAAACCGTAAACCGGCTTTGGAAAAGATTCTCAACGACACCAAACGCATGTTTGCTACCGCCAACATTCGTGGTCGCGTCTTGGGTCGTGAGAAGACCTGCTACGGTATCTACACGCAGATGAAGATCAAGAAACTGTCGTTCTCGGAAGTCTTCGATATCTACGGTTTCCGTGTCATCGTCTCTACGCGAGAAGACTGTTATCGTACCTTGGGTGCTTTGCACATGATGTACAAACCCGTCAACGGTCGTTTCAAGGATTTCATCGCCATTCCCAAGAGCAACGGTTACCAAGGTCTTCACACCACGGTGATCGGCCCACAAGGGACGCCGGTGGAATTCCAAATTCGAACCGAAAAGATGAACGACATCGCCGAGCAAGGCATTTTGGTTCACTGGCTCAATCGCGGTCAGGAATCTGAAATCCAAACTTTGACGCATGCTTGGTTGCAATCGTTGCTTGATTTGCAACAACGCTCTTCGAATTCGAGCGAATTCTACGAAAACATTAAGGCCGACCTCTTCCCGGACCGTATTTACGTCTTTACGCCGAAAGGCAAGATCGTTTCGTTGCCGCAAGACTCCACGCCGATCGACTTTGCTTATCAAATCCACACGGATTTGGGCAATCACATCCGCAGTTGTCGCGTTAACGGCAAGGTCCAAGAGCCGACCATGCGTTTGCAAAACGGCGACATGGTTGAAATCAATACGAGTTCGACCGCTCATCCGACTCCCGATTGGTTGGACTATGTCAAAAGCGGTAAAGCTCGCGCAGAAATTCGTCAATACTTGCGTGGCCTCGACTTTGACACCGCCGTTCGTATCGGCCGTGAACAATTGGAAATGCACGCCATCGGTACTGACTTGAAGATCGACGAGCTGCCCGATGAAATTTGGAACGCGGTGATGCGAGAAATGCAACTGCCGTCTCGTGCTTCGCTCTTTGCCGAAGCCGGTTCCGGTCGCGCCAATACGGCAATGCTCTTGCACCGTATCCAAGCCTTGCTCGATGATCAAAAAGAGCCCGTTGAAGAAGCCCAATCCGTTCACGTCATCGTCAACGGCACCAAAACGCGCGCTCAATTGGCTCGTTGTTGCCATCCGGTTTGGGGTGATGAAATCTGCGTCTATGAACGTGCCGGCCATGGGGTCACGATTCACCGTGCCACGTGCTCACACGCCCAACGAAGCGGCACCAATAATGCCGATCAGTGGGAAACCGCCCAATGGGCTGACAACGGCAATTTGCACTTCACCACGCCGATGGATCTGAAGGTAACCAATGATCGTGTCGCCATTTTGGAAGTCACTCGTACCGTCGCTCAAGAAGGTGCTTCGATCGTGGGCTTGAATATTCCCGATGATCGCAACAATCCGGAATTGCAATTACTGGTTCAAGTCGACAACCGTATTCAATTGATGCGTGTGATGCGCGCGCTGAAACAGTTAAAGACCGTCAAAGCCGTGAATCGCCGATTTGAATCGTCGTTCTAAGCGTTTTTCGATCCTCTTTCCAATACCCTCCAAAGTCCGATTTGGGGGGTATTTTTTTTGTTTGATTACACGAAATTCCTTAGGTTTTCACTTCTTCTAAGGTGATCCGCCTATGGGCATCGAAAGGGTTTCTGATATGGTTAGAACTATCTCTATTAAAAGCTAAATGAAAGGACTATTCAGATGACTCAATCGAAATCTCAATACGTCGCGATCGGGTTAATGCTCTTTGCTCTCTTTTTCGGTGCCGGTAACTTGATTTTCCCGGTTTCGATGGGTCAAAGTGCCGGTGAAAACGTTTGGTGGGCCGTGCTTGGTTTCTGTTTGACCGGTGTCGGTATGCCGTTACTTTGTGTCGTGGCCATGGGTTATTCCGGCTGCCGCGACCTTCAAGAAGCCGCCAGCCGTGTGCATCCGATTTACGGTATCTTCTTTACCGTGTTGGTTTACATGGCCATCGGTCCGTGCTTGGCTACGCCGCGTACGGGTACGGTTGCTTATGAAATCGCTATCCGTCCGTTCCTTTCGGGAGCTTGGGCTGAAAACGGTTTGCCCGTCTTCATGGCCATTTTCTTCGGTGTTGCCTACTGGTTGGCCGCAACGCCGCAAAAGATGGTTGACCGTATCGGTAAGATCTTGACGCCGCTTCTTTTGGCCGCCATCTTCGTTTTGATCGTTAAGTCCTTTATCACGCCGATGGGTGAATTCTTGACGCCGAGCGCTTCTTACGGTGCTCCGTTCAAGGCTACGATTCAAGGCGTGCTTGACGGCTACAACACGTTGGACGCATTGGCTTCCTTCATCTTTGCCTATTTGGTGATTAACGCTGTCGTCTCGACGGGCGTGACCGATCCGAAGCAAGTCTCCGCTCAAGTAATGAAGTCCGGTACGTTGGCTGTCGGTCTCTTGGCTCTCGTTTACGTCCTCTTGGCTAAGATGGGCGCTGAAAGTGTCCAAGCCATCGGTATGCAAGACACGGGTGCAACGGTCTTGACGTTGAGTGCTAACTTCTTGTTCGGTCAACTCGGTATGCTCGTGTTGGCAGTCATCGTGTTGCTTGCCTGTTTGACGACCGCCATCGGTTTGATCAGCTGCTGTGCAACCTTCTTCCAAAAGTTGACGAATATCTCCAACTACAAGAGCTGGTGTGCATTCTTCGCTCTCTTTGCCTTCGGCGTCGGTATGTTCGGTTTGAAGGTCATCATCTCGGCCGCTATCCCGGTTTTGATGTTCGTCTACCCGTTGGCCGTTGCCTTGATTGCTTTGCTTCTCTTGGACCGTTGGTTCGGCGGTGCTCGTAGCGTGTACGTCTGCACGACGGCCTTCACGTTCGTGATGGCTCTCTGCAACGGTCTCGAAACAGCCGGTGTTGATTTGGGTGTTGTCGGTAAGTTCTTCGTTGACTACGTTCCGTTGCACACCTTGGGTATGGGTTGGATCGGCTTTGCCTTGGTTGGTTTCGCCGTCGGTATGGCTTTGAAGGGTTGCTGCTGCAAGTGCTGCAATCGATAATCAAAACCACCCAAAAATCTAAGTAAAATCAAGTAAACGGTGATGGATTTCCATCACCGTTTTCTTTCGCCCCATACCAAAGACAGATACAATCAATTCAAAGATATTCAGTTTCATCTTCGCCTTGGGACTGTCGAGTGTCACAGGGCGTTTTCTTTTAGAAAGCTTGCCATTATGAGTAACGCACGTTCCACTTGGGGTTCTCGTCTCGGTTTCGTCCTTGCATCGGCCGGCGCCGCCGTCGGCTTGGGTGCCATTTGGAAATTTCCGTATTTGGTTGGTTCCAACGGTGGTTCCGCTTTCCTCTTCCCCTTTATCTTTTTGACCTTCACGGTCGGCTTGGTGCTCTTGATTGCAGAATTGGCTCTAGGTCGAGCCGGTAAGGGCTCCATCGTGACGGCATTTACCTCTTTGGGCGGTAATGCGTGGAAAGGCGTCGGTTATTTAGGCGTGCTCACGGGCTTCTTGGTTTTGAGCTTTTATTCGGCCATCGGCGGTTGGACGATTGCTTACTTCATTAACGCCTGTTTGGGCCAAGGCTTGATTGCCGACCAAGCACAGTTGGGTGCCCACTTTGGTAGCATCTGCGGCAATCCCGTCACGGCCATCGGCTTTCAAGCTTTCTTCTTGGTTCTTACCGCTTGGATCGTCGCTTATGGGGTAAGCCGTGGTATCGAACGACTCTCGAAAGTCTTGATGCCGTTACTCTTTATTTTGATGTTGATCATCATCGTGCGCTCGCTTTTCTTGCCGGGTGCTATCGACGGTATCGCTTATCTTTTTAGCTGGAATCCGGAAGCCTTCACATTGGATGCGCTTTTGTCCGCCATGGGCTTTACGTTCTTCTCGCTTTGCTTGGGTTGTGGCTGCATGTTGACTTACGGCAGTTATTTGGACAGCAAGGTCGACTTGGTGAACTCCTCCTCTTGGATCGTTTTCTTAACGGTTTTGAGTTCCATCTTGGGCGCATTGATGGTGATGCCCGCCGTCTTCGCCTTTGGTCTTGAACCCGGGGCCGGTCCCGGTTTGACGTTCGTGACGATGCCCGCCATCTTCGCGCAAATGCCTTTCGGTCACTTGTTTGCCATCGTTTTTTACGCTTGCTTGTTGGTCGCCGCTTTGACGAGTTCCATTTCGATGTTGGAATTGGACATTGCGTTCTTGCAAGACCAATTGAAGTGGTCGCGCCCGAAAGCCGTTGTCATCACCACGGCAGGCTTGATGGTCATCGGTGCTTTCAGCGCATTGTCTTTCGGTCCTTTGGCCGACACGAAGTGGTTGGGTCGCAACTTCTTTGATTGGCTCGATTACCTCACCTCCAATATCAGCCTCCCGATCGGTGGTTTGATGGTTGCCATCTTGGTGAGTTGGTTGCGCTGGGATACGATTAGTGCCCACATCCCGGGCGAAGGCAACGCCTTGCGCAGTCCCACCTTCTACCGTGTTTTGCGAATCGGTATCGCCATCTTCGCTCCGATTCTCGTGCTGACGGTTTTGTTGACGGGTATTTAACGATTCACTAATGATTAGGACAAGCATCGTACCCTTGTCCTAATCCTTTTCATCTGAGTACGAAAATAAAAGCTTGGGTGTACATCTTTTGACTGACGGGAAATCCGAACTCGTACACTCTCATGCTACTAAGAAAGGAAAATGTATCATGCAAGAAAATAACGGCCGCTCCACGTGGGGCTCTCGTTTAGGTTTCATCTTAGCCAGTGCAGGTTCTGCCGTCGGTTTGGGCGCCATTTGGAAGTTCCCTTATATGGCTGGCAGTAACGGCGGTTCCGCCTTTATTCTCCCTTACATCGTTTTAACGGTTTTGATCGGCTTCGTGTTGTTGTTCATTGAAATGTCGATCGGTCGTGAAGCTCGCGCCGGTTCCGGTCAAGCATTCGGTCGCTTGGTCAATAAACGTTGGAACTGCGTGGGGCTTTTGAGCGTTTTAACCGGCTTTTTGATTTTGGCTTTCTACCAAGTCATTGGCGGTTGGTGTTTGAACTATATGTTTGACGCCTGCATGGGTCACGGTTTGATCACCGATACGTCCAAGCTCGGTGAGTACTTCGGTCAATTCGTCTCCAACGGTGCCATGTCCATCACGATGCAATTGAGCTTCTTGGCATTGACGGCCGGCGTGTTGATCTTCGGTGTGCAAAAGGGTATCGAACGCGTCTCAAAGATTTTGATGCCGTTGCTTTTTGTCATGATGGTCGTGTTGATCGTACGCGGTTTGATGCTTGACGGCGCATGGAAGGGCGTGGAATTCATGTTCAAGTTCGATGCGTCTGCTTTCACCAGCGGTTCGCTTTTGAATGCTTTGGGCTTTAGCTTCTTCTCGCTTTCCTTGGCTAGCGGCGCCATGATGAACTACGGTTCGTACCTTGGTGACGATGTCAGCATGCCGCGCTCGGTGGCTTGGATTTCCTTCTTGGCTGTAATGGCTGCCCTTTTAGGTGGTTTGATGATCATGCCGGCTGTGTTCGCTTTCGGTCTTGACCCGAGCGCCGGTCCCGGTTTGACGTTCGTCACGATGCCGGCCGTGTTCGCACAATTGCCGATGGGTCAACTTTTGGCTGTCATTTTCTACGCTTGTTTGGTTGTCGCCGCGTTGACGAGCGCCATCAGTATTATGGAAATGAGTGTTCAATACTTGATCGACCGATTCGGTATGTCTCGCACTGGCTCCATTACGTGGAATACCGTGCTCTTGGTCCTGTTGGGCATCCCCTGTGCATTGAGCTTTGGTTCCATGTCCGACGTGTTGTTCTTCGGTAAAACGTTCTTCGACATCCTCGACTACATGACGAGCAACATCGGTATGCCGATCGGTGGTTTGGCTATTGCCATCGTTGGCGGTTATCTTGCATGGCCTGCTATGCGTAAGCAATTGCACATGAACGAAACGGTTCCGGCCTGGTTGGAATCCTTCGTGAAAATTTCCATTAAGTTCATTTCGCCCGCAGTGATCGTTGTGATTGCCTTGGCCGGTCTGCTCGGTTAATGAAAATCCGCGACATCTAGGTCAATCTTATTAGGTCTATCGAGAGGTCATTGTTCTACAATGACCTCTTAGTTTTTGAGCTTTAAATTCTTCAACTCACATCCTTTTTTCTTACTCAGAAGGTTTATCAAACATGGTTTCTCGTGATTTATGGACATCACGCCTTGGATTCATTTTGGCAAGCGCCGGCGCTGCGGTCGGCTTGGGGGCCATTTGGAAATTCCCCTATATGGCCGGCACCAACGGTGGCTCGGCATTCATCCTTCCTTACATCGCGTTTAGCTTTACCTTAGGGATGTTCTTGCTTTTAGCAGAACTTGTAGTCGGTCGTGCCGGTCGTGGTGCCTCTATCATGAGCATGATTCGTGTCGGTCGAGCAAAATACTGGGGGATTTTCGGTTTTATCGGTGTTCTTACCGGTTTTTTGATTCTGACCTTCTATTCGACCGTCGGCGGTTGGTGCGTAGCTTATGCCGTCGATGCATTGATGGGTAAGGGTTTGATTACCGACATGAGCCAATTGGGCGCTTATTTCGGTGGCTTTATCAGCAACCCAACCCTTGGCATCACTTACCAAATCATCTTCATGTTACTGACGGCCGGTGTGGTCATCTTTGGTGTTCAAAAAGGGATCGAGCGTTTGGCCAAGTATTTGATGCCAACCCTTTTCATTCTTATGTTGGTCTTGATCGTGCGAGGCTTGACGTTACCCGGCGCTTGGGCCGGCGTGGAATTTATGTTCGCGTTTAACCCTGAAGCCTTCACGACGTCGTCTCTTATGAACGCTTTGGGCTTTACGTTCTTCTCCTTGTCCGTCGGTGCCGGTACGTTGATCGTCTACGCGTCTTATTTGAGTGACGAAGCCGACCTTCCCCGTTCCACCGCATGGATTGCATTCCTGGGTATCATGGCGGCACTTTTAGGTGGCTTGATGGTCATGCCGCCCGTGTTCGCTTTCGGCCTTGAGCCCGGCGCTGGTCCCGGTTTGACGTTTGTCACCATGCCGGCCGTTTTTGCACACATGCCGTTGGGTCAACTTTTTGCCATTCTCTTTTACGTTTGTTTGATTGTGGCGGCTTTGACGAGTTCCGTGAGTATTTTCGAAGCGGTCGTCTCTGCCTTGGGAGACTTGAAGATCGAACGAAAAACGGCCACGGTGCTTTCTTTCGGAAGCATGATGGCAATCGGCGTATTCTGCACGATGTCGTTTGGTCCTTTGGCTGATTTTAAGATTGCCGGCAAGACGATTTTCGATTTACTGGATTATTTAACGAGCAATGTCGGTATGCCGTTGACGGCTCTTGGCTTGGCAATGATTGCCGCTTGGGTCAATTGGAAAGAAACTAAACACCAATTGACGATGGCCAATCCCATGCCTGACTGGCTGCAAATCGCCATCCGCTTTGGCATCGGCATCGTCTCTCCGATCGTGATCATTGCTGTCGTGGCTAATAGTCTCTGATCGGATAGACTGCGACACCTCTCCAAGGACTTCGCTAAAAACGAAGTCCTTTTTTCTTGAACGAAAAACTGGACAAAGCGAAGATTAAGAAATAGAGAAACAAAAAAAGGTCCTTAGCGGACCGTAGATAAAAAAATAGCAACCTTAAAGGTTGCAATTTTTAGTGGCGTCCCCACGGGGATTCGAACCCCGGTACCAACCGTGAAAGGGTTGTGTCCTAGGCCTCTAGACGATGGGGACCCGGAACATTTAACTGTGGTGGAGGTAAGCGGGTTCGAACCGCTGACCCCTTGCATGCCATGCAAGTGCTCTACCAACTGAGCTATACCCCCAACAGAGAAAGAGCAGTATATAGAGCGTTTTTTATCTTGTCAAGGAATTTTTAAAAAAATTTTAGATGTAGCGAACTTCGACGATTTCCAAATGTTGGACGCCTTGCGGGGTCGGCAGCTTCACCGTATCGCCTTCGTGAGCTTTTAAAAAGACGCGAGCGATCGGGCTGATCCAACTGACATCCCCCTTGGTCGCATCGGCTTCATCGATCCCCACGATACGAATCGTATGTTCATTGCCCTCTTCGTCTTCATAAGTCACCGTTGCACCGAAAAAGACTTGATCGGTCGGCGGACGCGTAGCAGGGTCGACCACTTCAGCATTATCCAAACGCTTATTTAAAAAACGAATTCGGCGATCGATCTCACGCAAACGACGCTTACCATAGAGATAATCCCCGTTTTCGCTTCGGTCACCGTTACTGGCAGCCCAAGAAACGACATTGGTCATGGCCGGGCGCTCCACTTTAACCAAATGTTCACGCTCTTCGATCATACGACGATAGCAAGGCGGCGTCATGTAATTTTTCGTGCCCTTGGGCAATGCCGGCAAACCGACCTCTTCATCATCGTCGTCGCTATCGAAATTGTTACCCATGGTCCTTGTCTCCTTTACATGGCACCCGTTGCCACTGAACGGGTAATTTTAGCGGCTATTAGTCGTATTCGCTTACAAAATGCGAGACTTTGCAAAACATTTTGCGTTAAAGTTATTGTTGTAACAGATCTCTTTTGGATACGGGACGAAAGGAAAACTGATATGAAGAAACTGACCCTCGTTACCTGTCTCAGTGCCCTGGTTTTAGCCGGTTGTGCCGTTGATGGCACTCGTTATCGCTCTGACACCTATTACGCAACGGCTGTCAATCAAGCCCAACAAGTTCGTACGGTCGAAATTTTGGCCATTGGTTCAGCCAAAATTGCTATCAATGGCAATGCCAATCGCTCTGACTCCGGCAATTGGGGCGCCATTATCGGTGCAATTGCCGGTGCCGCCATCGGCAACCAAAGTCATGACCATCGCTTCACCAATCGAATCATTGGCGGCTTAGCCGGTGCAGCCGTCGGCCATATGGCAGGGGAATCGTTTGCCGGCGGCTCCGACAGCGTTGATTACGTCGACGGTGTCCAATTGACGTTCCGCTACAAAGACAAACTCTATAACTCGGCTCAAGTGGGACAACCGTGTGAATACAAAACAGGTCTTGCCGTAATGATTTCCACCTCGCCCACTGAAACACGCATCCAGCCGAATAACCCGGGTGCTTGCCCTGTCCAGTAAGGAGTTGGCTTATGAAAAAAACTCTGTTTACGGGTCTTCTCGCCGCCGTGATGATCACACCTGCCATGGCACAAATGAGCATGGACGCTCAAATCGCTGCGATTCGTGCTGCCGAAGTTGAGATTCAACAGATGGAAGCCCAAAAGGCTCATGAAGCCGAAATGGTTGCCAAGCGAGCAGAAGACATCAAGCGTCGTGCTGCTCAAGCCAAGCAAAAAGCACTCGAGGCACAGCGCCAAAAAGAAGAAGCTCGTCAAGCCAAACTACAGGCTTATGACGACCAAGAACGCGAATTGGCTATCGAACTTAAAAAGCTCGATGTTGAATTAAAGCGCGCAGAGGTCGAACTGCAAAAGAAAATGATTGATGCCCGAGCCAATAAGGTCGATGCATTTGTCCAAACGGAATTGGATGCCGCACAAGCCAAGGTCGATCAATTACGAGCTCAAGCTGAAGCCAAACGTCAGCAAAAGCAATAACGCGCAATCCTCGCCGCACCAATCCCCGCTTGATTGCTTAAGCGGGGATTTTTTCTGAATTCGTTACAATATAGCTTTCTACCGTTATTTATTTTGACCCTAGATAAGCACAGGCCCAACGATGACTGAACAACAAATTTTTGAACTGCTTCAAAATATCTTTGAAGAAATGTTTGAAATCGAGCCCAAGGATTTCACTTTGCAGAGCAAGCTCTACCAAGACTTGGATATCGACAGTGTTGACATCGTCGATTTATTGGCACATCTTCGTAAAACGTTGGGTCACAATGACATTCAACCGAGCCAATTTGAAGGTTTGGTCACGGTTGGCGATATGGTTCGGAACTTACAGAAGATTCTTGCAACCCCCGCTTCCTAATCCTCAATCTTTGACCCATTACTATTGAGACGACGAGATGAAACGTTTCTTTCTTTTGGCAAGCCTTGCGTGCACGCTTGCCTTAAACGGTTGTGCTTGGCTTCCGAGTTTTATTTGGGGTAACGACAAGACTTTTGAACCGGCAATCTCCGAACTCAAGTACAAGCCCTATCCGTTTGCCGTTCGCCAAGAGATTACAGCCATTCAAAAAATTCATTTTGAATATTTCGGCCAACACGTACCAGAAGAACAACGCAAAACCAACTTCTATGCGCTTTTCTGGGCCAATAGCAAAACGTTAAAGCTCGCCGTTCTCTCCGAGATGCATCAACGTCTTTGGGATATTCAATTTAACGGTGAAACGATCCATGAAGAACGCTTGGCCGGATTGCCCGATAACCTTCAAGCCCACTTGCTTTTGCGTGACATCGCAGCCGCCTTGTGGCCGGCCTCCCATTTGCAAGCCCAAGACAAACGGTTTCAAGTCGTCGATGAACAATTGGTTCGCCAAATCGTCAATAAAGAAACCAATG
The DNA here is from genome assembly GCA_017646335.1 of Burkholderiaceae bacterium. Classification (GTDB taxonomy): domain Bacteria; phylum Pseudomonadota; class Gammaproteobacteria; order Burkholderiales; family Burkholderiaceae_F; genus Aphodousia. The sequence continues at coordinate 46,279 of JAGCMT010000018.1, forward strand.
CACCCGAAGTCACGATTACTTATCTTGACGGTGCCAACCAAAATCGTCCCTGGGGAACGATTGAAATCGTCAACCACCAAGAGCGCTACCGCGTTAGCATCACTTCCAACCAAGCACGCTAACACAGGCTGCGTCATTGCCAACGGGATCGATTGTCGATGCATCTAATTCTTGCCAATTTCGACCAAGCCGATGCTGACCAGGGTATCAAACGCCTGACCGCCGGCCAAACCGAACGCTTGCTGAGCATGCGAGGAGAAAAAGCGCGCGGTCAATTCCTTTGGTCTCGTGTGCTCTATAACGGATTAATTCGACGCATCACGGGTTCCCTTCCGAGCTTTGAGCTCCAAGCGGGGCAACCCCATCCTTCGTTCATTTACAACGGCCAAACCTACTTCACCTCCATCTCACATACCGGTCAGTGGGTTGCCGTCGCCTTGGACACCTCCCCCGTTGCCATCGACATCGAAACGATTAAACCTCGACAATGGCAAGGCCTGAGTGAATTCATTTTCCCCGAGCATGCCACTCGTTGGATTGAGGAAAGCACCTCCCCGTTAGAGAGTTTTTACATCGTGTGGGGACAACGAGAATGCGAAATCAAATTGCAATCTTGGCCTACTGCGCCTCGATTATTCCGAGCCAGCAAAATCACCACGAAACCTCATGATTTGATGTTGACGTGCTTGTGTCATCCGCAATCAACGTGGTTGCCGCAACTTTTACCCATTACGCTTTTAGAAAACTTCTGATCCTCGCTCTAGCTTCATTGTTGGATGGCCAATTTCGGCTATGCGTTTATCGTCTGACAGCCTTACAATACCCTTTATGAAACACCTTCAACGCTTCATCCTTTTGCTAATCGCATTAGCGGCATCAACGGCCAATGCCTTGACGCCGGAAGCGGCCGTGGATTCTTATTTCAAGCCTCAAGTCGTTCGCGGTTATTACTCGCAAACGCATGAAATGGTCGGCTATCCGCGCCCCGTTACCACGGACGGCACTTTCTTGATCGTCCCGCAACGGGTCATTATGTGGGAAGAAAAAGGGCTTTTTCCTACCAAGACGATTTATCGCGACAACTCTTTTCACATCTATCAAGAAATTGGGCTCGATCGCGTTTTTCGTGCGGCAAACCCGGTGACCAACATTGCCAATCGCGTATTATGGGCTCTCTTTTCCGGTGACTTCATCGGACTTCGCCAAGACTTCATCATCGAGGCAGAACCCGACGGTTTTTATTGGATTATGAATTTTTATCCGAAATCGTCTTTGGCTCGAGCCACGATTAAAAATATTCGAGCCGAAGGCTCCCCGATGCCCTATCGAGTGGAGTTTTTGACCGTTTCGGGAGACAAGACGACGATTGATTTGTACGGCTTGCAACAATCGAACGCAACGCTCACCAGTGAGGAGAATGCTCTTGCGAATCCCTAATCCATTCTCCATCCCTTGGAAAACGCTCTCTTGGACGTGGGTGTTCGTACTCTTTTTTATTTTTTGCGCGCAAATCCACTTCCTCGTCAAGCGAGACATCAATACCGATTTGATGACCATGGCTCCGAACGTGGCCATCGATGACGCGCGCACACAAGCACAAAACATCCTCTCGACCAACCTCGACAACCGCGTACTCTTCCTCGTCGGTTTTTCTCAAAGTTACCGAAGCGACTTTGACTCGATTTTTGAACAGGTCCAATCCCAATGGCGCCCGCCCGCCAATTATCAAAAGTTGCTTTGGGAAACGCTGGAAATCAACTCCCATTTGGACTTTTATCGCTCGATCTCGCCGCGTTTGATGAACGTGGAAGATCAACGTATCATTTCGCTTTCAAACAATCAGCAGCTGCTCGGACGCGCCGTTGCCACGTTCGACAGTGTCGGCCACCTTTCGCTGATTCCTAAAAGTGAAGACCCGTTCGGTTTCTTTAGCGATTGGCTAACGAAGCGATTGCCGAAAAACACCTTCTTACCGACCGGTCACTCACCCAAACTGTTTGCCAACAACAAAGTTTGGGGGGTCTTGCTATATCAAAACCATAACCCTAACAACATCCGAAGTGCCCGCCGTCTTCTCGAGGCCACGCAAGAGCTTCAAACGTTGGTAAAACAATTCGACCCGAATGCTGAAGTGCTTGTGCACGGTCTGGCTTATCGCAATGCGTTGTTTGTTGAATCGGCTTTACGAGAAATCATTGCCATCACGATTTTCACAGTCCTTGGCATCGGCATGGTTGCTTGGCTGATGTTCAAACGAAAGGCGGCGACATTCGGCATTTTGTTTACGGCCGCGAGCTCCTACATCGCCGCCTGTAGCGCGACGACCATTGTCTTTGGATCATTGCATTTATGGACGGCACTGGTGGGGACGCTCATTTTTGGCATGAGTGCGGCCATGGCCGGCGCCTATTACTGTCTTTGTCAAAACGAGAAATACAACACTCTGAAATCCATCCAGAACTTCTTGGCTACGCGTTTGGGGATTGCGGCCTTCATTGGTATGGTAACGGCGGCATTGTTGTTCTGGGCTCCGCACTACACGGTCAAACAATTGACGATCTTCTCAATTGCAGGCCTTATGAGTGCGTATCTCACGTCGGTGTTGATTCTCCCTTACCTTTATAACAAAAGCATTCCAGAGAGCGATTTCGTTCGTCATTTGAGCAATCTTTACCAAAAGCTTCCGATTCTGTCGGCTGACCGTTGGATGTATAACTTGGCCAACTCGGTCACACTGTCGTTGGTGATCCTTTTTGTCATCATCGGCGGCTTCTGGCAAGTCCATTTCTCGCATGACGTGCGCAACTTGGTGAACTTTAATCTCCAACAACGAGAGGTTGAGACGCAAGTCGAAAAGTTACTCGCGCTGCCTAGTACCAATCGCTATTTCATCGTCAACGGCGCCACTCAAGAATTGACCTTGATGAATGAGGAAGCACTTCAACATGCGTTAGATCGCCGTGATATCCCCGGAGTGGATTTGCATTGCATCACCAAATGGTTCCCCTCGCAGACCCGTCAGGCCACGGTTGAAAAAGCCAAACAAGAAGCCTTTGCTCGCATCGAAGAGCCTTTCGAAAACTATTTGGGATTCGATGTCCCGAATCCTCGTTATCAGACGACCGAAACGGTCACGTTCGATGATTGGTATGCCTCGCCCGCTTCTCGTCCGGTTCGCCATCTTTGGATGACATTGCCCGAAGGATTTGCTTCGATCGTTCAAATTGCCGGCATTTCCGACAACAACATCGAAGATCTCACGCACCTGAGCCAAACCATGTCCGGACTTTCGTTTGTGAATACCGATGCCGACTCGAATCAGTTGTTGACCGAATACCGAACGCTCTACATTGGGCTCTTTTTCTTGATGGCGGTCGTGTACTGTACGCTCACACTCTTTTACTTCGGTTTAAGCACATGGCGTGTTGTGTTCCCACCGGTTCTCGGGGTGGCACTGGCTGTGGCCGTTATGTCATGGTTGGGGTTGCCGTTCAAGCTCTTTACGATTTTGTCGATCGTTTTGGCTTTTGGCATGGGATTTAACTTCTCACTTTTGGTTGCCAATGCCTCAAAGACCGATGCTTTGAAATTTACGATCACGACCTTTGCATCATGGATGGGAATTGTGTCGTCGGTATTGTTGATGGCCTGCCAATCACCGGCCGTTCAAACATTGGGATTGACGATTGCCCTTTCACTCTTTTTCACGTGGTTCCTGACACCGCTGATGCGTCGAGCTTAATCGTCTTTCTTTGTGGAAGATTTCTCTGATGTGAATCGATCGAAGTAGGCTTGCGTGCGATCGATAATGGATTTGAATTTGGCTTCAAGAGCGCGAATTTCAGCCTGACGTTTGGCCGCATCGTCCCCATAGGGCGTGAGCCCCAGATCGTTAAGATCTCGAGCAGAAAAGTCCCCTTTTCCATCAAGGAACTCATCGAACCATTGTTTCCAACTCTTCGATTGCATCGCCTTAACCCTGTACACGCCTAACGACAGTATAGAGAGAAAAAGCCTCTTGGACTAACACCCAAGAGGCTTATTGACTCATCAGTACAGCACGGAGCCAATACCCAAACCGGTTGCTACCGCGACAACCGTCGAAACGATACCGGGCAACATAAACGAGTGATTGAGCACGTATTTACCAATTCGAGTCGTACCGGAAAGGTCAAACGAAATGGCAGCCACCAACGAGCCGTACGTCGGGATGAAAAAGTAGCCGTTCACGGCCGGGAACATCCCGATCAAGGCTTGAGGCGGCAACCCCATCGCCACACCGATCGGCATCACAGCTCGAGCAGTCGCCGCTTGCGAATACAAGAGCACGGACACAAAAAAGAGCACCAAGGCAAACGTCCAAGGCTCGGCTTGTACCAACGACCCGAACAAATTGAGAATGACTTCTTTATTGGCCGCCACAAACGAGTCGCCCAACCAGGCCAAGCCAAAAATACCGACCATCGCTACAATGCCGGCACGCATGGTCGGTGTCGAGACAATCGAGGCGACATTGGGCTTACAAACCACCAAAATCGCCGCAGCGACGACCAACATAAAGATTTCCAAAACCGTTGCCATCCCGAGGGGCTTTTCAGCGCCCGGCAAGGTACGCAATTCGGGCACAAAGCCGGAAAGCACGGCTAAGCCTACCCCCACCAAAAACACCAAAGCCGAGAGCTTCGCCGAAGTCGGCAAAGCCTCACGTTGGCAAACGGCTTTCGGAGCCGGCATCAAGCCGGCCTTCAAACGCGCTTGATAATCGGGATCGTCAGCCAAATTGCGACCGACCCCCATCGACACAATACCGGCCACAATCACGCCACACAGCGTAGACGGGACACAGATAATCAAAATCTCAGCCAAGCCCCAATCGGTCCAATTATTGGCGGCAAAAAGCCCCAACAATGCCGCCGTTGCGGCAGACACGGGCGAAGCGGTAATGGATTGCTGAGAAGCGATCGTTGCAACAGCCATCGGGCGTTCCGGGCGAATACCGGCCGCGATGGCAGTCTCATAAATCACCGGTTGCAACGGATAAACAACGTGACCGGTGCCGGCCAAGAACGTGAACAACCACGTCACCAACGGCGCAACGATCGTAATATTTTTCGGATTGGCACGAATGATACGTTCGGCGACTCGAACCAAAAAGTCGATCCCGCCGGCAGCATCCATCGTTGCCGCCGCTGTCACCACGCCTAGAATGATCAAGAGTACGTCCACGGGCGGTGAGGTCGGCGTCACGCCAAAAATAACAGCCAATAAGAACAAGCCGACGCCGCCCCAAATACCGAGGCCAACACCATTGAATCGAGCGCCGACAAAAATTGCGAACAAGACAATCGCAAATTCAAAAAAGAGAGTCGCAGTCATTATCTATCAGGGCACCTGTAGCTTCAGATGCTCTGCCCTTTCTAGTACGACAGGCTAAAGACAAAAGTACCTCGTACCCCTTTGGAGGGTACGAGGTCCTTATGTGAAACTAATCAAACGCCGAAGCGATTAATTACATTTCGAACTTCGGAGCGATCAAGTTTTCGAGGTTGAACGTTGCGTCCCACTCTTCTTGCGTCATCAACTTGCGTTCTTCAACGACGAGTTGATGCAAGGACTTGCCCGTGTGATAGCCTTCGTGAGCGATTTCAGAGCAAACCTTGTAACCGAAGTGCGGCTTCAAGAGCGTAACGATACCCAAGGAGTTCATAACGAGCTTCTTGCAGTGTTCTTCGTTAGCCGTGATACCGTCAACACACTTCGTGCGCATACCGTTCATAGCGTTGGTCATGACCTTCATACCGAAGAACAATGCCCACGTGATCGGCGGTTCCATAACGTTCAATTCGAGCTGACCAGCAGAAGCAGCCAACATGACCGTCGTATCCAAACCGATAGCGACGAAGCATGCTTGGTTCATAGCTTCCAATTCAACCGGATTGACCTTACCCGGCATGATGGAAGAACCCGGTTGCATTTGCGGCAAGTTCACTTCAGACAAGCCCGTACGCGGACCGGAAGCCAAGAGACGCAAGTCGTTGCAGACCTTCGTCAACTTGATTGCCAAGCTCTTCATGGCGCTAGACAAAGCGACATAAGAACCGCAGTCGGACGTAGCAGCGATCAAGTCTTCGCTGTTCTTGAGCGGCAAGCCCGTCAAGTCAGCCAAGATCTTGGAGCACAATGCCGGATAATCCGGGTGTGCCGTCACGGTCGTACCGATAGCGGTAGCGCCCATGTTGATCGTGTAGAGGTGTTCTTGAGCTTCCTTGATCGTCTTGATTTCGTCAGCGATCGTGAAGCCCCAGCCGTGGAATTCTTGACCCAAGGTCATCGGCACAGCGTCTTGCAAGTGCGTACGACCCATCTTCAAGACAGACTTGAACTCTTCTGCCTTCTTGTAGAAGGAAGCGACGAGTTCTTCAACAGCCTTCAACATGACTTGGCTGCGGAGCAACAAGCCAACGTGGAAAGCCGTCGGGTACGTGTCGTTCGTAGATTGACCGAAGTTAGCGTGGTCGTTCGGAGACACCAAAGCGTAGTCACCCTTCTTGGAACCCAACTTTTCAGCGGCCAAGTTACAGATAACTTCATTGCAGTTCATGTTCGTGGACGTACCGGCACCACCTTGGATCCAGTCCGTAACGAATTGGTCGTGGTACTTACCAGCGATCAATTGGTCACAAGCCCAGATCAAAGCGTCAGCGACGTCGGCCGGGATCGTACCGAGTTCCTTGTTGGCCATAGCAGCAGCCTTCTTCACATAGCCGTAGCCGATGATGAAGAACGGTTCTTGTGCCATAGACATTTCCGTGATGCAGAAATTTTCCTTACCACGCGTGGTTTGAACACCGTAGTAGCAATCGTCAGAAATTTCCTTGCCACCAAGGAAGTCATATTCAATACGAGACATGTTTATTTAGCTCCTCGTTAATAAAAACTCGAAGGCGTCTAAATGGCGTCTTCATTTTTTTGACTGTTTCCATCGACAACAGTTCGATGGCCACCCAGGCGTCTCACTGCATGAGTGGAGTCACTTTTTTGTTTCCTCCGGTCCATCGGATGATGAACCATCGGTTTTTGACTACATCAACATCAACAATCTATTGTCACCAACAGACTTTCGGTCCGTTGAGTCTCAGTAGGGTTTCAAAGTTTGATTGTGACGATGGAGGAGATTACAGGAATCCCCTCCATTCGATCTCAACTAACCTTGAGAATTACTTCACGACCTTGATCGGGATCGGCTTCTTCGGCGTCGGCAAAACCTTGTCGTAGCCGCGGATACCTTGTTCGGCCATCTTACGACGGACGAAAGCGATCTGCGTCTTCAACGGCAATTGCTTCGGACAGAAGTCGTGGCAAGCCAACAAGGACATACAACCGAACACGCCGGAGTCGTCACCGACGACTTCGTAGAAGTCAGCGTCGTTACGTTGGTCGCGCGGGTCCAAACGGAAGCGAGCGATCTTATTGATTGCAACACCGCCAACGAAGTCCGGGCGCATACGGACCGTACCGCAACCAGCGATACAGCAACCGCATTCCACGCAACGGTCCAAGAGATAAATATCTTCGGCCAATTGCGGGTCCATCGGTTCTTCCTTGTGACGGACGTCGACTTCTTCTTCCTTCAAGTGAACCCACGTTTCCATGCGTTCGCTCATGTTGCGCATCCACTTACCCGTGTTAACGGACAAGTCACCGATCAATTCGAAAGCCGGCAACGGAGCCAACGTGAATTCCGTCGGCAAGTCGCGCGTCAACGTACGGCAAGCCAAGCCCGGCTTACCATTGATCATCATGGCGCAGGAACCGCAGATACCAGCGCGGCAAACGAAGTCAAATTGCAAAGACGGATCTTGCTTGTCACGGAGTTCGTTCAAAGCAATGAACAACGTCATGGAAGCAGATTCTTCCAATTCGAACGTCTGCATGTGCGGAACAGAGGCCGGATCGGCCGGGTTGTAACGCAAGATGCTGATCTTGAGCAGACGACCCTTGGTTTGATTGTTATTATGACTCATTTTTCGTCAGCTCCTTAGGCGAGGGGTTCGTCGATACGTTCGTTCTTACCTTGCAAGCGTGCAGGCAAGAGGTGTGCGTACGGCATGAGAGCGTTTTGGATAGCAAAACGGTCGGCGCCTTCGGCTTCCATCTTAGCGCGGATTTCATCGACTTCAGCTTGACGCTTAGCCGTTTCCGGGTGATCGATGTAGTTCTTGGCACCGTAGCCACGCCAACCCGGGGGCAATTCCATCTTGTTGACGTCGAGTTCTTCGTAAGAGAGCGTCGGCAACGTGTCGGACTCATTCGTCCAAGCAGCCAACGTACGCTTGAGCCACTTGCTGTCGTCACGGACCGGGTAGTCTTCACGGAAGTGAGCACCACGGGATTCCGTACGGGTAGAAGCACCAACGGCGATAGCCAAAGCCAAGCGCAACATCTTTTGCGTACGGTATGCGTACGTCAATTCAGCGTTAGCGCCCAATTGGCTCTTACAACCGACGTTGTAGGAACGCTTCAAGAGGTCTTCCAATTCGCTAACAGCGCTTTCCATGTCAGCACCGCGACGGAAAATACCGATCTTGGACGTCATGATGTCTTGCATACGTTCACGCAAGACCGTAGCGTCTTCCGTACCCTTACCGTTGCAGAATGCATCAAGCTTAGCTTGTTCGCGCTTGATGAAGTCGTAAACGACGGACGTCGGGATATCGATGACGTTTTCAGCCTTTTCGCAGAAGTCAGCGATGAATTCGCCAACCAACATACCTGCGACAACCGTTTCAGCAACGGAGTTACCGCCCAAGCGGTTGAAACCGTGCATGTCCCAGCAAGCTGCTTCACCAGCGGCGAAGAGGCCCTTCAATTGACGGCTTTCGCCCGTGTGGTCGGTACGAACACCACCCATCGTGTAGTGTTGTGCCGGACGAACCGGGATCCATTCCTTCGTCGGGTCAACGCCCAAGAAGTAGTGGCAGATTTCGTAAACTTCGCGCAAGTTGTGCTTGATGTGGTGTTCGCCCAAGAGCGTGATGTCCAACCAGATGTGTTCACCGAAGCGGCCCTTCACACCCTTACCTTGAGCAATACGTTCTTCCATGCGGCGGGAAACCACGTCACGGGAAGCCAATTCCTTCTTTTCCGGTTCAACGTCCGGCATGAAGCGGTGACCGTCCGTGTCGCGCAACAAACCACCGTCACCACGGCAGCCTTCCGTCACGAGAATACCGGCCGGGAAAATACCCGTCGGGTGGAACTGAACAGCTTCCATGTTACCCAACGTAGCAACGCCCGTTTCCAAAGCCAAAGAGTGACCCGTACCTTCACAGATTTGTGCGTTCGTCGTCACGCGGAAGAGCTTACCAGCACCGCCCGTAGCGATAGCCGTAGCCTTAGCAACGTAAGCCATCAATTCGCCCGTGATCAAGTCACGAACGACAGAACCGTAGCAACGCTTGCCGTCGTGAATCAAAGCGATAGCTTCAACACGTTCGACAACCGGAACACGTTCAGCGATCACGCGGTCGCTAACAGCGTTCAACATAGCGTGGCCCGTGCCGTCAGACACGAAGCACGTACGCCACTTCTTCGTACCACCGAAGTCACGTTGACCGATCAAACCAGCGGCTTCCTTGCGTTCCGTAATCGTCACGCGTTCGCCGTTAATAATCACTTGGCGATCACCCGGGGTGATACGGCTCCAGGGCACACCCCAAGCAGCCAATTCACGCACAGCCTTCGGAGCGGTGTTCACGAACATACGTGCGACGTCTTGGTCGGCACCCCAGTCGGAACCCTTAACCGTGTCTTGGAAGTGGACGTCTTCGTTGTCGCCCAAACCCTTAATCACGTTACCTAAGGATGCTTGCATACCACCTTGAGCAGCCTTAGAGTGAGAGCGCTTCGGCGGAACAAGCGACAAGACGATGCTGTCATGACCACGGCGCTTAGCAGCAACTGCCATACGCAAACCGGCCAAGCCACCACCGATCACCAGTACGTCGGTGTAGATGATTTTCATAATTACTTGGTCTCCTTGATCCAAGAGGGCCACCACTTCCAGATCTGAACAAGCCTCCAAAAGTGGCAGAGGTCTTCTTATAAAAAGGTTCCCCTAGTCGTCTTCGCGCTTTCTAACGAATCGTTTGCTTCGGGAAACCCAAGAGAAAAAGACTTCTCTTTTTTGATCTCGATACCTTCTACCAAAGGGGATAAAAGGTAAAGATCTCAAGCAATTGACTCTTGCAACAAAGATCGGACAAAAGCTTCACTTTCCTCACCAACCGTCATTTGTCAGATGACGACTGATTCTCAATCGAGGAAAATGACTACAAACTCATGAATCGTCCCTTTAGGATGCAAAAAAGCTTCGGATCAGACAACTCTTTCCCGAAACGACTCCTTGTTCTAAAGAAACTCATTCTTCTCCATACGTGCAAAAGGCTCTACCTCTCAACACAATGCGAGATTGTGTGGAGAGTTTAGAGAGCAAACACTCTGACACCCATAGGGAATAACCCGAAGTTTACACGAAAGTCCAACTGGAAGCTCTATCAACTCGGGCTACACATCCAAAGTTTGACTCAAAGCAGAAAAATTATCAACTTTTCTTGATGCGTAATCCGTTGGTAAAGCCTGTAAAAAGCTATTTCCAACATCCAAAATCAATTATCATTGAGAAGACAACTTTTCACCATCAGGGAGAGAAAATCATGACTCACGAAATCATCCATACCGACAAGGCTCCGGCCGCTATCGGTCCCTACTCTCAAGCCACGCGTGGCACGGCAACGGTTTTCACGTCCGGTCAATTGGGTATCGTTCCCGAAACGGGTGATTTGCCCGCCGATTTCGAATGCCAAGCACGTCAAGCTTTCGAAAACCTCAAAGCCATCGCTGAAGCGGCCGGCGGCAACCTCTCCAACGCCATGAAGCTCACGATCTTCTTGACCGACATGGCCAATTTCCCTGTCGTCAACAAGGTAATGCAAGAATATTTCCAAGCTCCGTATCCGGCTCGCTCTTGCTTTGCCGTGGCCGCCTTGCCCAAGGATGCCGCCGTTGAAGTCGAAGCAATCTTGGCTATCTAATTCAATATGGCCACCGGCAACTTTGCATTGCGTAAAAAGGGCGAAAAACTCGCTCCCCTTTCCGAACGCTTAGCCCGTTTGGGGCTTACTCGCGACTGGGATTTCGTCTTGCATTTGCCGTTACGCTATGAAGATGAGACGGCGATCACCGCGATCGGCCGTCTCGTCCCCGGCGAAGCTCAACAATGTGAAGGCGAAGTCATCCGTAGCGACGTGGTTCGCCGCCCTCAAGGCAATCAACTCCAAGTGACGGTGCGTGACGCCACGGGACACTTGCAAGTTCGCTTTCTTCACTTTTATCCGTCCCAATTGAAACAGCTGGAAATCGGAAAGACCGTCCGTTTGTACGGAGCCGTTCGTCAAGGCTATTTGGGATTGGAGATGGTGCACCCTAAAGTCAAAACCCCGACGCAAGGGGCTGCGTTGCCAACCACGCTAACGCCCGTCTATCCGGCCGGCGAAGGCGTCACGCAACCTTGGCTTCGCAAACGTATCGCTCGAGCCTTACTCGACGTCGAAATCAAAGATCTCCTTCCGGAGACGATCCGAGAACGTCTTCATCTGCCCGAATTGCATCGAGCAATCAAACACTTGCATCACCCTCCCGTCGGTGCAAGTCTGATGGCGCTCTCCGATCGTACCGATCCGGCATGGCAACGACTCAAATTCGATGAATTGGTCGCCCAACAGATCACCCTTCGTTACTCTCGAGAATTGAAGGCGCAAACAATCGCCCATGCGATTGCTCCTCAAACAACGGCACTCACCGATCGCCTTTTGGCTTCTTTGCCTTTTGCACTCACTCGCGCACAACAGCGCGTCGAAGATGAAATTGCCAAAGATTTGGCGAAAACCACGCCGATGAATCGTTTAGTCCAAGGTGACGTGGGTAGTGGCAAAACCGTGATTGCCGCCTTAGCCGCCGCCCGAGCCATCGACGCGGGCTTTCAAGCTGCGTTAATGGCTCCGACAGAAATTTTGGCCGAGCAGCATTTCCAAAAAATCACTCAATGGTTGGAACCTTTAGGAGTGACCGTGGCATGGCTCTCCGGCAAGCAAAAAAGCCGAGATCGACAAAACAATCTGCAAAAGATCGTCTCAGGCGAAGCCAAACTGGTTGTCGGCACTCACGCTCTCATTCAAGATGGCGTTTCGTTTAACCGTTTGGGTTTGGCCATCGTCGACGAACAGCACCGTTTTGGCGTTGCTCAACGTTTAGCGCTTCGCTCCTCTAACGATGAACACTTGCCACACTTATTAATGCTTTCGGCTACGCCAATTCCGCGTACATTGGCCATGAGCTACTTGGCCGATCTGGACGTCTCCGTAATCGATGAATTACCGCCCGGTCGCCAACCGATCACCACCAAGCTTGTCAGTATCGGACGAAAGGCCGAAGTATTGGCCAATATCAATGAGCAGGTGCTTCAAGGTCGACAAGTCTATTGGGTCTGTCCGCTCATCGAAGAAAGTGAAAAATTGGATTTAACGGCAGCGACCGAAACGTTTAACGAAATTCGAGAGGCTCTGCCGCGCCTTAATGTCGGCTTGGTGCACGGCGCATTACCGGCGGAAGACAAACAAGCCGTTATGGATGATTTCAAAGACGGGAAAGTCCAAGTTTTAGTGGCTACCACCGTGATCGAAGTCGGTGTGGACGTTCCTAATGCCACCTTGATGGTCATCGAACATGCCGAACGCTTTGGTTTGGCTCAACTTCATCAACTACGGGGTCGGGTCGGGCGAGGCGCTCAAAAGAGTTTCTGTATTCTTTTATACGGAGAACTCTCTGAAACGGGGCGAGAGCGACTGAAGGTCATTCGCGAAACGACCGACGGTTTTGAGGTCGCGCGACGCGACTTGGAAATTCGCGGTCCCGGTGAATTCTTGGGTGCCCGTCAGTCCGGTACGCCTATGTTACGATTTGCCAATCTGGAAACGGATGTCGAATTGGTTGAAGCGGCTCGCGACTTCGCCGGTCAATGGTTATCCATCGATCCCGAACGAGCCAAGCAACATGCCAAACGTTGGTACAGTGCCAAAGAAGGTTTTTTAGAAGCTTGATGCTTTATGACGTTAACTGAACTTAAATACATCATTGCCGTGGCTCGCGAACGCCATTTCGGTCGAGCCGCCGAATCATGCAATATTTCGCAGCCCTCGCTTTCGGTTGCAGTTAAAAAGCTCGAAGAAGAATTGGGCGTGCAATTATTTGAACGTCGTTCTCAAGAGATTACGCTGACGCCGATCGGTGAGACGATCGTCGAACAAGCGCACAAAGTCCTCGATGAAGTTCGTCGCGTTGAAGAAATTGCCATGCAAGGTCACGATCCCTTGTGCGGTCCGTTGCGTTTGGGCGTCATCTTCACGATCAGTCCCTATTTGACCCCGGGTTTGGTTCGTGAGATGCAAAAGGTGGCTCCCAAGATGCCTTTGATCCTCACCGAAAACTACACCGATGAACTTTTGGATCAATTGCGAGACGGCAAGTTAGACGTCGCCATCATGGCCTTACCGATTAACGAACCGGGCATGATGCTTGCTCCGCTTTACGACGAAGACTTTGTCGTTGCCGTTCCCGGCAAGCATCGCTGGGCTGAAAAAGAATCCATTCATCCCGATGAAGTCCAAACCGAAAACTTGATGCTTCTCGGCAAGGGCCACTGTTTACGCGATCAAATTTTGGCCGTTTGTCCGAAAACCCTGCGTCGACAAAGCACGGCCATTCAACGTACGGTCGAAGGTTCCTCCCTTTTAACGATCCGTCATATGGTCGCTCAAGGTTTAGGTGTCACCGTGTTACCGAAAACGGCATTAAATGACTTGGGAACGGATTCTCAAATTGCCGTTATTCCGTTTGAAGAACCGGCTCCGTCTCGTCGTGTCATCATCGTTTGGCGCAAGACTTTCTCGCGAGATGCCGCCATCGAAGCCATTCAAAAGGCACTTCGTCAACTCAAATTGCCGGGTTGCCGATTATTACGCCTGCCTCCCGTGAGCTCGGTTGGCAATAATGGCAACACGGCCCAATAACGAAAAAAGAGGAATCTCATTTTGATGATTCCTCTTTTTGTTTTGGCAAAAGAGCTGCCTTAAGCAGCGGCATCAAGTTCCGTTGCCAACACTTGATTGCGATCGTAAGCAGCTTGGATCGCTTCGTCCATCATGCCCATAAAATCGTGCTCTTGCATCACACGCAAAGCCTCGGCGGTCGTCCCCTTTTTACTCGTCACGTTTTCACGAAGTTTGGCCGGCGGCTCAGTGCTTTCCATCGCCAACTTCGAAGCGCCCCACAACGTCATGATCGCCATACGACGAGCGCCCTCAGGATCAAAGCCACGCTTAATGGCAGCCGCTTCCAAAGCCTCGATAAAGCGGAAAACGTATGCGGGACCGGAACCCGAAACCGTCGAAAGGAGATCCAACTCTTGTTCGGAGCGAACTTCGATAACCTCATCCATCGCTTCGGCCACTTGCTTCGACAAAGCCAATGCCTCTTCATCCAAACCGGCCGGCGCAAAGAAACCGATCACACCGGCGCCGACAAGCGACGGCGTGTTGGGCATCGTACGGACAACCTTATCGGTCTTCGTCCAACGAGCAATCGTGCCGATACGAACACCGGCGGCAATGGAGAACATCAAAGCATTCGGAGCCAAGAAAGGCAAAATCGTCTCACAGGTCTGCGCCAAACCTTGGGGCTTGACTGCCAAAACGACTACCGTTGCCTCTTTGAGCCATTCACCCGGAGCATCGTGAACGACAACCTTCATTTCTTCGGCGAACATCTTGCGCTTGTGTTCATTACGATCGAGCACATCGATCGTTGCCGGATCAAAACCGTTTTTGATCAAGCCGCCTACTAATGCGGTTGCCATATTGCCGCCGCCGATCATCGCAATGCGATTAGCCATAATTACGTTCTCCAAAAATTGCGGAACCGACTCGGACCATCGTTGCGCCCTCTTCAATGGCTTCCAACATATCCGAACTCATCCCCATCGACAAAACATCCAAAGGATAACCTTCGCGCTTTAACTCTTCAAACAGCACCTTCATCGCTCGTAGCGGACGGCGCTTAGCTTCGGCATCGGCAACCGGTTCGGGAATGGCCATCAAGCCACGCAACCGAAGATTAGGCAACGACAAAATCACATCGGCTAAAGCGCGAACCTCATGAACCGATACGCCGCTTTTGCTTGCCTGCTCATCGATATTGACTTCGATGAGTACATTCAATGCCGGTAACCGACTCGGACGTTGTTCCGAAAGTCGTCGAGCAATTTTTTCTCGATCGATACTTTGTACCCAATCAAAATGCTCGGCAACCAAACGTGTCTTATTGGATTGCAACGGGCCGATAAAATGCCACTCCAACCCCACGTGCGGCATCGCCTCGTTGAAATAACGAATCTTCTCAACCCCCTCTTGGACGTAATTCTCCCCAAAACGACGCTCACCCGCGTCAATCGCCTCGGCGATTGCTTCTACGCCGAACGTTTTACTGACGGCTAACAATTGCACCGACTGGGTCGTGCTCGCCTTGTCGATTCGGTTATGAATATCCCTGAGATTATTTTTGATTGTCATACGGTAAAAATCCTTAGAACTCGAATGATTATAACTTTGTCCAAGGGCAAACTCTTGCTCATTCATACCCCCAACAACCCTCAATAAGTTCTACAATAACTAGTGCCCTTTTTTGGACAAGTTTTACTGAAGAGGTCTTCGGACCTCATGGACAATGGAAAAATAGGAGACACTCCGATGAACACCGAATTGCAAGCCAAACTTCAAGAATTGATCCCGGGTATGGCCGCTGTGCGCCGCGATTTGCACAAGTACCCTGAGTCTGCTTGGACGGAATTCCGTACGGCCGCTATGTGCATCAAGAAGATGCAAGAGCTCGGCTACACCATCACGATGGGCGAAGACGCTGTCAAGCGTGACGCAATGATGGGTGTTCCCGCTGCTGACGTTTTGAAGGCTCACATGGAACGCGCCGTCGCTCAAGGTGCTGATGCAGAACTCGTTGCCAAGATGGAAGGCGGTATGACGGGCTTCTGGGCCGACATGGACTTCGGTGGCGAAGGTCCGTTCTTGGCTGTTCGCTTCGACATGGACTGCAACGACGTCTCCGAATGCGCAGCTCCGGAACATCGCCCGAACAAGGAAGGTTTTGCTTCCGTGAACAAGGGTGCAATGCACGCTTGCGGTCACGACGCTCACGTCGCTATCGGCTTGGCATTGGCTGAAGTCGTCGCTGCTATGCGCGATCAATTCAAGGGTAAGATCCGCTTCATCTTCCAACCGGCAGAAGAAGGCGTCCGCGGTGCAATGCCGATGGAAAAGGCCGGTGCCGTGGAAGGCGTCGAACAAATCTTCGGTATGCACATCGGCTTCCAAGCCAACAAGATGGGCAAGGTGATCTGCGGTACGAAGAACTTCTTGGCTACCACGAAGGCCGACATCACGTTCACGGGTGTTCCCGCTCACGCTGGTAACGCTCCGGAAGAAGGTAAGAATGCTTTGTTGGCAGCTGCTACGGCATTGCTCAACATGCACGCTATCCCGCGCTCCGGTAAGGGCGATACGCGTATTACGGTCGGTAAGTTGATCGGTGGCGAAGGTCGTAACGTCATTCCGCCGAAGGCTGTTCTCGTTCTCGAAACGCGCGGCATCACGTCCGCTTTGGACGAATACATGTTCGGCGAAGTCAAGCGCATTGCTAAGGCTGCTGCTGATATGTGGGGTTGCGGTTACTCCATCGACATCAAGGGCGGTACCAAGAGTGGTGAATCCGACCTCGAAGTCGCTGAAGTTGTTGCTGAAGAAGCTCGCGCAATGGGTTGCTTCAACGAAATCATCGTTGAACAAAACTTCGGCGCTTCCGAAGACTACTCTCACTTCATGAGCACGGTCCAAGCTAACGGTGGTAAGGGCACGTACGTTCAAGTCGGTTCTAACTTGAGCGCCGGTCACCACAACGGTTACTTCGACCTCGACGAAAAGTCTCTCGAAGACTCCCTCGTTTTGATGGCTCGCTGCGTTTATCGCACGCTCGCTAAGTAATCCTTCGATTACCTAGGATCTAATCCAAACGGCCGCTTTCGCGGCCGTTTGCTTTTTCACCGTTGCATCAACGCTTCGTAAGCGGACTCCCACTGCCATTGCTTCAGTAGCGACTGCCATGCCTCATCAAGGCCTGCTTCAATCGTCACCCATTGTCGCGTAAACGGATGCTCAAAACCCAATCGATACGCATGAAGCAACATTCGATCGACACCGAAACGCTCTGCGATCATTCGGTTATGTACACCTTTACCGTAAGTCGAATCACCGATAATCGGATGATTGATATGTTTGAGATGCTTTCGAATTTGATGACGGCGACCCGTCACGGGCTGAGCACGCACCAAACTGTATCGCGACTGCGGATAACGATCGACGGCAATCGGCAATTCGATTTGAGCATGACAAGTGAATTCCGTCTGCGCAGGCAACCGCTCGGTATTCTGATTTTTGATGTACGGATCAATGGGCGGAGCAATGGGATGATCCAGCATCAAAGCCTGCGGTGCCCAACCGCGTACGACCGCCATATACTCTTTTTTTGCCACCCCTTTGGCAAACACTTCGCTCATAGCCGAAACCGTTTCGGGCTCAAAGGCAAAAAGCAAAACCCCCGATGTCCCCTTATCCAAACGGTGCACCGGAATCACTTTGCGATGAATTTGATCACGCAACAATTGAATGGCAAAGCGGGTCTCGTGCCGATCGATCTCGGATCGATGCACTAAGAGTTTGCAAGGCTTATTGATCGCAATGAATGCGTCGTCTTCATATAAAATTTCAAGCATAGACAACACGATACCACAACCCGATAGTCCTTATGACCGACGTTCTTCTTCACAGTTGTTGCGCACCCTGCTCCTCAGCCATCATCGAGTGGATGTTGCAAAACGATTATCGACCGACGATTTTCTATTTCAACCCCAACATCTTTCCGCAAACCGAATACCTCATTCGTAAAAACGAATGCAAACGTTACGCTCAGGCGTTGGGTCTGACGATGATCGACGGCGATTATGATCACGCCGGTTGGCGAGAAACGGTCAAAGGTTTGGAGATGGAACCTGAACGCGGTGCTCGCTGTCAGGTCTGTTTTGATAGGCGTTTGGCTGAAACGGCTCGAGAGGCTGCCAAGCGAGGCATTCGTTTATTTACGACGACCTTAGCCTCAAGTCGTTGGAAAGATCTCGTACAAATTGAAAAGGCCGGGCGTGCCGCACAAGCACTTTACCCGACCACGGAATTTTGGGATAAAAATTGGCGAAAAGGCGGCCTTCAACAACGTCGCAATGAACTACTCAAAGCCAATGACTTCTACAACCAACTCTATTGCGGTTGCGAATTCTCCATGCGACGACTTCCTGCCGAAGAGTGCCAGCGCTTATTACAACAAGCCTGCCCGATCGAGCTGTAATCGTTACGCTTTCTCACGAAGCGAGCGCATAAACAACATCGCACCGACCACGATCATCGGCACCGACAACCATTGGCCTTGGCTCCAGCCCAAGGCCAACAAGCCCAAGTGAGCATCGGGTTCGCGGAAATATTCCACGAAGAATCGCGCCACGCCATAACCCAAACAGAAAAGCGAAGCCACCTGACCGGCCGCACGAGGCTTACGAGACCAGCACCACAAAATCACAAATAACAACACGCCTTCCAAAAGGCATTCGTAAATCTGTGACGGATGACGAGCAAGGCCGCCGTCGTAAGCTTGCGGGAAAATCATCGCAAAGGCATAGTCGGGCGAGCAAACCCGACCCCACAATTCACCGTTAATAAAGTTACCGATTCGACCGAATGCCAATCCGAGCGGCACCATCGGCACAACAAAGTCAGCCACTCGCAAAAATGCCTTCCTCTCTTTCTTTGCGAAATAAGCCATGGCAACGATGACGCCTAAAACGCCACCATGAGCACTCATCCCGCCGTCCCACAAACGCACGATCGACAAGGGGTGAGAGAGGAAATACTCAGGTTGATAAAAGAAACAATAACCCAATCGGCCGCCCACAATAACGCCCATCACACCGTAAAAGAGAAGATCCTCTACCTGTTGGGCTGTCATTTCACGCCAACTGTCGTGCTTGGCGCGATAAACGCCCAATCCCCAAAAAAGTGCAAAACCGACCAAATACATCAAGCCGTACCAATGGATAGAAAACGGACCGATTGCAATGGCCACCGGGTCGAATTGGGGATGAACGTACATAATGGACTCTAAAAGATTGGATTGTTGGATTGTATCGCACTCTTATGGCGTCGGTTTGGTCTACAATCATTGCTAACACAGCGTTAGGGGTACCGATTCTTTCGGTTGAGAAATACCCTCGAACCTGATGCGGTTAATACCGACGGAGGAAAACGCTCGTCAACTGCCCACTGTTGACGTCATGACACGTTCACCCTCCGTCATGATTTTAGGATTTCATCATGACGGTAACATCCCTTTCAACAGCTCGCTTTGTTGAGTTATGTCGCACTTTGGTCGCTCAGCGGCCGCTCGTTCACTGTTTAACCAATGAAGTGGTTCAGGCAATCACGGCCAATGTTTTGTTAGCCTCGGGAGCCTCGCCTGCCATGGTCGTTGCCAACGACGAAGCCGGCGATTTTGCTTCGATTGCCTCCTCGGTTCTCATCAACTTGGGCACGCCGTATCCCGAGCGACTTCAAGCCATGCGCTCTGCCATCGATGCCTGTCAGAAAAAAGGAACACCTTGGGTTTTGGACCCGGTTGCCGCCGGAGTTCTGCCTTGGCGTGATCGAATCATTAAAGAATTGGCTGCACTCAAACCCACGGTGATTCGAGCCAATGCTAGCGAAGTACTTGCCATGGCCGGCATGGGCCATGGCGGTCACGGCGTGGACAGTACGGACTCTAGTCGTGCCGCTCTCGTGGCCGCTCAACATTTGGCAACGCAAACGCAGTCAATCGTCGCGGTCACGGGGGAAGAAGACTATGTCACTGACGGCAACCGAACGATTGCCATCGCTGGCGGCCACGCTTTGGCAACGCTCGTCGTAGGCACAGGCTGCTCGCTCTCCGCTCTCGTTGCCGCCTTTTTATCCATTGACAACAACGCCCTCGAGGCAACGGCCGCCGCCATGACGTTAGCAAAGCGTGCTCAAGAAAAAGCCATTTCACAAACACAATCCCCAGGGTCGTTTCGCACCGCTTACATCGATGCCCTTTTTGAACTGACTCACGGAGCCGCACAATGATCGATCTGTCGCTTTACTTGGTTTTGGACCCCGTTTTGTGTGCCGAAAAAGGGATGGTTCAAACAGCCGTTGAAGCCGTTGAAGGCGGGGCAACCGTCGTACAACTTCGAGCTCCCGACTGGAAAAAACGCGCTTTTTATGATTGTGCCGTGGAATTGAAGGCCGCTCTGAAACCTTACGGTGTTCCCTTAATCATCAACGATCACGTCGACATTGCGATGGCAATGGATGCCGATGGCGTGCACGTCGGCCAAAAAGACTTACCGGCCAACGTCGTTCGCCAAATGATTGGCAAAGATAAGATCCTTGGTCTTTCCGTCTCCAACATGGAAGAAGCCATAGCTTGCGATACCTCAATCGTTGACTACATCGGCATCGGACCCATTTTTGCGACGGCCACGAAACCCGATGCGGCTCCAGCGATGGGCATTGATGGCTTTGCCACCGCCGCGGCTCACTGTCCGTTACCCAATGTCGCCATCGGTAGTGTTAAAGAAAAAGACATCGTTGACTTAGTCAATGTCGGTTGCAACGGCATTGCCGTCGTTTCGGCCATTTGCGGCCAAGCGGATGTAAAAAAAGCCGCCCTCGGATTGAAGGCGGCTTGGCAAAAAGCTATCGACTCAAAAGCCCGCTAAGGCGAATCGTCGGGGTCATCACAGCTCGACGAATCGACTCTTTGGTAGCCACAACGGTCAGGTGATTCTTCGCCCGTGTAATCCCCGTGTAGCAAAGCTCACGGGTCAAGAGTTTGGAAACCGGCGGCAAAACCATCATCACGCGATCGTATTCCGAACCTTGAGACTTGTGAATCGTCATGGCAAACGCGCGTTTGTGTTCCGGCAATCGCCCCACGGGAATCGGGCGATACGTTTGTGTTCCCGAGTCATCCACCGTTTCAAAATACGCCTCCAACTGGCCTTCCGGCGTCTTCAACACGATGCCGACATCGCCATTGTTGAGTCGAAGATCATGATCGTTGACCGTAACAATGAGTACTTCACCTGGGAAATGCCCGTCACTACCCATCGGCCAATCCAACGATTGAGAACGAACGATCAAATCATTGAGAGCATCAACGCCGAACGCACCGTCATTGACCGCACATAAAAGTCCGAATCGATGCAACGCCGCAAAAACCGCATCCAAACTTTTCTCGCCGGCAAAATATTCGTCGACGGTCGAAAAATACGGTCGATAAGCATTGACGATCGTCGTTTCGATCTCGGCATCCAACCCCTGAGCGTACGGCTCTAGGGCCATATACTCGAGATGCTCGTCACCGTCTTCCAATTGCTCAAGGGCCAGCAATGCATTGCCTTCTCGAACACTTCGAGCCAGACATCCGATGCCTTTTTGATCGTCAAATCGATAAGAATGCGTCAACCATACGGTGTGATCGACCAAATCCCATCGTTGTGAGGACTGCACTTCCGTACTCGATTTGAGTTTCGACGTATCGAATCCCAAGCCCTTTAAACACGCGAGCGTTTGATCCGTAAAGGCAAACGTTTGCGACAACTCCGCGAAAACGGCTCCGGGTTCGACGGACGCCAACTGATCTTTATCCCCCAAACAAATCAATCGAGAGGCGCTCGGCAAACGTTCGACCAGCCGGGCCATCAACGCCAAACTCACCATGCTTGCTTCATCCAATACGACCACATCGTAAGGCAACGGTGCCGCTTGCATTAACAGGCGATGTACCGTTTGGGCTCGCGTCGAAATTCGCGCACGAACCGCCTCATTGACGTCGGCCAAACTGTGTCGAACACTCTCGCTCATACGAGCAGCGGCCTTACCGGTCGGAGCACACATGGCAATGCGAAGGTGAGGCTCACGCAATAAAAGCGCTTCTAAAATTTTCACGACGGTCCACGTTTTCCCCGTCCCCGGGCCGCCGGAAATCACCGTCAATGCACTCGTCTGCGCAACGGCCACCGCCAGTGCTTGATAGTCAATGCCCCGTTCGGTATTAAGCGACTTAAACAAAGCGTCCAAATGGAATTCTTCATCTTTTAACGCATAGCGCTTGGCCTTGAGTTGCTGCAATCGTTGGGCCAAACTCACTTCGTAACGATAGAAACGATGCAAATACAGTCGATCTGCCGCATCCATCACAAAAAGCGCATCGTTGGATTCATCAACACTGACCAAACGACTTTGCAAAAGCATCGCCTTGAGCGAATCAAACGTCTCCGGGGTACACACGACTTTGAGATCCAAGCACACATCACCCGAATCCATGGCTGCCAGCAAGGCGCCAATCACCTCAAAAAGCCGACCCTTGTCGTCTTCCGACAAACGCTCCGAGGCAAGTCGCTCATGCATTCGCCAAGCAAATTGACAAAAAGAAGGTGCAAGATTTTGTTGGTTACTCATCCGACACGCTCCCAAAAATGGCATCCAAATCTTCCACTAGCGCTCGGCTCGGGCGATCACTCCACACACCGCAGAGAGGCTCTTTACTCATCACATCTGGACGTACGCCACGAACAAACAGATAAAAAACACCGCCAAAGTGTTTGTCATAGTCATACCGATCACCCAAGCGGACTTTCAGCATTCGATGTAACGCCACGGTATACAACAGGTATTGCAACGCGTAACCATGCGACTGAATCGCTTGTTCCATGGCCGGTTTCGAGTAATTTTTAACCAAGAAATCGGTTAATACGTCATCCGACAAGGTGGGCATCGCAATGGATAAGAAATTCGATTTCCAGTCCAAAATGTAATATCGCCCTTTCACCTCGACGACCAAATCCATAAAGCCTTTGAGGTATCCGCAAAGACGATCGAAATCCCGACCGGCATCAGCCATCGAAAAACGATAACCCGGCGCATTTTCTCGGCGAATTCGTTCGATCAAACGAGTACCGCTATCGGCCGATTGCATCGACAATAAAAATTCCAATTCGCTCACGCGCGCACTGCGATCGATGTCTTTGAGTCGCCAACCCTCGCCCAAATCAACGTTCAAAAGGTCATCGACCATGCGCTTGGCTTGCTCACAATATTGCAGCGCCTTTTCATCGTTTGGAAAATAGCGATCGATCGCCTGTTTAATCATGGCTTCATGTTGAGTCGCATCGACAAAATCAATGGTCTCCATGATTTGATGCAAGGCCTCACCGGCTTCCGCACCGCGCGGGAAAAAGAGCAAATCCCGTTCATCAATCCCTAAGTCATACAACGCTTGCACAACATCGGCACTTTTAATGGGAGTAACCAACTCATCATGATGATCGTTTTCTCGATCGATACGATTGATCATGTGAGAGTAACTTGTCATCATCCAAGCATGTTGCCGCGACGGCATCGGCAATGACACCAAGTCCTGACGGCCCGAATCATTTGACGCCGTTTCGCTCGAAGCAACGGAGGCATTCGTCGAAGGTTCAACCAACTCCGCCAAATCAGCCTCCACAAAACGATTCCAATCACTCTTGATGAGATACTGGCTTAACACGCCGTTTTTGGATTCATCAACGATTTCCAATCGGCGAGAAGCTCGCGTAACGGCCACATAAAACAATCGCAATTGCTCTGCCAAGAATTGCGCTTGAAGCGGCTTGTCGTCACGATGGTAAAGACTCGCGTTCGTGCCTCGAATCATTTGGGCAACAGAAATTTGTTTGGCTCCTGTCGCATCCTCAAACTCTTCAAACGTTTTAAATTTGTCAGCACGTTGATCGACCGTCAGCTTATACACGCACGGCAAGAAGACAATCGGGAACTCCAACCCCTTACTTCGGTGATACGTCATGATCGTGACGATATTGTCGTCACTTTCCATACGCAACGCCTCGGGCGACTCTTCTTCCAAGTCCATCACGGTCTGTCTCATCTTGCCGAAATTTTCCATCAAAGCTTCAGGCAAGCGATACTCCACACTCATGTCATACAAGAGTTCGAGCAAGTGGTACAAGTTCGTCAATCGACGAGAACCGTCACTGTCCGTTAAAAAGCGTTTGACCGTTTGATGCTCCTGCATCAAGCTGCTTAAAAGATAACCGGCCCCTTTGGCTTCCCACGCTTCTCGATAGGCAAAAAATCGAGGAAGCCAATAGGCATAGGTTTGGCGAGCATCGGTCGCACCAACCTCATCAACACCGACTCGGTATACCGTCAGGGCATCACACCCGATGATTCGCGTGGCCAATGCCGTCTTTACCGACTTCAAATCTCGAGGATTTAACACGGCACGTAAAATCGCCTCGATTTCCTTAGCATCGACACTTTCATAAATACGGTCTTTCAAAATCACGCGCGACTGTATGCCGTACTGATGCAGACAGCGTTGCATCACACTGATTTCCGTTTGCCCACGAAGCAAAATGGCGATGTCTCTTGCTTGCACACGAGCCCCATCGATCGTCAACGTGTCATCGTTGAGATATTTCACAATGGTTTGCGCCACATGATCAAACGCATGGATATCCGAGCCACCATTCAAGGAGCTCACCACCGCCAAAGCTTTTAGCTCTTCAGAGCCTCGCATCAACCCGGTCTTGGTAACGTTTCCACTACGAACCGCTTCATAAACGATCTTCCGATCGCTCCCAAACGAGGTCTCCGACTCAAAAAGACCGTTGACCACCTCGATGAGTGCCGCCGTCGATCGATAATTCTTTTCTAACGTAAAGCGATTTAGCTCTCCGATATCTTCTCGTGCCGTCAAATACGTTTGAATGTCGGCGCCGCGGAAACGATAAATCGATTGTTTGGGATCGCCCACAAAACACACAAAGCTATCTTGGGCGCGAGCCTTCATAAAAATATGACGAAAGATTCCGTATTGAATTGCATCGGTATCTTGGAATTCATCAATCAAAGCCGCTTTGTACTGACCGCAAAGCGCATGGGTGAGCTCTGCCCCGCTAGGCGATCGAAGCGCATCGTACAGGGTATACAACATGTCATCGAACGTCGTTACCCCCATGGCTTTTTGCTTTTGGCGATAAAGTGCGGGCGCGACCTTATAGAAAGCTCGTAAGGCCCCAATGGCCTTGGCTAAATACGACGTCGAGGCGCGCTGATACAAGAGCTCCAACTCATAACACTCGGCCGGAGCCGGAGGCAACGAGCGCCCCTTCTTTAAAACAAAAAGGCCTTCAGCAGACGGACCAATTAATCGCGAGGCTTCCGACTTAAGCGGCTCGCCCGGTTTTGCCCCAAGCCAAGCCAACTTCGCATCAACAAAGCACTGAGGCTTAGCTCCGATGTTTCGAGCATGAAAAGCACCGTCGGCCTGTAACGTTTCCAAAGCTGACAAGTACGACGTCATCGCCGATCCGGCAAAGATCTCTTCAATACGTTCGATGTCCTCAGTACCTAACGGCTCAGGGAAAGAAGCCCATTGCACCGGCACCCCTTCAGAGCGGATGGCCTGTTGGATTGCATCCGTCCAAAAGTTCCTAGCCTTACCAAAAGTAGACAGCGCTTGCGTATCGGGCAACATCTTCAAGGTTTGCAATGCCTTGGTCAGACCCGCATCGTTGAGCAAATGCTGACGCCAATACTCATAGATGACCGCTTCGTAGATTTCGCTTGCGTTGGCGCTTAATTCCAACTCAAAAGCGCTATTGGCCAACAGGGCATTATTTTTAATCGCTCGCTGACAAAAACCATGAATCGTAAAAATCGCCGCTTCGTCAAAAGTTCGAAGTGCCGTATTGACGCGCGCAACAAAAGCCGCCTCACCACTCAAATCCAAGGCTTTTTCAAATAACGCCAGTAATGTTGAGTCCGAACAGTTTTTCGTTTGAATAAAACGTTGTGCTGCCACCAAGGCATCGCGTAAACGCTGCTTTAATTCAGCCGTGGCGGCGCGGGTAAAGGTCACGACCAACACTTCATTCACCGACAAACCTTTTTCCAAAATCAAACGCAAAAAAAGCGCACTGATGGTGTAGGTTTTGCCGGTACCGGCACTGGCTTCAATGAGGTTTGCCCCCTCCAGCTTAAAATCCATCAAGGAAAATACTCGCATGCCTAGCCTCTACCCTAAAATTTCACCGATTCGCTTGGCGTACGTTTCTGCAAACGTCATCATAGCCTCAACACAGGCTTCGCTTTGGCCTCGTTCAGGTAACAAAGAAGCCCAATCCGAATTACGAACCTCCTGAACCGCCTTTTGCAATTCCGAAGAGCTCGCTTTCCAGATCGACGTCAAAGCCAATTGCGGCGTGAGCATCAATGGCCTCTTTTGACCTTCAAGGTAACCTTCAATCATCAAGGACAGAAAAGCCTTGGCCTTATCTACCGAGATTGCCTTGGATTCATAACAAGCAACACCGCCGACGATGCGCGCCCCCTTCAGACCCGTCAATTTTTCATCTTTGGAAATCAGACACAACGATTTGGGATCATCCGACATACACTGCCAAGCTGCCCAACGAATCAATCCGGCCATTAAATGCTTAGGTTTGAGATGACCGACGTGCACCCCAACCAGGCGATTGCCGAAAATGCAATCGACTTCCCCATCAAGCGTCCACGCTTGTCCAGCGCAATCGATTGACAAATCAATTCGGCAAGAGCCTCCCTTTGCTCCCTCAATCACTTGACTTTTGACTTCATGCAACTGACCGGCCATCTCCAAGGCTTCATCAACCGCCATTTCCGATAGCGGAGCGACTGACAACTTAGGATCTAATCGGGCTCGTTGCTTTTGAAAAGCGCTATCGAGCATCTCTTCTTCAGCCAATTGGAAATAACGATTCCGAAGAGACCATTTCACCAAACCGTCATCGTGATAACTTTCACGATCGCTCAACTGCAACTCATCTTTTCGCTCACGCAATTGCAATCGTTGCTTCCAAAACCATGCCAAGGGCTCATTCCAAAACGTCACCAAATCGTCCAAACGAATATGGCGATTTTCCACATCAAAAGGCAAACTCAACGAGGCATCCCAAAATTCACCAACCGTCTTCTTGGGCGCGTCCATGGACGCTTTTACCCAATCAAGCATTGCAGCATCACGTCGAACCGTGCGCATATCTTCCTCATTGAGGGGTTGGAAATTACCGAGCGAAAACCCATGAAGCGGGTGCTTCAAAATCCATGATTGACGCCAACTTTGTCGCTGTTGCGGATTCGACAAACGATGCGACGATTGCGACATCGTCATTGCATCGAGTAACTCGTCGATCAAAATCGACGGATTACAAATACTCCCGTCCAAGTTGCTTTGACCGCAGTAACTGACATAAAAATAATCTTGGGCATCCATCAACAAATCAAAGAACGTGTTTCGATCGTCCTTCATGCGCTGACGATCCCCCTCACGCCAATAGCGAGCCATCATGTCGAAATCATCAGGACGATCGCTCAACGGGAAAACACCCTCATTGAGTCCTAAAACACAAATCACGCGATACGAAAGCCCATGAAGACTATTCATGTTGGTAAATGTCACCCCGGAATGCGGCGTCGCCCCGGCACTGACATTGGCGAAATGACCGTCAAAAATCGAGCGGATAATTTCAATCGGTGCCGTTTCGTCACTCACTTCACCAACCGTTTGGTCCAGAACGATTCGATCGATCACTTGCAGACAAACGATTCGCTCATGGGACGGAGCCTCCTCGCCCACTAACGCATCCAATGCATCCAAAAGCCATTGTCGCCACCCCGTCGCCGTCTTTTCTTCGAAAGCTCGTTCGTATAAGCCGTTCAAGACGTCGTATACCTGAGCCAAAGAGCCCAACACGGCCGAATCGGCCACATGGCCGTCATAGCTCAACGAAGGCGAAATTCTGTCAGCCACGATGCCATCAAAATCATCGGGCTTGGCCCAACCTAACATCAGACGATCAATGGCGCTTTCAAACGAGAAGTTGGCTACCTTTTCCAAACCTTGTTCACAAAGCCGGCGAACATTCATCCCTTCACGAAAGCCCGCTTCTTCAAAATAGCGATAAACGACATCGAGTGAATTTTCCAAGCCGAAATGACGACTGACCGCACGATTGGATAACAACAAAAAGACGTCGGAGGCCTTCACCGTCGATGTCATCAGTCGCATCAACGACGACAGAGCCAAAGCACAGTCGTTTTGCTTCAAAATGGAGCGACCTTGGATCCGATACTCGATTCGTTGGGACTTGCCTTTGGTACCAAAAGTCGCATCGATCATGGGTGCCGCCGTGTCGATATCGGGGGTCACAACCAAGACATCGGAAGCTTTAAGAGCAGGATCAGCCTCAAAAAGGGCATAGAGATAATCTTGAAGCGCCTCCACTTCTCGCATCATGGAGTAACAACTGTGAATCTCCAATGAGCGGTCAGTCGGACTTGACTGCATACCGTCCATCAAGGACGGATCCAGTTTGGCAATCGAATGCTGTAAACGCTCTAAATTGGACGAGGGCTCGTAATCATCTTTGAGAAACTTTTCATACGCGAATAAGTCTTCCGCACAGGCCTGACCTTCATCGATATAGCGATAAAAAAGCTCGTACATGGCCTTCGTTTGGCGAGCCCAACTGGCTAATAACGGATGACCTTCCAAGGCCTCCAAATGCAAATCATCCTTGCCGGAGGTATCCAGAACATCACTACGACGCTTTTGGATATCCAGCCAAAACTGCGAACACGGATTTTTGAGATAAACGTAGACGTCGCGACCACGCGACAAACGTGCCATCAGGCGAAGGTAAAGCGGCGGAACGTTTTGCGGAATGAAAACGTGCAAATCCGTTGCGGTCGAAAATTGACCGGCATCTCGATAAAGCGCATCGGCCGGATGGATTGCTGCCAATGCCAAATCTTCCCCCAAGCGTTCCCACAAAGCCTTTTGCCACTCATAATCTTTATCCTCGGCGAGAAGGGGCTCTTGCGGATCTTGATGTTGAATCCAGGCTTGAACCCAATCCAAACGATACGCGTTATAACGGGTAAATAATTGAGCGATATGGGTGGCCAACTGCCATCGCTTTTTGCGATCGCAATCGGCAAGATAGGTAGCTAAACGAGAAAATGACCCAACAAAATCAGAGTCGGCCAAATAGTGATCGATGCGCCAAATAAGTGCGTCACCTTGAAGACCTTCAATGCTTCGAAAATTCGGATCCAGGCGCTTTAATTCCGACCACGTCCATTCGGCCAAATACCCAAATGTCACATTGGCATCGATACCGTTACGCTTGGCTAAAGCCATGCGCACATCGCGACCGATCCCCAAATTAGGAACGATCACGGGAATGGAGGCCAAGGCCGAGACACCTTCTTTTTGAAAACTGGTTTGAAGGCTCAAAATCAATTGCTCACGAAGCAATTCATAGGTATCACAAACTCGAATATATAACGACATAAACCGACGCAAAACAAAGCGAATTCTTACTACGAAGACAGTTTAGAGAAACCGCAAAAAAATTCCCGTTTTTTTAATTTTCTAGACCGTAGAAACTTCACAAAGTTTTTCTATTTTCTTTGATTTTTAAGCGATTTCGTTCATTTAGGGGAGGCCTTGTTGTCCATCGCCAAGGTAAAATAGTAGCTTGAATTATTCCCTATTCCATTTACTTGCTATGAGTGAGTCCTATACCAATATAAAAATCGGGCAATTCTCCGTGCGTGATGCCGAGATCGTCGCTCAAGCACAGGTACTCGAAGAAAATGCCAATCTCGATTGGGAAAGCAGTGATGCCAATCGAGCGACTCGCCAAGCTGCACTCGCCATCGGAGAATCGGCCAGTGCCGCTGATTTTCTCGTTGCTCGTGCCCGTATCGTCGAAAAAATGATCATGGCCAAAAATCCCATGCTCAAGCCCCGAGCCATCAAATTTATGGCACCGGCTTGGTTGTCGTGGGCGCTTTTTGTGATTGCTTTTGTGTTTGGCCTTATCACCGATCAGTTCACCTCGACGGACTCTCGTATCAATTTATTGGCCTTCCCCTTCTTCGGTGTCTTGCTTTGGAACATCCTCGTTTACCTTTGTTCCTTTGTTTCGACCGTGTTGCGTCGTCGACCGAGCAACATTTTGGGTCTTCGCGGGGTGTTTGAATTCCTCGAAAACCGTTTCGTTTCCAACGACAAAGTATCGGGAAGCGCCCTTCGTCAATTGGCTCAACCCTTTACGCGTCATGTCGCTTCTCGCGCATTCCATTTGGCTGCCTTGGGGTTTGTGCTTGGCATCATCGCCAGTGTCTCCCTTCGCGGTGTCGGCACCTCTTATGTCGTCGGTTGGGAAAGTACGTGGTTTGCCGAAAGTCCTGAAGTCGTCTACAACATCATTCATTACTCGTACGGTGCGTTGACGAATTTCATCGGTCCGATGCCCAACATTTTGGAATTGGCCAATATGCGCTTTGACCGCTTGGCTATCCATGGTGCGGATGCCGCCGCCGGCGATTGGTTACTTCGTATGATCGTCATGTTGACGATTTTCGTTGTCATTCCGCGCTTAATGATGGTTTTGTACCACACGTTGCAAATCGCTCGACTCAAGCGCAAGTTCCCGTTGGACCTTGAACAACGCTATTTCAGCCACATTTTGCGTACGTGGCGAGCCGAAGCCATGGTGCTCGACCTTCTGGTTCCGATGACCAATAACAGTCAAGCCACGGTCGAGTCGGCCTACCGTTTGGCCGAAGCTATGGGCTTTAACCTCTCGGAAGTTAAAAATCACGTTTGGGATCTTCAAAATGAAGATGCTCCGTTGAGCTTGCAAGTCGTCAGCCAATCGCAACAGGTGTGGGCATTGATGAATGCAACGACAACACCCGAAGCTGAAGTACAAGGTGCCGCTATTGAAGCCGTACGTCAACGTATCGGCAAGACTACATTGGTACTCTTGGTCGACATGGCCGGTTACATGGCTCGCTTCGGTGACTTTAGCGATCGCGTGACGTTCCGTAAGGAACTTTGGAAAGAATTTGCTGCGCAAATCGGCGTGCCGGTGGTGTTTTACCATGCCGGTATCCACCCTGATGACGCCACTTGCACGGCCATGAAAGATGCAACGATGCAATACTAAGGATAGGACATGACCAATTTAGAGCTTATGCGCATCAACTTGAGCTTGGTTTCTCATACCAACATCGGGAAGACCACGTTGGCTCGTACCTTGTTGGGACGAGATATCGGTGAAGTGGCTGACCGCCCGCATGTGACGGAAACGGCTGACGATCATGTCTTGATTCGTGGCACCGACGGTTGCTCCGAATTGGTATTGTGGGACACCCCGGGATTCGGTGACAGTATCCGCTTGGCACAACGCCTGGAAGGTCGCTCCAACCCGTTAGGTTGGTTCTTATCCGAATTGTGGGATCGCATGTCGAACAAGGCCTTGTGGTTGAACCAACGTGCCATCAAGCACGTCAAGGACACGAGCTCCGTCGTCTTGTATTTGGTCAATGCCAGCGAATCCCCGCAAGCAAGCAACTACATCGGTGCCGAAATGCAGATCCTTTCTTGGATCAATAAGCCCGTCATCGTGTTGCTCAACCAAATGGGTAAGCCCCGCGAACAGGCCGTCGAAGAAGCCGAGTTGCAACAATGGCGAGACTTTATGGCTCAGTTCCCCTTGGTCAAAGACGTGTTGCCGATGGATGCCTTTGCTCGTTGCTGGGTGCAAGAATTCGCACTTTTTGACTCGATCGGCAAAGTTCTCACGGAACAACAAAAGGTCACTTTTGAAGGCTTGCGTAACGCTTGGAGCCGTCAACGCCGAGCCGTTTACTCCACGTCCATTGAAGCCATTTCTCACTATTTGACGCAGTTGTCTTTGGATCACGAATTGCTGTCCGATTACTCGTTAACGGATCAGGTTAAAGACTGGGGTCGTCGCTTCGGCATGGTGAAAACCGAATCCGGTCCCGTGATCGATGCCAAGAATGCCTTGGCTGCTCGTGCTGCGGATCTTTTGTGTGTATTGACGCAACGCTTGATCGATGCGCACGGTATCGAAGGTTCCGGTGTCAAACGTGAATTGCTTCGCCGTTTGAAGACGGACTGGACGGTTCACAAAGCCGCCGATCCCAAGGGGGCCGCCATTGTCGGCGTCGGCGCCGGTGCGGCAACCGGTTTGGCTGCTGACATTGCCACGGGCGGTTTAAGCATGGGTTTGGGTACGCTCTTAGGTACGGTGATCGGCGCCATCGGCGGTGCCGGTGCGGCTGTCGCTTATAACCAAGTCAAGGGGGTATCCGGCACGAAGGTCTCCTGGAGCAAGATGGCACTTCAAAACTTCCTTTTGGAAGCGATTTTGCTTTACTTGGCCGTTGCACACTTCGGCCGCGGTCGTGGTTACTGGGAAGAAAGTGAAGCACCTCCCTTCTGGAAGGATGTCGTGATCGATGAGATGAAGAAACAACCTCATGAATACGATACGACGCAAATGGAGTCGCCCGACGAAATCGAAGGGGTCAGTACGCGTACCACCGACACCATCATTCGAGGTGTGCTGTACGCGCTCTATAAGAAGTCCATCTAACGGTCGAAAAAGCCGCGCCAATCAGCGCGGCTTCTTTTCTTTAGCGATCGTAAATTACAAAACGGCGGCGACCGATTGTGCAACGTACTTAACGTTCGAATCGTTCAAGCCACAGATACAGAATCGACCGTTACGAACCGCATAAATGGCATATTCTTTGGCCAAACGATCGATTTGTTCGGGCGACAATCCCGTAAACGAGAACATACCGGCTTGATGCGTTACAAACGCAAAATCTCGCTTGGCTCCCACTCGAGCCATCTCATCAGCCAATGCATGACGCATACGTTGGATACGCGTACGCATACCGGTCAATTCGACCTCCCAACGAGCATAGCGTTCAGGATCGCTCAACACATACTCAACAATACGACCACCGAAAGCCGGCGGTGTCGAATAATTACAGCGAATCACGCCTTCCAATTGCGTCAACACGTTTTGTGCTTCGATGGCATTTTGCGTCACCACGGTCAAAGCGCCGATTCGTTCGCTATAAAGGTTGAACGACTTGGAGTAAGACGTTGCCACCATAAAGCTCATCCCGCTTTCTGCAAAAAGGCGAATGGCGAAAGCATCTTCTTCTAAGCCCTTACCAAAGCCTTGATAAGCCATATCCAAGAAAGGAATCAAACCGTTGGTTTGGCACAATTGGAGCACTTCGCGCCATTGAGCTTCATTGAGGTCATAACCCGTCGGATTGTGGCAGCAAGAGTGAAGCACAACCAATGTCTTGGCAGGCAATGCCTTCAAACCGGTCATCATCGCATCAAAATCAACGCAATGATTGGCGGCATCGTAGTAGGGATAATGCAATTCTTTTAAATTGGCCAATTGCAACAAAGCATTGTGATTACCCCACGTCGGCACACTCGTTGCACCGGCTTCGACGCCCATCACATAGTGCATAAAGTCCATACCGACCTTGAGCGCACCCGTACCGCCCGGGGTCTGAACCGTGGCTGCTCGACCGGAGAGAACGACTTCGCTATCGGCCCCAAAGACCATCTTTTGCACGGCAGCACGATAACCTTCCAAGCCTCGAATCGCCGTATACGAATGCGGAATCGACGATTGGGCTAAGGCAAACTTGGCATCCTTAACAACGTCCAAAATCGGCGTTTTCCCGCTTTCATCCAAATACACGCCGACACTCAGATTGACTTTTTCGGCACGCGTATCGGCTCGAAATGCTTCGGAAATACTCAAAATCGGATCGCCGGGGGCGGCAGCCAAGTTCTTGAATAACATATCACTCATCGTTTTCTCCCTTCATCAACTCATGAGCGGTCGATTATTCAATCATAGGCCAATTTTGACCGTGTAGATAAAAGAAAAGGGGAGATTTTCATCTCCCCTAAGGTCTTTACTCTACGCCCTCATCACTGAGGAGGCGAAGTTAAGGCACTAACTCTTGGACTTCATCCTTCTTCACTTGACGAATCAAGTCTTCACGTTTGACACCCAAGTACATCGCGATGGCCGCCGAAACGAAGACGGACGAATAAATGCCGAAGCAAATACCGATCGTCAAGGCCAATGCAAAGTAATGCAAAGCAGGACCACCGAAGAAGTACATTGCCAACGTCATAGCCAAAGTAGAACCGTGAGTAATCATCGTACGAGAGATCGTAGCCGTAATGGCAGAGTTGATCACCTCAACCGTGCTGGCACGACGCATCTTCTTGAAGTGCTCGCGAACACGGTCAAAAATAATCACCGATTCGTTAACCGAGTAACCCAACACGGCCAACACGGCAGCCAAGACCGGCAAAGAGAATTCCCACTGGAAGATAGCAAAAACGCCCACCACCAACACAACGTCGTGCATATTAGCGATGATGGCTGCCAAAGCGAACTTCCATTCGAATCGGAATGCCAAATAGACCATGATGCCGATACAGACAAGCAAGAGTGCCGTTGCACCGTCGCTAGCCAATTCTTCACCGACTTGCGGACCAACGAATTCCACACGCGTCAATTGCACGTTGGCTTCGGTCTTTTGCAACACTTCCATCACTTGCTTGGCTTGATCTCCGGAATTTTGACCTTCCATGACCGGCAAGCGGATCATCACATCACGAGCCGTACCGAAGTTTTGAACGGCGGCTTCCAAACCGAGATCTTTCTTGATCGTATCGCGGATTTGTTCAACCGGAGCGGCTTGCGGATAGCTGACTTCCATCACCGTACCACCGGTGAATTCAATCGAGAAAGACAAACCCTTCAAGATCAAGAAAGCCACTGCCACCACGAACGAAACCAACGAAAGCGTATTAAAGATCTTGGAAAAACGCATGAAAGGAATCGTGCGTTGAATCTTAAATAACTCCATCACACTCTCCTTTTATTTCCAATCGACTTGACCCACATGGATCTTCGTCAACTTCTTCTTACGACCGTAAATCAAATTGACCAAGGCACGAGACACGCAAACGGCCGTAAAGATGGACGTCATAATGCCCAAACAGTGCACCACGGCAAAGCCGCGAACCGGACCGGAACCAAAGATCAACAAGGCCACACCGGCGATCAAACTCGTGATATTCGAGTCCAAAATCGTTGCAAAGGCCTTATCGAAACCTTCACTGATGGCCTGCTGCGGCGTACGACCCGCACGCAATTCTTCACGAATACGTTCGTTGATAAGCACGTTGGCGTCAACGGCCATACCCAAAGTCAATGCAATAGCGGCAATACCCGGCAAGGTCAACGTCGCTTGCAACATGGACAACAATGCGATCAAAAGCATCACATTGGAGACCAACGCAAACACGGAGATGGCACCGAAGACGTGGTAGTAAACAATCATGAAGATGGCCACGACACCGAAACCATAAAGCGTCGACTTAAAGCCGGCTTCAATGTTGGCGGCACCCAAGCTCGGACCGACCAAGCGTTCTTCGATGATTTCCATCGGAGCGGCAAGCGAACCGGCACGCAAAAGCAATGCCGTATCCGTGGCTTCCACAGCCGTCATACGACCGGAGATCTGGACGCGACCGCCGCCAATTTCTTGACGGATAACCGGAGCCGTCACCACTTCACCCTTGCCCTTTTCGAACAAGATGATGGCCATACGCTTACCGACATTTTCACGCGTGACGTCTTGGAAAATGCGAGCACCGCGGCTATCGAGCACCAAGTTCACGGTCGGCTCTTGCGTTTGTTGATCAAAGCCCGGTTGAGCGTCGTTCAAATTGTCACCCGTCAAAACCACTTGGCGCTTGACGAGGATCGGCATGCCGGAACGATCAAGGTAACGTTCGTCACCGAACGGCACCGTACCGGCTGCCATTTGAGCATAAGCTTCGGGAGAGTCATCGACCAAACGAATTTCAAGCGTTGCCGTACGACCCAAGATATCCTTGGCCTTTGCCGTGTCTTGGACACCCGGCAATTGAACGACGATTCGGCTGGCGCCTTGTTGTGCGATCACCGGTTCTGCCACGCCCAATTCGTTAATACGGTTGTGTAACGTCGAAATGTTTTGCTTCAAAGCGTAGTCACGAACATCCTTCATGGCGCTTTCATTGAGAGCGGCCACAAGCTTGTAGGTGGTACCGACGTCTTCTTGGCTCAACACCAATTCACCATGGGTATTGCGCAACAAATCGTGAGCCTTGGCACGTTCTTCTTCAGAACGGAATGCAATGTCCAAAGCCGTACCATTACGCGTGATACCTGCGTGACGGATACGTTCTTCACGGAATTGAGTACGCATGTCACCCGCTAAAGCTTCCACACGCTTTTGAACGGCAGCACGCATATCCACTTCCAACAAGAAGTGAACACCACCGCGCAAGTCAAGACCCAAGTACATCGGCAAAGCACGAAGACTCAAGAGCCACTGCGGCGTATTGGGAACCAAATTCAAAGCCACGACATAAGCCGGGTTGGTCGGATCAGGATTCAAAACCTTTTCGATCACTTCCTTGGCTTGCAATTGCATCTCGGCTTGCGTCGGTTCGAAACGAACTCGAATCGTCGACTGCTGAGCGCCTTGCTCAAAGAAAATGCCATTGGGTTTGATCTGAGCGGACTCAAGCGCAGCATTGACCTGCGCATAAACTTTTTCATCGACCTTGACAGTCGCTTTTTGGCTGGAGATCTGCACGGCGGGCGACTCACCGAAGAAGTTCGGCGTCGTGTAGATCATGCCGATGATCAAAGCGACGGCAATGACGATGTATTTCCACAACGGATAACGGTTCACGTTATTCCCCCAACGATAAAAACCCCTAAAAACAGGCGGGATTTCTGCCTTTTTACGAACGCAAAAAGAAGAGACTAAGCCCTTCTTTCTGCAATCGATGTCATTTTGAGTAAAAACTCAAAATTAGAACGTTTGGATCGTACCCTTCGGCAAGACCATTTGAACGGCCATGCGTTGGATCGTCAAGCAAACCGGTTCTTCCTTAACGGAAGCGATTTGAACAACGATGTATTGTTCGCCGACATCGGCCACGCGACCAGCAATACCACCGGCCGTCAAAACTTCATCGCCCTTGGTCAAAGCTTCGACCATCTTGGCATGTTCCTTTTGACGCTTTTGTTGCGGACGGATCAAGAAGAACCAGAACACAACAAAGATCAAGATCATCGGCAAGAAGCTACCGATAAAGCCCATCGCGCCACCTTCAGCACCGGCCGTTTGGGCCATCGCGTCAGAGATAAAAAACATGTGTTTCTCCAATCAAATAAAAATCGAACTAATGAAACAGTTCTATAGTAAAAAATCTTTCATATTATACGAGCCTTTTCTCCTGAAAAGTGCCCGTAAATCAAGGTCTTTTTGCAACAAAACTTGATTATTCCACGCCACGAGCGCGATCGGCGTGGAACTGAGCCTTCCACTGCTCGAAGCGGTCTTCATCAAGTGCGTCACGCATCTCTTGCATCAAGTTGAGGTAGTAGTGCAAATTGTGGATCGTATTCAAACGAGCACCCAAAATTTCATTGACCTTTTGCAAGTGGTGCAAGTAGGCACGAGAGAAGTTGCGGCAAGCGTAGCAGTTGCAAGTCGGATCCAAGGGACGAAGATCATCCTTGTACTTGCTATTGCGGATCTTCACGTCACCGTAGCGCGTAAAGAGCCAACCGTTACGAGCATTACGCGTCGGCATCACGCAGTCGAACATGTCGATACCGTTGCTCACACCGGCCACCAAGTCTTCCGGCGTTCCCACGCCCATCAAATAACGGGGCTTATTCTCCGGCAATTGATAGGCAATCGCATCCAAAATGCGCAACATGTCTTCTTTGGGCTCACCGACGCTCAAACCGCCGATGGCGTAACCGTGGAAATCCAACTCGACCAAACCGCGCAAAGATTCTTCACGCAAGTGCTCGAACATACCGCCTTGGACGATACCGAAAAGCGCATTGGGGTTTTCCAAACGCTCAAACTCATCCTTACAGCGCTTTGCCCAACGAAGCGACATACGCATGGACTTGGCCGCTTCAGCTTCCGTTGCCGGGCGACCGTCGATCTCATACGGCGTGCATTCGTCAAATTGCATGACGATGTCGGAATTGAGGATCTTTTGGATCTGCATGGAAACTTCCGGCGTCAAGAACAACTTATCGCCATTGATCGGGGAGGAGAACTTCACGCCCTCTTCGGTAATCTTGCGCAAGCCCCCCAAAGAGAACACTTGGAAGCCGCCGGAGTCGGTCAAAATCGGCTTGTCCCAACCCATGAAACGATGCAAACCGCCGTGCTTTTCCACGACATCCAAACCCGGGCGAAGCCACAAGTGAAACGTATTGCCCAAAATGATTTGGGAACCGATTTCGTTGAGCTCGTTCGGAGCCATCCCCTTAACGGTGCCGTAGGTACCCACCGGCATAAAAATCGGCGTTTGGACCACACCGTGGTTCAACTTCATTTCGCCTCGGCGAGCCTTGCCAGAGGTCTTTTTCAACGTAAATTCGAGACTCACTTTTGCATCTCCGGATTCTTTTCCAACAACATCGCATCCCCATAACTGAAGAAGCGATACTCATGTTCGATGGCATGCTGATAAGCCGTTTCGATACGGTCCTTACCGGCCAATGCGCTAACCAACATCAAAAGGGTGGATTTCGGCAAGTGGAAATTCGTGATCAATGCATCGATCACATTAAAGGTGTAACCGGGCTTAATAAACAAGCGCGTGTCACGAGAACCGGCTTGGATCTTGCCCATTTCCACGGCTGCACTTTCAAGCGCACGCAAGCTCGTCGTACCCACGGCAACCACACGTCGACCGGCCGCCTTGGCTTCGTTGACCTTGCGCACCGTTTCTTCTTCGATCGTGTACCACTCAGAGTGCATCACGTGTTCGCTCAAACGTTCGACACGGACCGGCTGGAACGTACCGGCACCAACGTGAAGCGTTACAAAAGCAGTATCAATACCCTTTGCCTTCACTCGTTGAAGAATATCATCGGTGAAATGAAGACCGGCCGTCGGAGCGGCAACTGCACCCGGATTCTTGGCATAAACCGTTTGATAACGGGTTTCATCGCTCTTATCGGCAGCATGAGTGATGTACGGCGGAAGCGGAACGTTGCCGAAAAAGTCGAGAACATCCAAAACCGGACGAGCAAAACGAAGAGCAAAGAATTCTCCTTCGCGCCCCGTCACTTCCACTTCTTCAACATGACCGTCTTTTTCAAACACCAAGAAAGAACCTGCCTTGGGGCTCTTGCTTGCGCGCGTCATCGCAATCGCGGTCGTCTCACCGGTGATACGCTCGATCAACACTTCGACTGCGCCACCCGTCTTTTTCTTGCCGAGCATACGAGCCTTGATCACCTTGGTGTTGTTCATCACCAAAAGGTCATCGGGGCGCAAAAGATCGATGATGTCGTAGAAGTGCAAGTCATCCAAACCGTCAGGACGAACATGCAACAAGCGGCTAGCACTACGATCTGCCAACGGAAATTGAGCGATACGCTCTTCGGGCAAATCGAAATCAAAATCAGATAAAAGTAATTCAGTATTAGACATGGCTTTACCGGCCAAAAAAGAAAGAAGCGCTATCTTAGCGGATTTATTCGTTTTTTTGAAGCCAAAGAGCGCATCGGGAACACAACAACCCGACACGCTCTTGCTATCGTTACTTTTTAGCCAAGAAGCTTCTTAGCCAAAGCCACCCACATGGTTGTGCCATTGACCAAATACTTCTCGTCAAGTGTCATATTACGGTCGTGAAGGCCCGGTGTCGCACCGACGCCAATGCCGAAATAAGCGGTCTGCGTACTGGGCTTTTTCGTCTTGAAGAAATGGAAATCTTCACCCCCGCCGCTGCAAGCATCGACCACATTTTCCGCACCGAACTCTTCAGCAATGGTCGTTTTGACCAAAGCAACCATCGCCGGGTCGTATTCGGATGCCGGGCACTCTTCAATGAGTTCCACTTTAGCCGTGGTTCCATAAGCCTCGGCCGTGTGCTTAGCAATCGACTCGAGCTTTGCCACCATTTCGGCCAATCCCGAATTCGTTTCAGCACGCAAATCCAACATCACCTTCGTCCAAGCGGCCAACGTGTTGGTTGCTCCGGGTTCGCTTTGGATTCGGGTGGCTTTAATTGACCAACTTTCGTTCGGATCGATTCGCATCCCATTCAATGCAACGATCATATTGGCGGCAACATCCACGGGATTGATGCCTTGATGCGGACGTGAAGCATGAACCGGTCGCCCTTCAATGGTCACGATGTGCGTCGTACAGGCAACGTGATTGATTTGTGCACAAATTTTCCCGGGAGCCAAATCTTGTGCGGCACGAATATGACCGGCAATGGCGATGTCCACATCCTCGCCAACGCCCGCCTCGATCATGGCCAATGCTCCGGTGAGATTTTCTTCTCCGGGCTGGAAAACTACCTTGAGCGTGCCTCGTTTCACAATGTCTTTAAGTTGCGGAACCGCAGCAAGCAACATGGCACAATGCGTGTCGTGTCCACAGGCGTGGATTGCGACAACACCACCATCGGGCGTCGAGTAAGGCAAGGCATCCATATCCGCACGGAAAAGCACAACCGGCCCCGGCTCCTGACCGCGAATCGTCGCAACGACACCGGTGCCTCCTACGCCGCTCCGGGTCTCTACGCCCATACTTTCGAGCGTTTCAGCAATAAATCGAGCCGTATTCACCTCTTTACCGCTAAACTCAGCCAAAGGGTGCAATTGTCGGAAAAACGAAATCGGACATACTGTCATCATAAGCTCCCGGGTTTTCTTCAACTCTGTAAGAAACAATACACCGAATTGCTTCCTTTTTGACGAAAAATCACTTCTTTGACACAACGAGCGCCTACAATTGACTCATTGAAATCTGTTTGTAGGAGTTTTTTATGGCTAAGCAGTTCATTAAAGACTTTCAAGCCTTTATCAGCCGCGGTAACGTCATTGATATGGCCGTCGGTGTGATCGTCGGTGCCGCCTTTAGTGCCATCGTCAATTCGATGGTTAAAGACATTGTCAATCCTATTTTGGGCTTCTTGGTCGGTTCCCAGGATTTCTCGCACTTGTTCTGGGTCTTATCGATGCCGGAGAACTACACCGGCCCGATGACCTACGTTGACTTAACGAAAGCCGGTGCCACCGTCTTAGGCTACGGCTCCTTCTTAACGGCAACCTTCCATTTCCTTTTGTTAGCCTTTGTGGTGTTCTGCATGGTGCGTGTGATCACCAAGGTTCGCAAGCATGCTGAAGATCTTTTGAAGAAAGAAAAAGAAGAAGCCGTCGCCAAAGAAGCGGCCAAACCTGCCGCTCCGCCGCCCACCCCGGAAGACATCCAATTGTTGCGTGAAATCCGCGATTTGTTAAAGAACAAGTCTTAACAAAGTTTTACAACCCCGAGAGCACTCGGGGTTTATTTTTTCTTGCAATTGAGAATAATTCTCATTAATATCGTTTTCAACAAAGAACTTTTTTCGTTTCGTAAGATTCACG
The DNA here is from genome assembly GCA_017646335.1 of Burkholderiaceae bacterium. Taxonomy (GTDB): domain Bacteria; phylum Pseudomonadota; class Gammaproteobacteria; order Burkholderiales; family Burkholderiaceae_F; genus Aphodousia. Next base: position 88,055 of record JAGCMT010000018.1, read on the forward strand.
CAAGGTTTGAGGATTACTATAACGAGTAACAAAGAAGTTCGAGCTTACCTCTCCGACGCTTTGAATCAAAAGGGGTGATTCTCTGCGATCGAAAGGATTCTCCCAAGCTCATTGCTCTTATCGACGTCTCCTTGAAGATAAGAGACAAAGAAGTCCTAAACACTTCTAGGTCCAAATAAACTGGCGCCCATAAGGCGCCAGTTTTTTTATTGTTTTTTCAGAAAAGTCCCTTGATCGTTTCCACGATCAGCGTCGAGAGCTTCACAAAAGCCACCACACTCACCACGCTAAACCCGGCAGCCCAAACCATTTCTTTGA
>JAGCMT010000019.1 GCA_017646335.1 Burkholderiaceae bacterium
AAACTGGCGCCCATAAGGCGCCAGTTTTTTTATTGTTTTTTCAGAAAAGTCCCTTGATCGTTTCCACGATCAGCGTCGAGAGCTTCACAAAAGCCACCACACTCACCACGCTAAACCCGGCAGCCCAAACCATTTCTTTGAGCACATCTTGCAACCATCCATCCTTATCCATTTTCATCTCCATTTGAATTGGCTCATTTTGTGATTCTCATAATACCATCCAAATTCATGCGGATACAATTACATTATTGACAATGATCAATTATTCATTTTATTTTCGTATCACTTTATGAGCTTTTGTGGCCCTTAAAAAAGCCGCTTTCATCAAAGAAAGCGGCCTTTTCGTCACAACCAACGATATTAGCGGATCGTAAACGAGATGGCTGCAGGCACTCCACCCGTCAGATCGCCGGGCTTCACACCGCGGAATTGATTTTCTGCCTCAACCCCCTTCTGAACAGCCGTTTGCACCTTTGCCTTCAACGCCTCCAATGCCTTGGCATTTTTAGCCTTTAAGCTCACCGTAAAATGACCGTCGGAGGCAATTGAATTGACCGAATTGCCACCATTGAAGTTGGAGACAACGCATTCTTTGGTCGAAGGAATCGCCTTTTCGATCTCTAAAATCGCACGAGAAGCAGCATGAACGGCATTGGTTCGACCATAAGCGCCGTTACTGTGACCACCCGGTCCCAACAAATCCACCGTTAAAACCGTTGAGACATCGGCCATGGCAACTCCGGCCACCAAGGAACCCAAAAGAGCGACTAATACTTTAGCTTTCATGTTCATCTCCTCTTTTAGTACATTTCCTCGGTCGTACGAACACCGATCGGCGCCACGTTCGGTGCCACCACTTCACCGTTACTCTTGTGGTAACCGGCTGCCGTCAAACCCATCAAAATCATGCGGTAAATGCGCTTACCTTCGTCTTGTGCATTCCCCGGGATACCCCATTCATAGAAAGCATGACCACCACCGGAAGCGGCTACCGTATGGACATTAAAGTTCACCGTCGGTACGCCGACCGCTGCCGGGACATTGTCGTTCAAACTCGACGAATTCGTTCGCAATGCTTTGATTTGGTCAATCCCCAACGCTTGAGCCGTTTGCCAATAGATTTGGGTTGCCACGTCATCAAAATTGGCACGCTTATGTGCGGGACGATCGCCAAACCAAATCAACTTCATCGACACGGCACCGGGCTCACCGCTCTTTAAGCCGTATTTGGCGTTTTCTTCGTCCAAGGCAGCCTTAAATGTCGGCTCGATTTGTTCACGGATGGCCGTCAACGGACCCGGCGTCGGCGAACGCATATCCACCATTAACGTGCACTTTTGAGAACGAGAACCAACGGCAGCTTCTTCGCAACGACTGGTACCGACCGTATAGGTCGTACGCTCAGCCGTTTTATCCAAATCCCAAGGACTCTTCACATCGGCGATTTTCGCAATGGAGCGACTCATTGCCATCAACGCACTCGGCATGGGTTTATCACCTTGTTTGAATCCGGCAGGTTCGGAATATTCAATCTCAAAACGATAACTGCCCAAATAATTCAATGTACCCGAACCGGGGCGTAAAGAGTCGGCACCGAAGTTGGCTACAAAGTTCAGCGCATTGTTGCCCTTACCCGTTTCTTGACTATAGCCGTACAACTGTTTCATCCCGGCCAAATTACCTTTACCTTCTTCACCGGCCGTCCCACAAACCCAAACATCATAAACGGGTTTGATGTTGTATTTTTTCAGCATCTTGGCTGCGGTCATCACCGCCGTCGTATTGCCCATGGCATCGGCAAAACCCGGAACGTAAATTCGATAACCACCCTTAGCCTGAGCGTCCTTCAAATCAACATAACGCACATAGGCTTTCTTGTAATTGGCATCCTCGATAATTCGCCCCTTCGCATCAAAATGCAACTCGTCGGCAATCGCCGCGAGTTCGGCCGGCGTCTTCACGATCGGCTCGGTGGCCAACTGCAACTTCACCGGCTCATAGGGCTTATCTTTGGGAGGCAACACGGCCGGATTGACCGTATCGATATGACCTTCTAAAAGGACTTTCGGAAATTGTCCCTTATAACTCTGAGCACCCTTTTGTTGAGCATAAGAGCCCGGTACGCGCACACAAACGTTATAAACGGGCTCACCATCGACCAATTGAATCCCCGCTCCCTTGATATGACCACCGGGCTCGGTCATCACATCTTTCGGATCGTATCCCCACTCTTTCGTCAAACGATTCGTCAACTCTTCTGCTCGACGCAATTCATAACGAGAGGGCGAGGCAATTCGAGCGACTTCCATGTGTGTATTGAAGCGGAATTTTGCATTTTCTTCAGACATCAACTCTTTGAGCATTTTCTGCATGACCGGATCTTGGTTGATTCGATCAATGGATGTCTTCACGCTGTCACTGACTTGCGGCACCACCGCCAACGCAAGGGAACTCACAACAGTCAAACCGACAGCGACTGCACAACGAGACAATTTCATAAGCCTCTCCTTTTTGATTCGGATATTGACTAACGAATAATCTACGACAATGTCCACACAAAAAACAAGCGTAAAACTACTAAAAAAAAGATATTTGTGATTCGGCGCTTTTAGAGGCAAAATGCGTCATTCTAAAAATGACTTGAGATTCATTATGTTGGCTTGTATTGCCGTCTTTTTGCTGTTGCAAATCATCGGCGAAACGATTTCTTTCTTATTTGGCTTACCCATTCCCGGTGCGGTTTTGGGCATGGTCCTGATGCTGATCTTCTTAATCACCAAAGACGGCTTGATTGAAAAGGTCCGACCGACGGCCAGCGTACTGCTGGCGCACCTGGCGTTGCTTTTCGTTCCGGCCGGCATCGGTGTCATCCGACAAACCGACCGCATTGCCTCCGAATGGCTCGCCATCACGCTGGTGATCGTGTTAGGAACGGCGATTACGATGATTGTCACCGCCTTAACCATTCAATGGGTAGCCAAGCGCTTGGGGGTTGACGATGACACTCACTGAGCTTTGGTCAACGATTTCGGCAATGCCTGCCTTTTGGCTTTGCGCCACATTACTCGCCTATCAACTCGGCATCATCGTCTACAAAAAAAGCGGCTATTTCAGCTTACTTGCGCCGGTCATCGTCGCTATTGTTTGCTTGATTGCCTTACTAGTGGTAACAGCCACCCCCTATGAAACGTATTTTGCCGGCGGGCAATTCATTCATTTGTTATTGGGACCGGCTACCGTTGCATTGGCGATTCCGCTTTATGATCAGCGTCATCGATTGGCCAAATTATGGCTTCCGTTGCTCATCGGGGTAACGGTCGGCTCTTTAGTCGGCATCATCTCCACCCTTGCGCTTCGTGCACTTTTTGGTGCCAGTTTTGAAAGTGCGATGTCGTTGGTGCCCAAGAGCGTGACGACACCGATTGCCATGGGCATCGCTGAAAAAATGCAAGGCATCCCGGAATTCACCGCCTGCATCGTGGTGCTTACCGGCATTGTTGGCGCCGTTATTGCCGTACCTTTGTATAAAGTTTTCGGTATCAAGCAAGACTTCATCAAAGGCTTTGCTCTCGGTCTTTCCGCTCATTGCATGGGCACCTCACGCGCCTTCCAAATCAGCGAGAAAGCCGGGGCCTTCTCCGGCCTTGCCATGGGACTCACCGGTATCGTTACCGCGTTAATCGCACCGTATGTCGCGGGCTGGATCCTGCCGCTCTTTTACTGATTCTTTAAACGAAAACAGCCGCCTCCAGGCGGCTGTTCCACATGTTCATAGGTTAATTCAACGTATCGGCAATCGATTGTGCGAGACGTTGAGCCAAGGCCTTATCGTCAGCCTCAACCATCACGCGCAAGAGCGGTTCCGTACCGGACGGGCGAATCAACACTCGACCGCGACCGACCAATTGCGATTCAGCTTCAGCCATGGCATCGATCATCGGTTGATGAGCCTTCCAATCGAAACCCTTTTCAATACGCTTATTGATCAAAACTTGCGGGAAGAGCTTCAAATCCTTCGTCAACTCAGCCAACGACTGATTATTGCGACGCATAGCGGCTAAAACTTGCAAGCTACTGACCACACCGTCACCGGTCGTTTGGCAATCGAGCACTAACAAGTGACCGGAAGTTTCACCCCCGAAAATCCAACCCGGACGAGCCTTCAGTTGTTCGAGCACATAACGATCGCCGACCTTTGCGCGCACGAAATCCACACCCAAATCGGCAAAGCGCTTCTCGAGAGCGTAGTTCGTCATCAAAGTACCGACGGCACCTTGGACTTTTTCACGTGCCATGCGATCGAGCACCATCACGTATAAAAGCTCGTCACCGTTATAAACGTGACCGTGAGCGTCAGCCATAATCAAGCGATCGGCGTCACCGTCCAAAGCAATGCCAACATCACAGCCATGCTCAGCCACCTTCTTGGAAAGCATTTCCGTATGCGTAGCGCCAACACCGTCATTGATATTAAAACCGTCGGGTTGATCACCGATCGCAACCACATCGGCGCCCAATTCATGGTAAACCGCCGGCGCAATGTGGTAACCGGCACCATTGGCACAGTCAACCAAAATACGCAAACCCTTCAAATCAACATTGCCATCAATCGTGGACTTACAGAACTCAATGTAACGACCGGCAGCGTCTTCCAAACGCCAAACCTTACCCAAATCCTTACTTTCGACACAATCAAAACCCTTATCGAGTTCTGCTTCGATTTCCAATTCCACTTCATCAGGGAACTTCGTACCGGCTGCCGAGAAGAACTTAATGCCGTTGTCGTGGTACGGATTGTGACTTGCACTGATCACCACACCGGCATCGGCGCGCTGAGCTCGCGTCAAATAAGCAATTGCCGGCGTCGGAATCGGACCGCACAACACAACGTCCACACCGGCGCTGGAGAAACCGGCCTGAAGAGCTGCTTCCAACATATAACCGGACACGCGCGTGTCCTTACCGATCAACACTCGAACATGTTGACCTGCGGCTGCATGGCGACGCAAAACACGACCGGCTGCTTGGCCTAACTTCATCACAAAGTCCGGCGTAATCGGTGCTTCACCCACTAAACCACGAACGCCATCGGTCCCAAAATATCGACGAGACATATAAAAATCCTTTAGATTCGTTGCTGTTTGGTCATTAACCAAATTTTAAGCGCATCCACGGTCTGTGCAACATCATGGACACGAATAATTTGTGCACCCGCTTGCATAGCGAGCAATGCACCGGACACGGAAGCGATCATTCGATCGTTCACTCCACGGCCGGTCACCACCCCCAAACTCGACTTTCGAGAAAGGCCGACCATAATCGGGTAACCGCTCCGCACAAATCGATCCGTGTTGGCAAGCAATGCAAAATTTTGTTCCACGGTCTTCCCAAAACCAAAACCGTAGTCCAAACAAATCCGTTCACGAGCAATACCGAGCAACTCGCAATATCGGGCTCGATCAAGCAAATAATCCTCAACTTCCTGGAGCACATCTTCGTAACAAGGAGCATCCTGCATCGTTTGAGGCTCCCCTTGCATGTGCATCACACAAACGCCGACATCACTCTGGGTTACGACTTCCAATGCGCCCGGCATGGTCAATGCACGAACGTCATTAACAATATGCGCGCCGGCTTGAATGGCGGCAATCATCACTTCAGGTTTACTGGTATCGACAGAAATCGCCTTCCCACAATCACGCAAAGCTTCGATAACGGGAACCACTCGACGAATCTCTTCAACAACGCTCACGGGTGCTGCGCCCGGTCGAGTCGATTCGCCACCGATATCTAAAATATCGGCACCCTCGTCTATCAAACGCCAAGCGTGCGCAATCGCCGCGTCTTTACCATGGTGAGCGCCACCGTCAGAAAACGAATCCGGCGTCGCATTGACAATACCCATAATCAAAGGACGGCTAAGATCCAACTTCATCGAACCGCAATGCCAAAACATGGATTCTTCCTTTCTTTGTGCCAATGTCGAAAACTATATCAGAAAGCCTCCAACGAAATATTTTTAATTTTTTTCATCGTCTCCCTTGTCTTTTTCAAAAATATTATGCATAATTCTGTTTCGCACTTGAGGCGGGGTGTAGCGTAGTCTGGTAGCGCGCCTGCTTTGGGAGCAGGATGTCGGGGGTTCGAATCCCTTCACCCCGACCATTCCGAACGTCGACAGCCTGTCGAACCGCCCGTAGCTTAGTTGGATAGAGCATCGGCCTTCTAAGCCGAGGGTCACAGGTTCGAACCCTGTCGGGCGGACCAAAATTTGATGGTGGGAATAGCTCAGTTGGTAGAGTCCCGGATTGTGATTCCGGTTGTCGTGGGTTCGAGTCCCATTTCCCACCCCACATTTCTCAATGAAGTTTTCGAACTTCATTGAACAAAAAAACGAAGCTTCGGCTTCGTTTTTTCGTTTCTACTTCCCAATCCCCGATAGAAAAACAAAAGCAGCCCGAAGGCTGCTTTATAGAATTTTGCGGCTTAGTGTTGCAAATTGCGCAAAGCCTTGATTCGTTCCTGAATCGGCGGGTGGGATGCCAACAAAGAACCAAAACCACCGCAAATACCGAAACCCTTCACATTGCCCGGCAATTCAGACGGTTGCATACCGCCCAAACGAGCCAATGCATTAATCATCGGCACCGGAGAGCCTAAAGCCTCTGCTGCCCCCGCATCGGCACGGTACTCACGATAGCGAGAGAAGGCCGCCACAACCATAGAGCCCAAAAGACCCAACACCATATCGAGCACCAAACTCGTAATGTAGTAACCGGCACCCGGCGCATCATCTTCGTTGCGAAGAATCTGGCGATCAACGAAATTACCAATGATACGAGAAAGGAAAACCACAAACGTATTGATCACGCCTTGCATCAACGTCATCGTCACCATGTCGCCATTGGCAACGTGACTCATTTCGTGACCCAAAACGGCTTCCACTTCTTCTTTATTCATCGAAGCAAGCAAACCGTCGGAAACGGCCACCAAGGAATTATTACGAGAAGGACCGGTTGCAAAAGCATTGGGCTCACCATGGTAAAGCGCCACTTCCGGCATCGCCACACCTTTGGCCTTAGCCAACTTGGCAACCGTTTCAACGATCCAACGCTCAGCTTCATTGCGCGGGCGATTGACGTCAATCATTTGCAAGCCCATAGAATGCTTAGCCATGGTCTTACTCATGAAGAGGCTGATCAACGCACCGGAGAAACCGATGACCGCTGCGAAAATAAAGAGTGCTACAACGTTTTGTTGACCGCCAGCAATGCGCGAAAAGTCTACACCGAAGAACCAACTAACAAGATTCAAGATGACGCTGAGCATCACCAAGATAGCCAAGTTGGTCAAGATGAATAAACCAATGCGTTTAAACATAGATGTCCTTCTAACTCAAATTTCCAAAAATTCACACTCGTAAGTGTACGGGAAGCTCTGTCAATTCAGGCAGAGCTTCACACGAGAAAATGTAACAAACTACTAATTTAGTAACGTTTCGGCGGATAACTGCCCCAAGACGAGCAACCTGGGCAAGACCACTGGAAGCTACGGGCTTGGAAACCACAATGCGTACATTGATAACGACCGATACGACTGACTTCGGGCTTGAGCAACTTCACAAGCAGTTGCAATTCCATATCGTCGGGGCGCTCTTTTAAACGCATCTCGGCAAGCAATTCGAAAGCCAACAAATTGGGATTGTTGGTTAATGCATCTTTCAACAAATGTTGAGCGGCTTGCGGACCCTCGGTCTTGGCAATAAAGTCCGAAGCCAACAAAAGCATTTCCGGCCCGGAATGATCACTAAAGGCACGTTGGACGATGTTGATTGCTTGCTCATGCTGGCCACTTTGCTCATAGGCTTGAGCCATGCGAGCAATAACCAAGGTTAAGTGATCGGGAGAAACCTGCTCGATACGCGTCCAATAATTCAACGCCGACTCGGCATCTTGCTCAAGCATGGCAATGTCACCCAATGCAATCAAAGCTCGTACACTGTGACGATCCGAATTGAGTGCTTGCTTCAAAAATTCTTTTGCTTCTTCCAACTTCTTTTGACGAAGGGAAGCGTCAGCCAATTCACAGTAGTAATGAGCCACGTCGACTTGATGATTTTCACCGGCCTCCGTTTCCAAACGAGCTGCCATCTCAATGGCCTTGAACCATTCTTTTTCCGTGCAGAAAATCTTTAACAAAGCTCGCATCGCATCCAAACGATACTCAGGCTCATTCATCAAACGAGTAAAACTGTCTTCGGCGCGGTCGAAAAGACCAGCCTTCAAGTAGTCATAACCCAATTCATATAAAGCCAACAAACGCTCGGAATTCGGCAAATCGGCACGATTGAACAGATGATTATGAATACGAACTGCGCGGTCAAACTCACCGCGACGACTAAAGAGATTACCGAGAGCGTGATGCAATTCGATCGTTTCCGGATCCAACTTGACCACTTCAATCAATGCATCGATCGCCTTATCGGGCTGATCGTTCAAAAGAAGATTCACCCCTTTGAAATAGGCGCGAGATTGACGTTCCTTATCTCGATGTTGTTGGTCTTTACCACGACACCACCAACCGGCCAAGAACAAAATCGGCACAACCAACAAAAACCAAAGCTCGAATTCCATCATCGATTCCAACGAAAAAACTAACTTATTAATTTTAATAAAGCCGATGTATTTGAGCCACTAAATCCTTCTCATGGCTCATTTTTCAGGCTATAGGCTGTTTTTTCTCAAAAAAAAGATCACCTTTTTCACAAAGAAAAAGATGATCTTTTTGATCACGCCCAAATCCCCTTATAACAAAGGCATTTGGATCGTGTGAATTCCTCGAATCGGTCGATTAACGACGACGATTGTTGCCAGCCGGAGCTGCAGCCGGGCGACCCTCGATGTGACGGAACGTGATACGACCCTTCGTGAGGTCATACGGAGACAACTCCAAAGACACCTTGTCGCCAGCCAAAATACGAATGTGGTGCTTACGCATCTTACCGTTGGTGTAAGCAACCAATTCATGCCCGTTGTCGAGCTTCACACGATAACGAGCGTCCGGGAGGACTTCAAGGACCACGCCGCTCATTTCGATGAGATCTTCTTTTGCCATATTTCTCCATGGTGTGAGATCAATCACACCAAGCATCATAAAAATTTTTAACTTCGGTAAGTCATTGATAACAAGGCTTACCATCCAACACTTTGCATTTGCGCAAAGACGTTGCGCATTTTAGAACAAAATCTGTAATAACGGTTGATAATTTTAAAAAAGTAGGCAAAAAATCTTTTTTTCCTCCATAATTGACCTCCACTTTCAGTTATTTCGGGGACGACCTGGTTTCGACGGGGATCACGAAGTAGCACGGTGCATGTCAAGGTCCAGTCACCTTGTAAATCCGCTGGAAAATAAATAAACGCCAATAACAAGCGTTTCGCTCTCGCTGCTTAATCCGGCGAGGACTACACCAGTTTGCCTCTAGGCTGGGCTAGGTAAAACTAGCAGTAGTCTTATACTTATACAGGCTAGAGACTTGTGGGGTTACAACACAAGAATCGAAACTTTAGTGACTGGTCCTATCAGAGCTAGCCAGAAGGCGTAAAGTAGGACGAGATCTTTTAAATGTTTTGGATAAGCATGTAGAACCGGTTATGGACGATTTTCGGACGCGGGTTCAATTCCCGCCGTCTCCACCAAATACCCAAACCCAAGCTTTGAAATAAAGCTTGGGTTTTCTTTTTTCTCTTAGGGTAAAGACGTATTTAACACCCCAACAAAAGCACCCTTTTTTTTTATATCATTGCGCAAAATGTCATTTTGTTTCCGTCTTAATTAAGCGCATGCCGATTATCGACTCCGATTACAAAGCACCACGTTGGGCTAAGGGTTCGCACTTGCAAACCATCTTGGCGGCTAAGTTGTGCCCCCGTCCCAAGGTCGAGTATCGCCGTGAGCGATGGGAAACGCCCGATGACGACTTCATTGACGTGGATTGGACTCGTGACGAGCACTTAGATCCGACCACGCCGATCGTTGTTCATTTCCACGGTTTGGAAGGTTGCTCTAAAGCACACTATGCCGTCGCTCTCATGAATGAGGTGATCGGACGTTGCTGGCGCGGTTGCATTCCGCATTTCCGCGGTTGCTCTGAGGAAATGAATCGACAAAAGTGCTCTTACCACGCCGGTAAGACCGATGAAGTTTTGTGGATTCTTGAAAAGATTAAAGAGCGCTTCCCGAAGGCCCCGATTTATGCTGTCGGCATTTCCTTCGGCGGGAATTTGTTGGCTCTCTTTTTAGGTCAGCAAGGCGAAAAAGCCAAGAAGTTAATCACGGCCGCCGCTTCTTTGGGGGCGCCTTTGGATTTGCTTTCCTGCGCTTCGTACCTCTCTAAAGGTTTCAACAAGGTCTACACGCTCTTTTTCTTGTGGACGATGATTCCGAAAGCGTTGGCCAAATTGCGTCAACACCCAGAATTACAAGCCATCATCAATTCCAAGTTGATTCGTCGTTGCCGCAGTTTGTATGACTTCGACTCGCTCTTCACGGCTCCCTTGCACGGCTTCCGTAACGTCTTGGAATACAGCCAACAAACGTCGGCAAAGACCTTACTGAAGAACATCCAAGTACCGACGTTGCTTTTAAACGCCAAAAACGACTCGTTCTTCCCGGCGGCCGTCTTGCCGACGCTTAAAGACGTCTCCGACTACGTTTGGCTTGAGCAGCCCGAACAGGGCGGCCATGTCGGTTTCCCCACGGGGCGCTTCCCCGGTCGAATCGATTACATGCCCAAACGCGTCATGAAATTCTTCGACGATTTGCAAAGTTCGACTACCATATAACAATTCTGCACGCTAGATGTGACAATGCCCTCGAAAGCGAGGGCATCGGTCAACTGTCTGATGCGGGGCTTTTTAAGGCCCCGTTTTTATTCACGATCGATTAGATGTAGCGACAGATATGGTCAACGGCGATATCCGAGAAGCCAAAAGCTTCTGCCTTGGTCTTACGACCGTTAGCCACTTCGACCACTTCCTTGACCAACATATCGCCGGCATCCTTCAAGGTCAACGTACCGTCGATGATGCCGGAGACATCCACGTCCATGTTGTCAGCCATACGAGCTGCCGTTTCACGGTTACCCGTCACCTTGATGACCGGAGCCAAAGCGTGACCGGTCGGCGTACCGCGACCCGTCGTAAACACAACCACCGTGGCGCCGCCGGCAATCATGCTCGTCACGGAGCTGATGTCGTACCCCGGCGTGTCCATGATCAAAGCACCCTTCTTGGTCGGACGAACACCTTCGGCCAACACTTCGACCACCGGGCGCGTACCGCCCTTCTTGATGCAACCGAGGCTCTTTTCTTCAATCGTGGAAAGACCGCCAACCTTGTTACCCGGCGTCGGTTGACCGGCACGACAATCTTGACCGGCCAATGCCAAGTGGTTTTCGTACTCTTCACAAATACGAATGATTTGGTCGTGGATTTCCGGCGTTGCACCGCGTCGAGCCAAGATATGTTCGGCGCCGATGAATTCCACCGTTTCACTCATCATGGTCGTACCACCGGCTTCACCGATTCGGTCGGCCATTTCACCGACGGCCGGATTGGAGGCCAAACCGCTCGTTGCGTCGGAACCACCGCATTCGATAGCCACGAACAGATCGCTCAATTCACACGGTTCACGTTGAAGCTTGCTGGCTTCATGGACCATGGCGCGAGCAGCACGAACTGCCAAAGCGGCCGTAGCAACCGTACCGCCTTCTTCTTGAATACCGAAGGAAACGATCGGCTTGTCGGTCAACTTCTGAAGCTTTTCACGCAAGAGACGATGACCCACCGTTTCACAACCCAAACCGATGATCACAACACCGTAAACGTTGGCGTTCAATGCGAAACCCGTTAACACACGTTGAGTCAACTCGGTGTTAGCAGCCACGTCGGAGCAACCCACATTGATAATGACGTTTTTCGTACCCTCAACTTGAGAGGCAACGATTCGACACGTTTCAGAAGCGCAAGCACAAGCCGGCAAAATCAACACATGATTACGAACACCGACCGAACCGTCACTACGCTTATAACCTAAAAATTGCATCATGCCTCCTACTTGAGAATGTATTCATCCGCATAAGCGCGCGGTTGACTGGCGATATTGGCATCGTTAGCCAATGCACCCTTGGCAATCTTTTCAGTTGCCAACCCAATCATTTCACCGTATTTCAAAATCGGTTCACCTTCGGCAATATCAACCAACGCAATCTTATTGCAATAGGTATTGTCGGTCGTGGCAACGACTTCACCACGAGAACCGTCAGGGCGGATAACCTCAACGCAATCGCCAGCCGACACGCCGACCGTACACACGGCCACGTTATCTTGAAGATGCAATTGCAGAGCACGGACTGCTGACATTTTCAACTCCTTAGACCAACATCAAAGAACGGAGATAGCATACCACCATTGCGACCGCCATAACAGGAATCGTACGGCGTACCAAATCAAACGGCGTGATACCGCTCATACCGGCCACGGCCATACAGACACCGGCCACCGGACTCATCGAGCGACCGATACCGCTGACCAATTGCAACGGAACCAACATCATGGCGACATTGGCGCCAACGCCCGCAGCGGCATCCGGAATCATCGGCGCAAAGCTAAAGAACGGCGCATTACCCGAACCCGTCACCATCGCGGCGACCGCCACAATCACGAACATCACCGTAAAGATGGCAATCGCACCGGCGTCCATTGAACCGACCCACGAAATCAACGTGGCGATACCACCCGACTTCGTCAAACCGGCGGCGAACACTTCAGCGCAGATAATCAACGTAACGGTCGAAGAAAAGAGTTTACCCATGCCATCGAAGAAGCTCTTCATCGTTGCAAAGGATTCTTTGACATTACGGCGACGGAGAAGATCGCAAGCAAAGCTCGCCAACAAAGCAATAAGCAATGCGGTCACGACTTCCAAACGAACACCCTTGTACATTAAAGGCGAGAAGACAAACAACAAGACAACGGGTAACAACGGGAACAATGCGTAAAAGGTCGGAGCCTTTTCCGCTTCGGTTTCGGCGCTTTGAGACGTCAAACCGAAATCGGCTTGGGAAATCTTGCCGCTAGCCAAGTCTTTCTTGTCAAACCATTGTTGAATAAAGAAATGAACAACAGCCACGGCCGGGATGATAAACATCGCCACCAAGACTTGACCGTTCAAGAAGAATTCCATCACGTGCATCTTCGAGATTTCGGCACCAAGAATCATGTTACCCGAAGAGGGCCCTAAACCGCAGGCACCGGTGATTGCGATCGTTGCCGCTGCCGAATGGCGAGAGATACCGGCACTGACTAACAACGGATAGAGCGTCACCATCAAGAGCAATGCCAAACCGACGGCCGACGGCACAAAGATATTCAAAAGCTGCCCCAACACATAACCGGCAGCCATCACCACGTACGGTGCATGAATTTTCGAAAGCGGCTTCACGCAAACGCTCACAAGCGCGCGAGTGGCGCCGATTTTGTCCATGTAGTAAGAGAAACCCCCGATCACCATGATGTTCATACCCAAACCGGCCGTACGGGTTTGAAGCAAATTGGTGAAGACTTGGACAACGTCAAAAGCGAAAAGTTTCGTCGCTTTCTTTCCGGTGATCAACGGATCGGGAGAAATCAAACCGACGATCGTTAGAGTGACCAAACCGACCACTAAAAGACTCAGTGCCGGATAGTACTTTTTAGCAATCAAATAAGCTGCTGCACAAACGGCACCAAACGTGATGATAAGACCTAACATGAACGCACCTACTTCAAAAAGGAACCGTTATCCATTTTAGTCTTCTACCTTGGCCCCCTTCATCAGGACAAACCCAATATTGACGCACCAAAAGAAAAGGGCCTGAGTTTTTACACTCAGACCCTGATCTTTAGTCGACAAGCAAATGCTTATTCGGTCTCAGCAACTCGAGGAGCGCCATCGACACGTAAACGCATTTCCTTACCCGCCTTGAAGTGAGGCACGTATTTCGCCGGCACCGTCACACTTGCACCGCTCTTGGGATTGCGCCCAATGCGTTCAGGACGGTAATTGAGCGAAAAGCTGCCAAACCCACGGATTTCGATACGGTTGCCGCTAGCCAAAGCTTGCGTCATCGCATCCAAAACCGCCTTGACGGATTCGTCAACGTCTCGCGCAGTTAAGCGCTTGTTGCAAATTACGAGCCGTTCAATCAGCTCGGATTTCGTCATGGCATCCACCATGCTTCTCCGATTACTTTTGTTCGAGCTTTGCCTTCAACAAGGCGCCCAAGTTGGTCGTACCCGTAGCGTCTTGGTTCATGCGATCCAAAGCTTCACGAGCTTCGCTGGCGTCCTTAGCCTTGATGGACAATTGGATGCTGCGGTTCTTACGGTCGATGCTGATGATTTGAGCCGTAACCGTGTCACCTTCAGCCAATTGCGTCGTAGCGTCTTCAACGCGATCGGAGGAGATTTCAGAAGCGCGCAAGTAGCCTTCCGTTTCATCGCCCAAGTCGATGACAGCGCCCTTGGCGTCAACCGTCTTGACCGTACCCGTCACGACAGAACCCTTTTCGTGGGTAGCCGTGAAGTTCGTGAACGGATCGCCAGACATTTGCTTGATGCCCAAGGAGATGCGTTCGCGTTCCGTGTCGATAGCGAGAACAACAGCTTCGAGTTCGTCGCCCTTCTTGTACTTGCGAACAGCGTCTTCACCAGCTTCCGTCCAGGAGAGGTCGGAGAGGTGAACCAAACCGTCGATACCACCCGGCAAACCGATGAACACACCGAAGTCCGTGATGGACTTGATTTGACCGCTCACCTTGTCGCCCTTCTTGTGGCTTTGGGAGAATTCTTCCCACGGATTCGGCTTGCATTGCTTCATGCCCAAGGAGATACGACGACGTTCTTCGTCGATTTCCAAGACCATAACTTCAGCGTCGTCACCCAATTGGACAACCTTCTTCGGATCGACGTTCTTGTTCGTCCAATCCATTTCGGAAACGTGCACCAAACCTTCGATGCCAGCTTCGATTTCAACGAAGGCACCGTAGTCCGTGATGTTCGTAACCTTACCGAAGAGGCGCGTGCCCTTCGGGTAACGGCGAGCGATACTGATCCACGGATCTTCGCCCAATTGCTTCAAGCCCAAGGAAACGCGGTTCTTGTCTTGATCGAACTTGAGAACCTTGGCTTCGAGTTCTTGACCGACTTGAACAACTTCGCTCGGGTGACGGACGCGACGCCATGCGAGGTCCGTGATGTGCAACAAACCGTCAACGCCGCCCAAATCAACGAAGGCACCGTAGTCGGTGATGTTCTTAACGATACCCTTAACGATGGCGCCTTCCTTCAAGGTGTCCATCAACTTAGCACGTTCTTCGCCCATGGAAGCTTCAACAACAGCGCGGCGAGAAACCACAACGTTGTTGCGCTTGCGGTCGAGCTTGATGACCTTGAAGTCCATCGTCTTGCCTTCGTACGGCGTCGTGTCCTTGACCGGACGCGTGTCGACGAGGGAACCCGGCAAGAAAGCACGGATACCGTTGGTCATGACGGTGAGACCGCCCTTGACCTTGCCCGTGATCGTACCCGTCACGAGTTCGCCAGATTCCAAAGCCTTTTCAAGGTTCATCCAAGCGGCAAGGCGCTTAGCCTTGTCGCGAGACAAAATCGTATCACCGTAGCCGTTTTCGACTTGTTCGATAGCAACAGCCACGAAGTCACCCGGGTTCACGGAAACTTCACCGCGATCGTCCTTGAATTCTTCGATAGGCACATAGGCTTCAGACTTCAAGCCGGCGTTAACAACAACGAAGTTGTAGTCGACACGGACCACTTCGGCCGTGATGACTTCGCCTTGGCGCATTTCTTGACGAGCCAAGCTTTCTTCAAAAAGCTGGGCAAAAGACTCGGGTTGATTAGTAATGTTAGACATGTAATTAAAAATAAATAAGCACTTCACCGGAAACCAGGTATCCCCGAGCAAAGTGCGGGTTAAAAATCGGGCTGGCACCATTGCCAGTTTGCCGATCGCCGATTGTTATCGGCATTAAGCAGCCAAGCACTCCTTGTACCAAGTAAGCACTTGTGCCACCGTTTCTTCGACCGTCAAATTCGACGAATCGAGAATCTTGGCCCCTGCTGCAGGTGCGAGCGGACAAACTGCTCGTTCCATATCTCTACGGTCACGTTCCTGCAGATCTTGGGTAAGGGTCGTAATATTAGCGGTTATTCCTTTTTCTTTCAACTGGTTAAAGCGTCTTTGTGCACGAGCTTCGGCAGAAGCCGTTAAAAAGACCTTCAAAGGAGCATCCGGAAAGATCACGCTGCCCATATCGCGACCGTCTGCGACCAAACCGGGCGCTTGACGAGAACGCTTTTGCAACTGAACCAATTGACTGCGAACACGCGGTAAAGCGGCCACTTTACTAGCGGCAACCCCCACGGCTTCCATACGAATCTTGTCGGTGACATCTTCACCGTCCAAAACGATTCGACCGCCCTTGAATTCGGGAGCCAAAGCCTTAGCAACCGCTTCGATTGCATCCTCATCGGCCAAATCCAATTCAGCCTTCAAGCTAGCATAAGCCGTCAAACGATACAATGCACCGCTATCGAGGTAGTAAAAGCCCAACGCCTCCGCCACGCGAGCGGCGACCGTGCCTTTACCGGACGCCGTCGGTCCGTCAATCGTAATCACGGGAATCATTCGTTTCTCCCTATTGTCAATGATTTTGTTTTTGAAAATCCGCCATCCATGCGCATAAAGCTTCGACGCCTTCAAGCGGCATGGCGTTATAAATCGAGGCCCGAATTGCACCGGTCACTCGATGCCCCTTCAAATTCAAGAGTCCGCGTTGCTCAGCCCCTTGCAAAAACGCTTGCGTCAGCGCCTCATCTTGCAACGAAAAAACAACATTCATTTTCGATCGAGCCGAGACATCGATCGTATTTTGATAAAACCCCTGACTCTCATCGATGCTCTTATATATTAGAGCGGCCTTTTCTTCGTTGAGTTTTTCAAAATACTCCACGCCACCTGAGGCTTCGATCCAGGAAAGGGTCGCATCAAGCGCGCCCAAAGCCAATGCCGGTGGGGTCACCAACAAGTTATTGGCGCGAGCATGCTCGCGGAAACTCAGCAACGGTTCGGCAATCTTTGCTTCGGCGAGCCAATCCTTTCGTACGACCACCAAACTCACGCCGGCAATACCGGCATTTTTTTGCGCACCGGCCATTAAAAGCCCGACGCCTCGCATATCAAAGCGTCGCGAGAAAATATCGCTTGAGGCATCCACTACCAACGGCAAATCGGTTTGAGGCCATTGAGTGCACTGCACGCCACCGATTGTTTCATTACTACAGACGAAAAGATAATCGCCCTGAAGGTTATGAGGTAACGCCGTCTGAGGGTTGCCAACCATTTCAATCTTCTCAACAAGACCGTAGCGTTGAGCGGTTCGAGCCGCCAAATCCGACCAATAACCGGTGACGGCATAGACACCCTTGTTTTTTAAAAACTGCTCGGCGATTAACGCAAAGAGCAATCGGGCGCCCCCCATCAAAAAGAGAACTTCATAGCGATCGTCGACACCCAACAAGTGTCTGACTTTCGCTCTCAACTCATCCAAAAATTGTTTGAAGAGTTCGCTTCGATGAGGAATTTCAGTAATCGACAAGCCCGTTCCTCGCCAATCAATAATCATGGAGGCTAGTGCTTGCTTGACGGAAGGGGCCAGCATTGCCGGCCCCGCTGCAAAGTTATAACGATTCATCAATCGCCAAGTTGCAAATCTTGTTGATAGGGTTCGTCAGAAACCGGCATGACCTTTTCAATGGTCGAATCGGCCACAACGTCTTCTTCTGCAATGCGTTGAACGGCCGCCAACACATCATCCTTCAAACCGATCAACGTCACACCTTGCGTTGCGCGCTTCAGAACACGAATGTCGCTCACGGACGTGCGAACAATCTTGCCCTTTTGCGTCAGCATCATGATCTCATCGGTTTCTTTTACCAACGTAGCGGCCACAACCTTACCGTTGCGTTCACTCGTTTGGATTGCGATCATACCCTTCGTACCACGACCGTGACGCGTGTATTCGGACACTTCCGTACGCTTACCGTAACCGTTTTCCGTTGCCGTCAACACGGTTTGCGTTTCATCACCGGCCACCAACAAAGCAATGATCTTTTGATCGCCTTCCAATTGCATACCGCGAACGCCGCGAGCGTTACGACCCATCGGTCGAACATCGCTTTCGGCAAAGCGCACGGCCTTACCGGCGTCGGAGAAGAGCATGATGTCGTTTTCACCGTTGGTGATTGCCACACCGATCAAGTGATCACCTTCATCCAAACCGGCTGCGTTAATGCCGGAACGACGAACATTGGCAAAGTCCTTCAAACGAGTCTTCTTCACCACACCGTTTGCCGTCGCCATGAAGACATAGTGATCTTCATCGAAGTCTTGGATCGGCAAGACCACCGTGATGCGTTCACCTTCAGCGAGCGGCACGGAATTGATGATCGGACGCCCCTTACTCGTACGAGAGCCTTCGGGCAACGTGTACACATCAAGGCAGTACATACGACCGAAGTCGGAGAAGCACAAAATACGGTCATGAGAGTTGGCAATGAAGAGTTGGTCGATCATATCGCCTTCCTTCATCGTTGCCGCCTTCTTACCTTGACCGCCGCGCTTTTGGGCTTGGTAATCGGAAACTTGTTGAGCCTTGATATAGCCGTCACGCGTCATCGTCACCACCATTTCACGGCGGGGAATCAAATCACGCGGATCGAAGTTCGGGTCACCCGTCGGATCCAACTCGGAACGACGATCGTCGTTGTAGTCGGTCTTCAATTGCAACAAATCATCTTCGATGATGCGGCTTACACGTTCGGGCTTGGCCAAGATATCCAACAAATCGGCAATGTGAGCGCTAACTTGCTTGTAGTCTTGAACGATCTTGTCTTGTTCGAGACCCGTCAAGCGTTGTAAGCGCATTTGCAAGATGCTGTTGGCTTGCTTTTCGCTCAAATAGTAAAGACCCTCAGCGAAATTGAAACCATATTGGCGATCCAAACCGTCAGGACGATAGAGATCCATCTGATCTTCAACACGACGAAGCATGCCGGCAACCAAATCGGAAGACCAACCGCGACCCATCAAAGCAGCCTTTGCCACTTCGGGCGTCGGTGCATTACGGATGATGGCCAAGAAGTCATCGATATTGGCCAAAGCCACGGCCAAACCTTCCAAAACATGAGCCTCTGCGCGGCTTTCACGCAATTCAAAAAGCGTACGACGCGTCACCACTTCACGGCGGTGCATCAAGAATGCTTCAAGGATTTGCTTGAGATTGAGCAATTGCGGCTGACCGTCTACCAACGCAACCATATTCACGCCGAAAGAGTCTTGCAATTGCGTGAGCTTAAAGAGGTTATTGAGCACCACATCGGCCACAACACCGCTCTTCAATTCAATCACGATACGAACACCATCTTTGTCCGTTTCATCGCGCAAATCGGAAATGCCTTCAATACGCTTTTCATTGATCAAGTGAGCAATAGACTCGACCAACACACGCTTATTGACTTGATACGGGATTTCATCGACCACGATACGCGTACGACGACCCTTATCAAACTCTTCATAGTGGGTCTTGGAGCGAATCAAAATACGGCCGCGGCCGGTGCGATAGCCTTCATGCACACCGTGCAAACCGAAAATAATGCCGCCGGTGGGGAAGTCAGGCGCCGGAACGAACTTGATCAAATCATCGACCGTTGCTTCCGGGTGATTGAGCAAATGAACGCAAGCGTCCACCGTTTCACCCAAATTGTGCGGCGGGATATTCGTTGCCATACCCACGGCAATACCGGAGCTGCCGTTGATCAAAAGGTTCGGCAAACGCGTCGGCAACACGGTCGGTTCCGTTTCCGTGTTGTCATAGTTCGGAACAAAGTCAACCGTTTCCTTACGAATGTCGGCCAACATTTCACCGGCCAACTTTT
Source organism: Burkholderiaceae bacterium (assembly GCA_017646335.1). Classification (GTDB taxonomy): domain Bacteria; phylum Pseudomonadota; class Gammaproteobacteria; order Burkholderiales; family Burkholderiaceae_F; genus Aphodousia. The sequence continues at coordinate 20,055 of JAGCMT010000019.1, forward strand.
GCAACTTCACTTCCGTGTAACGCATTGCAGCGGCCGAGTCACCGTCCAGGCTACCGAAGTTACCTTGACCGTAAACCAAGGGATAGCGCAAAGAGAAAGGTTGAGCCATACGAACGATCGTGTCGTAAGCGGCCTGGTCACCGTGCGGGTGATACTTACCGATCACATCCCCGACCACACGAGCCGACTTTTTCGTCGGGCGAGCGAAGGTATTACCCATTTGCTCCATCGCGAACAACACACGACGGTGCACCGGCTTCAAACCGTCTCGAACGTCCGGAAGCGCACGACCGACGATCACGCTCATGGCGTAATCCAAATAGGAACGCTTCATTTCCGTTTCCAACGAAACGGGCTCTACTTCACCAATATTTTGACGCAATGCATCGACCGCTTCTTCTTGCTCGGAAGCGACCGTTTCAAGTTCTTCACCTTCTTGCTTGATTTCTTCGTTATCAGCCATCAGATTCTCAACCTACAAAGAGATAATTTAACCTATTAATTTTATCAGAAATATAAGCAACTTTTCCAATCAAAAGTCGATCAAATCTTCTTTAAATTCAATGACTTACAATTGCGCAAAAATCCATTGTTTTTCATCGGCTTTCAATCGCTGGCTTTTTCGTTCGAAAAAAGCCTTTTTTCTCGTCAAACAACCTAAAATATTGGACAGCTTAACCACCGTTTTCCGAGGCGTTGCCATGCACGTAGATACACTGATTCGATGCCGCTGGGCCATTCCGATGCACCCCAAAAATACGGTTTTAGAAAACGTAGCAATTGGGGTTGCCGACGGCAACATCTCTGTGATTTGCGATCAAAATCAAGCCCAAGAATTAACGGCTGACGAAATCATCGAACTCAACGATCACGTTGTTATTCCCGGCTTAGTCAATGCGCACTCTCACGCTCCTATGAATATCCTGCGCGGCATGGGGGCGGACTTGTCTCTGATGGATTGGCTTCAAACCAAAATTTGGCCCGCAGAAGGCAAATTGATGAGTCCCGAATTCGCCTACGAAGGGGCCAAATTAGCCGCACAAGAAATGTTGCTCTCTGGAATCACTTGCACCAATGACCAATATTTCTTCTCCGAACACATCGCACGCGCCTTTGAAGACTGCGCCATGAAGTGCACCGTCAGCGCGTTAGTCATCGGTTTTCCCTCTGCGATGGCCCAAACGACCGACGATTACTTCAAATGCGCTGACGCTCTCTTTGAACGTTACCAAGGCAACAACCATGTCCGTATTTCGGTCGGCCCGCATGCGCCCTACACCGTTGACGATAACGCTCTGTCTCGCGTGGTTCGCCTGAGCGAACGACATAACGCCCCGATTCATATGCATATCGATGAGACGGACTTCGAAGTACAAGAGTCGCTACGTTTATATGGAATGCGACCGATCGAACGGTTAGCCAATCTAGGGATTATCAACGAGCGTCTAATCAGCGTTCACACCGTTCATCCCAACGATCACGAAATGGCCTTGCTCGCCAATGCCGGAGCCCACGTGGCTCACTGTCCGTCATCGAACTTGAAACTCGCAAGCGGCTTCTCCCCCGTTCACAAGATGATGCAAATGGGAATCAACGTGGCAATCGGTACCGACAGTGTCGCTAGTAATGACAAACTCGACATACTGGCAGAAACTCGATTGGCGGCCATGCTCGGCAAAGCCGTTGCAATGGATCCGACGGCCATGAAGGTTCACGACATGCTGTATGCCGCCACACTCGGCGGGGCGCGAGCAATCGGTTGGGGAGATCGCATCGGCTCCATTGAAATCGGAAAAGCTGCCGACCTCGTCGCCATCCATTTGGCCGACATCAACACCATTCCAACGACAGACCCTGCCACGCAATTACTCTATAGCGCGGACCGATCACAGATTTCTCATGTCTGGACTGACGGCAAATGTGTCGTTTCGACACAACTTTTACAGAATTCTCCCTATTTTCATAGGGAAAGCTCGGTAAAGCTTGCAAAAAAATGGCAAAATGCGCTTTGATGGTAGAAGAGTCCTTGTAAAAAGCATGCTCGCGAGGCTTGAGGACTAGGCTTTTACCGTAAGGTACAACGGCGCCTATAAGTGAGCCGTATATCCAATTGGAGTTTTATTATGAAATCCTCTATCGCTTTGAGCGCATTGGCTGCTTTGGTCGCTGTTAGCGGCGCTGCTTCTGCTGCTGAAAATCCCTATGTCCTCGACAGCAACAAGGCTTATGTCAAGGACAGCTACAAGCAATGTGTCCGTACGGGTTACTGGACCCCGGCTTTGGCTGAACAATTCGAATGCGACGGCGACATCGCCGCTAAGAGCAAGGTTGTTTTGGCTGCTGACACGCTCTTTAACTTGAACTCTGCCGCTTTGAAGGCTGACGGTCGCAACATGTTGAACGAATTGGTCGCTCGCATGGCTGGCTTGAAGGTTGAAGTTGTGATGGCTACGGGTTACGCTGACCGCTTGGGCCCGGCCGCTTTCAACCAAAAGCTCTCTGAAAAGCGTGCTGAATCCGTCAAGACCTACTTGGTCAAGCAAGGCGTTCCGGCTGACAAGGTTCAAACGGAAGGTAAGGGCACGGCTGATCCGGTCGTGACGTGTGCTGACGGCGCTGACGTCGTTGCATGCTTGGCTCCGAACCGCCGCGCTGTCATCGAAGTCGTTGGTACGCGTGCTCAATAATTAGTGCTTGACACTGATTAGTTGCTAAGTAGCGAAAAGGCGCTCTGTGTAATGACAGAGCGCTTTTTTCATAAAGGGCTTTTTATGACCGAACATTCTGCGATTCGCTTCATCCTTTTTGATTTGGACGGAACGCTTTTTGACAGCGCCCCCGATTTAGTGGGCGCCGCCAATCGTCTTCGTACCCGCCGAGGTCTCCCGGCATTGCCCTTCGAAGAAGTCCGTACCCATGCCGGCCGCGGAGCCCGAGGGCTCATTGAAGTCACTCTAGGACTGACTCCTGACGATGAAGGCTACCCGGCGATTCAAAAAGAGTTTTTGGATGACTATCAATCGCATTGTTGTGATGACTCGCACCTCTTTGACGAGGTCGATGCGTTACTCAATGGGCTTGAAGAACGAAAGATTCCCTGGGGCATCGTCACCAATAAACACGCTCGCTTTACGACACCGATCGCCGAGCAAACCGGCATGGCCAAAAAAGCTCGCGTAATCGTCTGCGGAGATGCCACCGGAAAACTCAAACCCGCCCCGGACAATTTATTGTTGGCTCTAGCCAAAACCGGCTTTAAGGCTGAAGAAACGCTTTACGTGGGTGACGACATTCGTGATGCACAAGCCGCTCGTCATGCCGGGATGCGTTTTGCAGCCGCCGCTTACGGCTATTTGGGTCTAGCCAACGACGTCACCACTTGGCAAGCTGACTGGATTTTGTCTTCTCCCTTGCAGATTCTTAAGGAAAATCAAGGCGAATTCTGAGTCTTTAAGATTTAAAAAATCTTTTTTGTCTACAATTTCGATGTATTGCCCGTTGAGGGCTCTTTGAAGCTTAAAGTCGTTGGATTTGTGTTCGGATGAAATTGTGATGCCGAACACTTGAGGAGAAAACCATGAAATCTGTGCTCGTTGTCTATCAAAGCCGCGGCGGTCATACGGCCCGCATCGCACGCCGTATCGGTGAAACCGTTGTTGCTGAAGGCAATCAAGCCGATGTGATGGACGTTATCGAAGCCGATCGCGAAGGTGTGGATTGGGACAAGTATGATCTCGTGATCGTTGGCGCTCCGGTCTTGTACGGTACGTACACGAAGCACTTTATGCATTTTGTGACGAAGTACAAGGCACAATTGGATGCCAAGCCCCACAGCTTCTTCAACGTGTCCGTCGTGGCACGCACGCCGTTCAAGGCAACGCCCGAAGGCAACCGCTACATGCAAAAGTTCTTGCAAAAGTCTCCGTGGACGCCGCGTGATGTGAAGTGTATCGCCGGTAAGGTTGACTACCCGAACTGGTCTTGGTTGGATACGAAGATGATTCAAATGATCATGAAAATGACCAAGGGCCCGACGGATCCGACTACCGTGATCGACTACACCGACTGGGAAGACGTTAAGAGCTATGCTCGTTACTGCTTGACGCTCGCCTAATTTCGGCCCAATCATCATTTCTAAGACCTCAAAAACTCGTCAAATCCGAGTTTTTGAGGTTTTTTCTTTAGGCCTACTCGTTTTTGTCAACAAAATCGAAGTAGAATAAAGAGTTACGTTTTATTTATAGGACATTTACGATGAAGGACTTTCCTTGGCTCGCCCAATACCCGGCTCACGTTCCGGCTGAAATCGATCCGGACCGCTACCCGTCTATTCCGGGCCTCTTAGATCACGTCGCACAAAAGAATCCGAATAGCCCGCTCTTTACGAACATGAACGTGTCGTTGACGGCTAAGCAAACGCAAGATCTCTCCAAGGATTTGGCTGCTTATTTGCAATCGTTGCCCAACATGAAGCGCGGCGATCGCGTGGCCATCATGATGCCGAACCTTTTGCAAAACATCATCTCGATTTTTGCCGTTTTGCGTGCCGGCTTCGTTGTTGTAAACGTCAACCCGCTTTACACGGCTCGCGAACTTGAGCACCAACTTAAGGACTCCGGTGCCAAGGCCATCATCATCATCGAAAACTTTGCCAAGACGCTTGAACGCGTGATCGATCACACCCCGATTGAACACGTCATCACGACGCAAGTCGGTGACCTCTTCCCGACCATCAAGCGCGTTTTGGTCAACACGGTCGTCAAGCACGTCAAGAAGATGGTGCCTGCATTCAACCTCCCGAAGGCTGTCGCCTTCCGCGATGCCTTGTCTCGCGGTCATGCCAAGGGCTTCTCTCCGGTTGAACTCAACACCAACGACATCGCATTCTTGCAATACACGGGCGGTACGACCGGTGTCAGTAAGGGCGCTATGCTCACGCACCGTAACATCCTCGCTAACGTTGAACAAACGGGTGTGTGGATTTCCGGCAAGTTTAAGGAAGCTCAAGAAGTGGCCATGTGCGCATTGCCGCTCTATCACATCTTCGCTTTGACGTCCTCCCTTTCTTTCATGAACTGGACGTCCAACATCGTTTTGATCACGAACCCGCGCGACTTGAAGGGTTTGGTCAAGGAAATCAAGCACTGGGACTTCAGCGTGATGACCGGTGTGAACACGCTCTTTAATGCACTCTTGCATAACGAAGAATTCAAGAACTTCCACTTCACGAATTTGAAGTTGACGGTCGCCGGTGGCGCACAAATTCAAAAGTCCGTGGCTGAAGCTTGGGCTGAAGCCACCGATTGCACGATTCTTGAAGCTTATGGTTTGACGGAAACGAGCCCGGGCGTTTGCGGCATTTTGGCCGACGCTCCGTGGGACGGCTCTGTCGGTTATCCGTTGCCGTCTACTGACGTAACGATTCGCGGTGAAGGTTTCGTTGATCTCGGTCGTTGCGACGACATGAGCCGCGTTGAAGAGTTCACGGGTGAAATCTGCGTTAAGGGTCCGCAAGTGATGTTGGGTTACTGGAATCGTCCGGAAGAAACGGCCGGCGTGTTCCGTGACGGTTGGTTGCGCACGGGTGACGTGGGTCACATGACCGCTGAAGGTAAGATCACGATCACGGACCGTAAGAAGGACATGATTTTGGTTTCCGGCTTCAATGTTTATCCGAACGAAGTCGAAAGCGTGGTCGCCTCCCACCCGAAGGTTTTGGAATGCGGTGTTGTCGGTGTTCCGCACGGCAAGAGCGGTGAAACCGTGAAGGCTGTGATTGTGAAGAAGGATCCGTCTTTGACCGCCGAAGAAATTACGGCATACTGCCGCTCTCAAATGACGGGCTATAAGATCCCGCGTCAAATCGTGTTCGTTGAATCTTTGCCGAAGACCGCTGTCGGCAAGATCCTCCGCCGCGAATTGAAAGACGTACAATAATCCGTCGCTCTAAGCGCGTAAAGGCCATCGTAAGATGGCCTTTTTCATTGCCGAAACCAGCACTGCCTTCGGCCAATACCTCTCCGGCTCAAAAAAGCCTTCTTCCATAGCGCACACGCTCGATAAGGCGCCGTTTTACCCATACGAAAAAGGCCACCCGTAGGTAGCCTTTTTGCATCAACTCGTGATTGGATTATGCCTTCGTAACGCGACGACGTTTGACAACTTCTGCCAAACCGATCACCAAGGCTGCGCCAATCGCAGCGGCCACGTGGTGAACCATGTTGGAGGTCGGCAAATAATCTGCGAGCAAAACGACACCGACGATCAAACCGCCGCCGATCCAACCCAAAAGCGCACCACCGAACGTCACGATGATCGGATAGCGATCGAAGAGCTTGAGGATCACTTGGCTACCGAAGATGATGAACGGCACGCTCACCAAAAGACCGAAGATGATCAACATCGTTTGGTGACCTTCGGCGGCTTGTTGTGCAGCACCGGCGATACCGATCACATTGTCGATACTCATCACCAAATCGGCAACAATAATCGTCTTAATGGCGCCGAGCAACTTCGTGCTGGCTTCCACGTTGGCATCCTCTTCTTCATGCGGGATCAAGAGCTTCACACCGATCCAGATCAAGAGAGCACCGGCCACCACCTTCAAAAGCGGCAACTTCAAGAGGTAAACGGCACAGGTGATCAACACCACGCGCAAAGCGATGGCACCGAACACACCCCAGAAGATACCTTGCTTACGTTGTTGCGGCGGGAGATTACGGCAAGCCAAGGCGATCACAACGGCATTGTCACCACCCAACAAGATATCGATCATAATGATTTGAGCGACGGCACCCCAGTGGATCGTCGTCAAAAACTCAGTGATCATTTCCATGGATAAGATTCCTTTCCAAAAATAATTTTTTGTAGTCTACAGTAGAAAATTTTTACGCAGTCCGCATTGTAAATTTTGGACACAATTTAGGACTCTACCAGCCCGTCAAAAAGGTCACCGGTTGCGAGCACCTTCTTACACAAGTAAATCGGCGCATAGGGAGCCGCTTGGGTCACCGAAATCAACCCCTCGCGAGACAGCTCCAAAATCGCCAGAAAACTGACGACTTGAGCTTGCCTTGTTTGAGCTTGAGCTAAAAACGATCGAAATTCCACAAATCGTTGCTTTTCCAATCGTCGAATGATCTCCGACATAAACTCATGAATGGAGAGCTCTTGTCGTTCGACCATATGATTTTGTTTGAGGCCGGCTTGCTTACAAACGGCCAACCACACGCGAGCCAGCTCTTGTGGCAATACGGTGGGTTCTTCCTCCTCTTCGGACTCGTAGGCCGCAGCCTGGGCACGCCAAAATCCGTCTCCGATACTCGGAAGTGCCGCCAAAAGTTGGGCTGCCACTTGGATTTTTTCGTATTCGGCCACTTCACGCAAAATGCGTGCCGTCGGATCTTCTTCGACTTCACCGTCTTCAGCGGGCGCAACCGGTAAGAGCAAGCGGCTCTTAATCATCATCAAGTCAGCAGCCATCACCAAATAATCGGCAGCCAACTCCATGTCGTGCTCGCGAATTTGCTCAACATACTGCATGTACTGATCGGTCACAGCCGCCACCGAAATCTCATTAAGATCGAAGCGTTGCTTACGAATCAAATAAAGCAGCAAGTCAAACGGCCCCTCAAAAGACTCCAAAAAGAGTTTCAAGGCGTCGGGAGGAATGTATAAATCTTCCGGTAGCTGTAAAAGTGCTTCGCCTTTGAGACGCGCAACAACCACCACATCATCGAAGGGCGGCGTAACATCGGGCCATTGAGGCGTATCGATATCCAACAAATGATTGGAATTCATAGCACTTTCAAAACTACGAAAACCCCTGATGACCAAAAGATCGTCAGGGGTTTGGTTTCAGCTGTACAAATCGAGTCGATTAGTACTTCGGCGTCCACATACTGGCCTTAACGGCAGCGTCGAGATCTTCGGGCTTGTCGTTTTGAGCCAAACCGTTGGCGTAAGCGTATTCAGCCACAGCCACGGAGATTTCTTCGGAAATCGGGCGGATATCCATCAAGGACGGATAGAGGCTACCGTTAGCCAAATCTTCTTCGCTCACCATTTCAGCAAGCTTGCGAGAAGCGGCCAAGAACATACCGACCGGCATCGTCTTGGAACGAGCAAACGTTGCACCGCGACCCAAAGCCGGGAACACGTAAGCGTTGTTACCTTGACGCGGCACGAAGTGTTGACCGTTAAAGTCGACCGGAGCAAACGGAGAACCGGAAGCGAACAATGCCTTACCGTTGGAGAAGCGGTAAGCCATTTCAGCGGAACATTCGGCCTTGGACGTCGGGTTGGACAAAGCAAAGATGATCGGACGTTCGTTGAGTTCGGCCATGCGACGGATCACATTTTCGTTGAAAGCGTTCGGCTGAGCGGCCACGCCAACGATTGCGGTCGGGCGCAATTGTTCGATGGATTCTTCAAACGTCTTCGTGAATTCTGCTTCATGAGCAAATTCGCGCTTGTGGTGAGAAAGGTCCGTACGGGATGCAACCACCAAACCCTTGGAGTCATAGAGGAAGCAGCGCTTACGAGCTTCTTCAATCGTTTCACCCGTTTCGTCGCAAATGGCTTGAGCGATCAAGTTAGCGATACCCGTAGCGGCTTCGCCGGCACCCAAGAAGAGCACACGTTGATCAGCGAGCTTACCGCCCGTCACGCGCATAGCGGAGAAGAAACCGGTCACAGCCACGCAAGCCGTACCTTGGATGTCGTCATTGAAGCAAAGAGCGTTGTCCTTCCAGCGATCGAGAACACGGAAAGCATTGGCGTTACCAAAGTCTTCGAATTGGACCAAGACGTTCGGCCAGCGACGGCGAACGGCTTGCATGAACTCATCCACCAACTCGTCATAGGCTTCGCCTTGAACGCGTTCATGACGAAGACCCATATACAACGGATCGGCCAAATAGTCGGCGTTGTTCGTACCGACGTCGATCGTCACCGGCAAGGTCTTTTCCGGAGCGATACCGGCACAAGCCGTGTACAAAGCGAGCTTACCGACCGGGATACCCATACCGTTGATACCTTGGTCGCCCAAGCCCAAAATACGTTGACCGTCCGTCACCACAATGACTTCCACGTCGTCTTGGTCAACATTGGCCAAGATTTCGTCCACGTGGCCCTTATCTTCGATGGAAACGAAGAGACCGCGCGTTTGTTGGAAGATGTGGCTGAACTTTTGACATGCTTCACCAACCGTCGGCGTGTAGATTACCGGCATCACTTCTTCGCTGTAGTCGCTAACGACCTTGTAGAAGAGCGTTTCATTGGTATTGTGCAACGTGTCCAAGTACACATAGCGGTGGATCGGAAGTTCATAGCTACGCAATTGTTCGATAGCACGTTGAGCTTGGAGTTCAAGCGTTTCAACGGCAGACGGCAACAAGCCGCGAACGCCGGCGGCAGCGCGTTCTTCCTTCGTGAAGGCTGCGCCACGGTTCAACAACGGGTTGCGTAAAAGCTTTTGACCTTTGATAGAGCAAGTCATTTTTTAAGTTCTCTTTGGTATTAACCGAAAAAACTGGGACAGAAAGGATTATTGTAGCCCTTTTCTAGGCTCTTAACCTAACTTTTGAATCGCTTTTAAGCGTTCCTTGGCCGTATTTGCTTGTTCGGACTTCGGGAATCGCTTCACGATCGATTGCAAGGTCGACTTGGCTTTGGCAATTTCGCCTTCGCTCAAATAAGCCGATGCTTGCAAAAGCAACGTATCAGGCACCTTCGGGGACTTGGTGTATTTTTTCACCAAGGATTGCGTCACCTTGATCGTAGACTTAAAGTCGTTCAAAGAATAGTGGGAGCTGGCGATCCAATAATCGACGTTAGCCAAATAGGCCGACTGAGGCCAAGACTTGGCAAAGGATTCCATGGCAGCGATGCAACCGGCAAAATCACGAGCACGATAAAGCTCGATGGCCTTATCGAAAGCACGACGTTCGGCAGGCTTAACGCTCACGATACGACCGTCCAATTCCACCGTTGCGGGCTCAACTTCCACCAAACGAGCATCGATCAATTGCACCTTACGAGTCAATTCTTCGACCTCGCCATTTAAGCGAGAATTCTCGAGCTTGAGCGCTTCGATCTCACTCATCAACGCTACTTGAGAACGTTGAGAGGCTTTAATTTGTTCACGGATTTCCAAAATGGCAGCGCGAGCTTCATCGTCAGCAAAGGCCAATGCGGCCGTGCTTTGGAAGCCACAAGCAATCACTGCCAAGGCTAATAACGTGTGACGCATTCGTTTTCTCATTTCCTCGAAAGCAAAAGAACCTGATCGATTCGACCAGGTTCCTCGTACGCATTACTTCGTACGATATTGAATATCGACGCGGCGATTTTCTTGGTAAGAAGCTTCATCCTTACCCAATGCGCGCGGCTTTTCCTTACCGAAGCTCACGCTTTCCAAACGTTCGGCCGGAACGCCCAACAATTGCAAGCGGTTCTTCACGGCATCGCTACGCTTTTGGCCCAACGCCAAGTTGTATTCCCGGCCGCCGCGTTCGTCGGTGTTACCTTCCAAAACGACCGTAGCCGTCGGGTGCGTAGACAAATAAACGGCATGAGCTTCGACCATGGCTTGTGCTTCAGCCGGAACAGCATAGCTGTCAAAGTCGAAATAAATGCTCTTTTGGCTCAACGGAGAGTTCGGATTATTGAAGTCGGCAGCCGTGTAAACGCCACCTTCATTCGGGTTCGGATTCAAATCGATGGAGGAGCAACCGGCCAAAAGGGAGGATGCAGCCAATCCAATCAACAAAAACTTCATTTTACGTTGCATAACAAAAGTTCCTTTAGGAAAAAATCATCACTTCAACAAGGGGCCCCAAGTCGGTTCGCGAATATCGCCCGACTGGCCGCTCAAGCGTGTGCGAACTCGGCCGTCCAAAGACACCGTTGCCAACACGCCGACACCACGCTCTTCGGTGGCATAAACCAAAATTTGTCCGTTCGGTGCAAACGTCGGCGACTCGTCCTTGGCCGTATCGGTCAAAATCAATTGCGTACCCGTATTCAAATCCAGCAACGTCACACGGAATGCACCGTTAACACGACTGACAAATGCCAACTTGTCACCACGGGGACTCAAAGCCGGACTAATGGCATATTCGGAACTGTAGGTCACGCGTTCGGCCGTACGGCTATCGAGCGCTTGACGATAGATTTGAGGCGAACCGCCACGATCGGACGTGAAATACACGTAACGACCGTCGGGGCTGAACACCGGCTCCGTATCGATGCCTTGACTGTTGGTAAAGCGACGGACATTCGTACCGTTCAAGTTCATCAAATAAATGTGCGTACCGCCACCGACGGACAATGCCACAGCCATCGTTTGCCCATCAGGACTAAAGGCCGGAGCAGAATTGTTACCCTTGAAGTTGGCAATCAAGCGACGTTCGCCCGAACGCACATCGTGCAAATAAATGACGGGCTTCATGGCTTCAAAGGACACGTAGCTCAACAACATACCGTTGGGCGACCAAACCGGCGAAATAATCGGTTGAGAACTACGCAATGCCACGTGCGGATTCTCGCCATCACTGTCGGCCACGATCAATTCATAGGCATTCTGGGCCTTTTGAACGACATAAGCGATGCGAGAGGCGAAGATGCCGCCCTCGGCCAACATCTTTTCATAGATGCTGTCGGCAATACGGTGAGCCGTCAAACGCAAATCGGCAGCAGGCACCATAAACTTCTTCTCGTCGATGACCTCATTTTTCATCGTGTCGAAGAGTCGATAGTGCACATCGAATCGCGAATCACTCAAATTCGTCACGGTACCCAACACAAGCACCGTTGCGCCCATCGTTTGCCAAAATTGACCGCGCGGTTGCGTCAAATCCTCAGCGGGCACTTCGCCCATCACTTTGAGGGCACGGAAAGCGCCACTGCGTTCGAGGTCAGCGGTGACAACCGCTGCGATATCCACCGGTGCGTTATGGGTTCCTTGAAATTGCGGGATGGCAATCGGCATTTGATTGGCACCCACCCCCGTAATTTCAATGCGAAGTTGTGCCATTGCAGACGAAGCGAAACCGGTCGCGGCTGCCGTAGCTAAAAACGTTCGACGATTAAGATTGAACATGACAAAAAAGCAATGAAAAGCTTATAAAAAACCAACGTTAATTGTAAAGAAAAATGGCGTCAAACTCGCAAGAATCGACGCCATTTTTTCAGTTAGTTACGCTTTGAAATCCAAGCGCAACGCCCTTTTTGTCAATTAGTGACGGAAGTGACGTTCACCACCCGTCAAAACCATCACGATACCGCGTTCGTCAGCAGCAGCGATGACTTCTTCGTCACGAACGGAACCGCCCGGTTGAATCACACAGGTAGCACCGGCATCAACGATCACATCCAAACCGTCACGGAACGGGAAGAATGCGTCGCTGGCTGCAGCCGTACCGCACAAGCTCAAACCGGCCTTTTCAGCCTTGATGGAAGCGATACGAGCGGAGTCAAGGCGGCTCATTTGACCGGCGCCGACACCCATCGTCATACCGTCCTTAGCAAAGACGATCGTGTTGGACTTCACGAACTTGGCAACCTTCCAAGCAAAGAGGAGGTCTTCCAATTCCTTAGCCGTCGGTTGCTTCTTCGTCACAACGCGCAATTGTTCGATACCGGCCGTTTGCAAGTCCGGCGTTTGGATGAGCATACCGCCACCGACACGCTTGAATTCGAAGTCGTTAGCAACGTCACCCATTTCAATCACGAGCAAGCGAAGGCTCGGCTTCTTTTGCAAGATAGCCAAAGCTTCTTCTTCGAACGCCGGAGCCATGATCACTTCGGCAAATTGCTTGGAGATTTCTTCAGCACAAGCAGCCGTCACAACCGTGTTGAAAGCCAAGATACCACCGAATGCGCTCGTCGGGTCCGTCTTGAATGCCTTCTTGTAAGCTTCGCAAGAGTCAGCACCGATAGCCACGCCACACGGGTTAGCATGCTTAACGATCACGCAAGCCGGCTCTTGGAATTGGCGGCAAGCTTCCCAAGCTGCATCGCTGTCGGCGATGTTGTTGTAGGAAAGTTCCTTACCGTGCAATTGCTTGTAGCTAGCGAACAAGCCCTTACCGATGTTGTGTTCACGGTAGAAAGCAGCCTTTTGGTGCGGATTTTCGCCGTAGCGCATACCTTGCACCTTGACCCATTGACGCGTGAAGCTTTCCGGGAATTCCTTCTTAGCGAAGTCATCGTCCAAAGACGTCAAATAGGTGGAAATCATGCCGTCGTACTTGGCCGTGTGGCAGAAGACCTTCTTAGCCAAATCCAAACGGGTCTTAGCGGAGACTTCACCGTTAGCCTTCAATTCTTCAACGACGCGAGCGTAGTCAGCCGGATCAACGACCACGGCAACGCTTTCATGATTCTTTGCTGCAGCACGAATCATCGTCGGGCCACCGATGTCGATGTTTTCGATTGCGTCTTCGAAAGCGCAGTTGGGCTTAGCAATCGTAGCTTCGAACGGATAGAGGTTCACAACGACGATGTCGATCGGATCGATGTTGTGCTCTTCGAGAGCGGCCATGTGAGCCGGATCCGGGCGACGAGCCAAAAGACCGGCGTGAATACGCGGATTGAGCGTCTTGACGCGACCGTCCAACATTTCCGGGAAGCCCGTGTAGTCAGCCACTTCTTGCACTTCGATACCGGCTTCGGCGATCAACTTTGCCGTACCGCCCGTCGAGAGCAAGTGATAGCCAAGAGCTGCCAATTCACGAGCGAACTCAACAACGCCCGTCTTATCGGAAACGCTTAACAATGCTTGTTTACGCATGGTAAATGTCCTCAAAAAAACAAATAGAAAAATACAAAAACGGAACGCGCTCGAGTTTCACAGTCTGCCGAAACGAGCGTTACATTAAATCGTACATTTTAAGCTTTTTATGCAAAGTATTGCGATTAATTCCCAATAATTTTGCAGCTTCGCACTTGTTATGAGCGGTGTATTTCATCGCATACATCAAAAGAGGCTTTTCAACCGCCGCAATCACCATCGGGTGCAACGGGTGCGGCTGAGTGCCTTGCAAATTCTCGAAATAACGATCGAGGTTTCGCAATACGGCCGCTTCCAACGAATCGTCGGAAACACTACGAGCCGCCGCTTCAATGGCAGAGGCGTGCTCGTCAAAAGCCATGTCCGTTTCATTGGGTTGTAAGAGAGCTTGCATGGATACACCTAAATTCTTTGTTGTTTCTCTTGACTAAACAACGTTACTTTTTCGTCAAATCCAACCTTGTGCAGCAAAGTAATCGCACAAGCGTTGACGTTGCGACTCGCCCGTTTGTTCACGAAGCACGACGGCCAATGCAGGGGCCGCATTCGGCCATCCTTGCAAATACCAAGACAAATGCTTGCGGAACGTTCGAACCGCCAAATCTTCTTCATAGAATGCAAAATGGGCTTGCCAGTGATCAAGAATCGTCTCGACGCGTTCACGATAGTCCGGCTCCGAAAAGCGATCGCCCTTCAAGTAGGCAGAAATCTGGCGGAAAATCCACGGATTACCCATCGAAGCGCGTCCGACCATCACGGCCGCCGCGCCCGTTTCGTCAAGCACACGACGAGCACGCTCCCCGTTGATGATGTCGCCATTGGCCACCACCGGAATCGAAACGGCCTTCACAACCTCACCGATCGTGTCGTACTCCACGGGCGAAATGTAACCGCCGACTCGCGTTCGACCATGGACCGTAACCATCGAGAATCCCTCATCGGCCGCCATTTTGGCAATCGTGACGGCATTCTTATGGGATTCATCCCAACCGGTACGACATTTCAACGTCACCGGTACACCGGCTCCGCGAGCGGCCTCTCCCAAGCGCTTTAAAAGCATTTGCGCTTCGGCCTCATCTTTCATTAACGCCGAACCACAAGCCACGGAACAGACTTTTTTAGCTGGGCAACCCATATTGAAGTCAATCACTTGCGCCCCTTGTTCCACCGCAAAATAAACGGCCTTTTCCAGCGCATCGGGATCGGCTCCCAGAAGCTGCGTCACGCGCAAAGTATCGGACTCTTCAAAACGAAAGCGAGATTGACTCTTGGCGCTCGCCCATAAATGAGCTTGGCTAGCCACCATTTCACCGACAACGTAAGCGGCTCCCCAATTCCGACAAATTTGACGGAAAGGAACATCCGTGACGCCGGCCATCGGCGCCAAAAACACTTGCCCTTCAATACGATGCGGGCCTAATTGAATGGTCATAAATCTCTCTATGAAACCGATTACGTCAATGCATTCCTGCGTGAAATGGGACTACCATTTTAAAGCCATCTGCCTATTTTTTGGGCGACTTTTGCAAGATGCGCAACAAGTTTTAGGAAAAAATGAACGACCGCCCTACATATTGTGGGCGGTCGTTACATTTGACTCAATGGACGGTGAGAGGAATTTCCCCTATTGCAAAGGTTGCAATTTTGAGAGCGCCTCGGGCGTTCCAACATTGTCCCATCGACCGTTGAAATGTTCCCCCGTGACGAGACCTTCCTCACAGAATCGGTAAAGCCAAGGAAAAAGCTTGGAAAACTCGATCGGTTGATTCTTAAAAATTTTCGGTGAATAAACACCCAAACTCGAAAATGTGAAATCTCGTGTTTGCCGCGTCACTTTCCCATCAATCAAACCCATATCACCTTCTTGATGGAAGGCCGGATTGTCGACCAAGACCAAATGAGCGACCTTATCGCCGGCCATGATCGCCTCACGTTGAGCCACCAAACGACGGTAATCAAAATCGGTCACGATATCACCGGCCACGACGAGGAAGGGCTCCTCACCATCGGAGAGCATCGGCAAAGCTTTGGCAATGCCCCCCAACGTTTCCAAGGCTTCATCGTACGAGTCGCCTTCTTTGGAGTAAACGATTTTGGCGCCCAAGTGCTCATGACCTAAAATCGGCTCAAAAGTGTGAGACAAATGAGCGGTATTGATGACAACCTCTGTCACCCCGGCTCGAACCAAGCCCTCGATCTGCCACTCAATCAAACGCTTTCCAGCCCCAACCAACAAAGGCTTAGGCAACTCATCCGTGAGCGGTCGCATACGCTTGCCGCGCCCGGCCGCCAAAATCAACGCTTTCATCAGAACGTGTATCCGTATTGCGGGACCGTACCTTCGATTTGATCGACCAAGTACAAAAGGCCCTTCAATTCATCGTAACGATTGGCCGTTTCACGAACATAAGCCAAGAAACGCGGCGTATCGGCCAAGTACTTGGGCTTACCGTCACGGTAGTTGATACGAGCGAAAATGCCCAAAACCTTCAAATGACGTTGCAAGCCCATCCATTCGACGTCCTTCCAGAAGACACCGAAGTCAGCCGGCACCGGCAAACCGGCACGACGAGCCTTTTCCCAATAACGGATTGTCGTATCGATGACAAAGGCTTCGCCCCAACTAATGAATGCGTCACGTAAAAGGCTGGCGATGTCGTAAGAAATCGGACCGTAAACGGCATCTTGGAAGTCCAAAATACCCGGAATACCGTCAGAGCTCACCATCAAATTACGCGGCATAAAGTCACGATGAACAAAGACATTCGACTGAGCAACGTTATGGCTCAAAATGCGATCAAGCGTAATCTTCAAAATGGCGGATTGACGATCGTCCAAAACCTTTTGACGATGACGACCCACATACCATTCGGAGAAAAGGTCCACTTCACGAGTCAAAAGAGCGCGATCATAGGCGGGTAAAACCCCTTCGCGGGAAATGGATTGCCATTGCACCAATGCATCGGTGGCAGCATCCATCATGTCGCGAGCATTGTCTTCATTCAAGACATCCAAATACGTTTGCGTACCCAAATCGCTCAAAAGCAAGAAACCGTTCTCAACATCGGCTTCATGAATGGTCGGCACACGGCAACCGGCTTCTTGCATCAAACCGGCCACTTTCATGAAAGGACGCACGTCCTCATGACTCGGCGGCGCATCCATCACGATGAAAGATTTGTCAGCGCCGTTGAGGCGATAGTAACTACGGAAAGAAGCGTCGGCACTGGCCGTTTGTTCGCTATCGATTGCCAAACCATAACGATCGGCAATCGTACCCAACCATTGGTGGCGAAGAGCGACTCGAGAGTCTTGCATGGTATTGATTTCCTCAAAGAGGGAGAGGCTAAAGTAGTGCCATCTCCGATATCCGATTCACTAGGCAAACATTGCCCTAAAAACAACCCCGCATTTTATAGTAGAAGGCACCCTTCGGCTATAATGGATGGGATATTGACATCAGTTACTTTACGAAACGTTTTTCATGTCGACACGATTCAAAAAACCTCTTGTGACTCAACCCCGTTTGAGCGCAATCACCTTGGCTTGTTTGCTTGCATGCACAACAATCGCCCATGGTGCCGATAGCGGCTTACGCGCTGCCACTTCTCTTGATGGCTCCGCTGATGTTGTCAATGAAGATTCTGCCAGTTTCATCAGTGCCCAACGCATGGAAACCACCGACGATCAAATCTTGTTGCGTGGTGATGCCGAAGTGCGTCGCGCCGGCACAGTCATTCGCGGCGACAAAATCACGTACACCCAATCGACTGACGAAGTCGATGTGGAAGGTAATGCCGTCGTGATCCGTCAGGGTGCCAAATTCAGCGGGCCGAAGCTTTCTTACAAAATTGAAACCCAAACGGGCGAAATGCAAGACGTGAGCTATCACTATGCCGCTCGCGGTCTTCAAGGCAAAACCGAATACGCCCGATTTGAAAGCGACCTCAATACTCAATTGAAAAACGCCACGATTTCGACCTGCAAGCCCGGTAGCAAGGCTTGGTGGATCGAGGCCGATTCGTTGGAAATCGACTACGACTCGCAAATGGCAACGGCTGAAAATTTCAGCCTCCATGTCGCAGGTATGCCGATTTTAGGCGCGCCTTGGGCTATGTTCCCTGTCGGCCAAGAACGCCAAAGCGGTCTGTTGACGCCGAGCTTCGGGATGAGTTCGACTCGTGGTTTGGATATCGCCGCGCCTATCTACTGGAATATCGCACCGAATTACGACTACACGTTCACGCCTCGTATCATGACCAAGCGCGGCGTGATCTTGGGTAATGAATTGCGCTACATGAATGAATATTTCAACGGCGTATTCACCTACGATTACTTACCCGAAGATAATGAAACGAAGCAAAGCCGTTATGCCGCCCAAGTTAAAGCTCAAGGCTATTGGAACGGTTTTGTCCTCGATGTCGATTACAACAAGGTTTCCGACGGTGACTACGTTTCCGACTTTTCGACGAATATCTACGAAACGTCTGAAGACATTCTCAAGCAAAACTACGCCTTGAGCTATGCGGGTGATTTTTGGCGTACCTCTTTAAAGGTCAATCGTAATCAACCTTTGATGGATGACGACGGCAAGTATTACAGCAAGCCCTATGAAAAAGTCCCGCAATGGACGTTAGGTACGTATTTTGCCGATGTTTACGGTTTCGAAATCAGCAATACGCTTGAATTCACGCGTTTCGCACACCCGGAAGAAACCAAAAAGGTCCAAGGCGATCGTTTCTATATGAACCACTCCATCGCGTATCCGATGCGCGGTGCAGCCTGGTTCATCACGCCGAAGGCTCAATTTAGCGGTGCCGCCTACAACCTTACCAAGATGGATCGACTTGGCGACAAGGGTAAAGATTACGATAAGCATGCCTCTTGGTACGCTCCGACCTTTAGCCTCGACTCCGGCTTGGTGTTCGAACGTGACACCTCTTGGTTCGGCACAGCCGCAACACAAACGTTGGAACCGCGTGTGTTCTACGCTTATACGCCCTACCGAGACCAAACTCGCATGCCGACGTTTGATAGCTCGTTGGCTGATTTAAGCTTTGCAGGGCTCTTCACGGAAAACATCTTCACGGGACACGACCGCATTTCCGAAGCCAATCAAGTTTCCTTGGTGTTGACGTCGCGCTACCTTGATCGCAAGACCGGTTATGAATGGCTGCGTGCCTCTATCGGTCAACGATTCTATTTTGCAGACCAAGATGTTTCGTTAAAGCTTAAGGACGGTGTCGGCAGGACCGATAGCTCCAACAGCGATTATTTGGCCAGTATTGGAGCTCGCTTGACGAAGGACGTGAGCCTCAATGCCACGGCTCAATATTCCAACACGCAAGATCGCTTCACGCGTATCAATGCTGGAATCCGTTGGCAGCCGAAGCCTTCGTCCGTTATCGGCTTGTACTATCGCTACAACTACGAGCCCGAATCGCCGGATGACCACATCAAGCAAATCGATTTGGCTGCTCAATGGCCGTTAACCAACAAACTTTACGGCTTGGTTCGCTTCAATTACTCGCTTTATGAACGCGAACCCATTGAAGCTTTGGCCGGTATCGAGTACGTAGAAGACTGCTGGGCATTGCGTCTTGTTGCACAACGTTACATTACGGGCGACGATCGCTATGACACAAGCTTCTATATCCAATTAGAATTGACGGGTTTGGGTTCGATTGGTACGAATCCGTTGAGTGAATTGCGCCGAAACATTCCGGGCTACCATGCAGCCTCGGCTGCTCCGGTACAAACGGGGTTATATGACTACTATGAATAAAGTGACCAAATTGGCGTTGCTTGCCGCCATTTCCGCAAGCATTTGTTCGACCACGGCCTTCGCTGCCGATAAGCCTGTTGACCCGAAGCCGCTCAATCGCGTCGTTGCCGTTGTTAACACCGATGTCATTACGTCTAATGAATTGAACGAACGCGTGCACTCGGCAGCTTTGAACTTGCGTCGACAAAACATCCAATTGCCGCCGATGCCCCAATTGCAAGCACAAGTGCTCGAGCACCTCATTATGGATCGCGCGGTTCAACAACGTGCCCGTGAAACCGGTATTCGTGTTGATGACGCATTGGTCAATGTCACGATCGAGCAAATCGCCGCACAAAACAAATTGACGGTCGCTCAACTTCGTAAGCGCTTAGCTGACGACAAGGTCCCGTTTAATCAATTCCGCGAAGAAATCCGTGGCCAAATCACGATGCAACGCTTGCGCGAACGTGAGGTCGAAGCCAAGATCAACATCCCGGAAAGCGAAATCGACGCTTTCTTGGCTGACCAAGCCGGCTTCAACATCAACGACACGGTTGAATATCACGTTGCACAAATTTTGATTCCTGCCTCCAAGAGCATGAATTCCGACGAAATGCGTCAAGCCAAGAATTTGGCTGAAGATTTGTTGGATCAAGCCGAAGACGGTGCCGATTTCGGTCAATTGGCTGCCACCTACTCTAAGGCCAGCGATGCATTGGAAGGCGGCGACATGGGTTGGCGTACGCTTTCTCAAATGCCGACCACCATGGCTGACACGGTTCGCCAAGCCGCCAAGAGCAAACACAAAGTCGGTATGTCCGTCAGTTCCGACGGCTATTCCATCGTCAAGGTGCTCGGTCATCGTGACGGTGTGAAAAATAAGCTCTCCGGCGGTCCGGTTACGCAAACGCACGTTCGTCACATTTTGTTGGCCGTCACCCCGGTCACGCCCGAAGCCATGGTTCTTGAGCGCATCAACGACATCTATCGTCGCTTGACGCAAGATAAGGCCGACTTCGCTACCTTAGCTCGTTTACACTCCGTCGACGGTACGGCTACGCGTGGTGGTGACTTGGGTTGGTTGCAAACCGGCGACTCGGTTCCGGCGTTCGAACAAGCCATGAACCAACTCAAGAGCGGCGAAATCAGCCAACCGGTCAAGACGCAATACGGCTATCACATCATCCAAGTGTTGGATCGCCGTGAAGATGCGATGAGCGAAGAGCGTATGCGCTTTATGGCACGCCAAGCCTTGCGTGAACGTAAGTTGGCAGAAGCGACTGCAACGTGGCAACGCGAACTTCGCGACCGTGCTTTCGTTGAAATTCGTCGCGAAGCATACTGATACAATGAAACCGATCGCACTGACCACGGGCGAACCCTCGGGTATCGGCCCGGAGATCTCTGTTAAAAGCGTCTACGAGATCTCCACTCCCGTCTGCCTTGTGGGCGATCGGCTCTTTCTGAACGATGAGCGGATTCGATTGGGCTTGCCCGATTGGCCCGCTCATGTTTCGTTTGAGCACATCTCGCTTGAAAGCCCTGTCACTTATGGGCAACTCGATGTTTCAAATGCACGTTATGTCTTAAAGACATTGCAAGCGGCTGCCACGGGTGCTATGAACGGTCGATTTAGTGCCGTTGCTACAGCCCCGGTACAAAAGAGCATCATCAATGATGCGGGAATCGCGTTCACGGGTCATACGGAATTTTTTGCCGATATCGCACAAGTTCCTAAAGTTGTGATGATGTTGGTCTCCAGCGAAAAAAGCGATGCGCTACGAGTGGCATTGGTCACGACGCATTTACCCATCGCCAAACTGGCTGCTGCCATTACTGACGAAGCGCTCGATGAAACGATCAACATTTTGTACAACGATCTGCATCAGCATTTCGGTATCGATCGACCGCGCATCGCCATCACGGGTCTTAATCCTCACGCCGGCGAAGGCGGTCATATGGGAGACGAAGAGATTCGTGTGATCGCTCCGGCGATCAATCGGGCACAAGCTTCGGGAATTGACGCCTCCGGCCCTTACCCTGCCGATACCGTTTTTGTAGCGGATCGATTAAAAAATTTCGATGCAATCCTTTGCATGTACCACGACCAAGGCCTCCCTGTACTCAAGCACGCCAGTTTTGGCCACGGCGTTAACGTGACATTGGGCTTGCCCTTTATACGAACTTCGGTCGATCACGGTACCGCTTTGGATATCGCAGGCAAAAACATTGCTAATATTGGAAGCTTATTGACAGCCATTAAATTGGCCAAAACGCTCGCAGAGAATAAATACCATGGATAACGGATTGAAAGGCCACCGCGCTCGCAAACGCTTCGGCCAAAACTTCTTGCATGATGAACACTGGATCGGTCGTATCGTTCGTTCGATCGATGCTAAACCCAGCGACACGGTTGTAGAAATCGGCCCGGGTCAAGCCGCATTGACGCGCGAAATCATCGCCGTTGCCGGCCATGAAACGGCCGTCGAAATCGACCGAGACCTCGCACAGTGGTTGCGTGAAACATTCCCTGAAACGTTGACGCTCATTGAAGCGGACGCCTTGAAACTCGATTGGGGCACGGTGCATCCCGAAAAGCGTTTACGCATTATCGGCAACTTGCCCTACAACATCTCGAGCCCGTTGCTTTTTCACCTCACGACGGTAGCCGATCGCGTGATCGATCAACATTTCATGTTGCAAAAAGAAGTGGTCGATCGCATGGTTGCCGCGCCGGGTAGTAAAACTTACGGTCGATTGTCCGTGATGCTTCAGTATCGCTACCAAATGTTCAAGCTTTTTGACGTGCCGCCGGGTGCTTTCACGCCGCCGCCGAAGGTCACGAGCTCGATCGTTCGAATGATTCCGCGCCCCGTGGAATCCTTAGCTCCGGTTAACATGGCACTCTTTTCCGACATTGTCGCCGCCGCATTTAATCAACGTCGAAAAACGCTTCGTAACGCCATCTCGAAATTCATGGATGAAGAAGCGATCAAGGCGGCCGGTGTCGAACCGAGCGCTCGCGCAGAAAGTTTGGATGTTGCCGCCTTCGTGCGCTTAGCCAATGTCTGCGAATCGCTTCAAACGAAGTCTGCCGAGTAAGCCGTCTATCCAAAAAACAACAAAAAAGCCCGAAATTCGGGCTTTTATTGTTTTTCTACCAACGATTAAAACGGTAATTGCGAAATATAGATTTCTTTTAACCGACGTCGGCGATCTTGAAACTGCGGACATAAACGCTCAACCTCAGCCCAAAATTTCGGCCCATGATTCATCTCATTCAAATGCGCCAACTCGTGAGCAACCACATAATCGATCAACTCGGGGGCCAAATGAATCAGTTTCCAATTCAATCGAATCGTTCGCGCCGACGTGCAACACCCCCAACGCTTTTGAGCACTCGAAAGTTTCCACGAATCGAATTCCACTTCGGCTACGGAAGCCATTTGTACCAAGCGAGCCCCTAAATAGCGCTTTGCTTCGTTTTTAAACCACCGTTGAGCCAGCTCCCTGATATGAACACTATCGGCATCCAACGGTAAATTCAGGACCAACTGACCATCGATCATTTTCACGTCGGTTGCCGAGGGATCCAAACAAATCTGCACCGAGCCTCCCAAATACGGCAACCGAACCCCGTCAACAAACTCAATTTTTGCCGAATGCGTTTGGGCTTGCCACAGAGTAAATTGAGCCAACTTTTTTTGAATCCACGCTTCTTTAGCGTGAATCAGGGTTTCAATTTCCTCTCGCGACACCCATCGTGGTGCCCGAACGGTCAATCCATGCTCATTCACAATAAAGCCGATGGTTTTACGTTTGGCTCGCTCCAATCGATAGGCGATATTACTTGTCAGACTTACTCCCGGCTCTTGGGCTGAATGCAACGAAGGCTTGAGGAAGCCATGCTCCTTCAAGCCTTTTGTTGAGTTTGGCGAGGATTTAGAAACGCCCCCGCCAAACAGGAAATCGAACAGCAACTGCTTCATTAAGCCTTCTTTTCGCCGTAGATTTCCGGAGAGATCACCGCCATTTCCCCTTCGATCCAATTGACCATGGCCTGTTGAACTTCATCAACGGTCTTGCCCTTGGTTTCAATCATCGGACCGACAGAGACGGTAATCGTACCCGGTTTCTTCGCAATCGAATTACGAGGCCAAAGCTCACCGGCATTCAAAGCGATCGGCACAACCGGCACACCCTTAGAAACGGCAAAGCGAGCGCCACCCGTCTTGTAGTTCGGCTCGCAACCCGGTGTCGTACGCGTACCTTCCGGGAAAAGAACGATCCACCAACCGTCATCCAAGAACTTGGCACCTTGGCGCATAAATTGAACAAATGCATGGCGACCCTCGGCGCGGTTAATCGCTATCATTTCCATCGATGACAATGCCCAACCGAAAACCGGCACCCAATGCAATTCCTTCTTATACACATAGCTCACATAGTTGGGGAGACGAGCAAACATCCAGAACGTTTCCCATGCCGATTGATGCTTAGCAAGCACCACAACCGGTTGACTCGGATCGGGCAAGTTTTCCATGCCCTTTTCTTCCCAACGCATGCCACAAATGACACGACCGAGCCACAACATCAAATAAGCCCACTTTCGAGCGTAGGCGAATCGCCAATCGCGCTTAAAGGGCTTCAACATCCACAACGTGATCGAAAACGGGATGAGAATGATGGAAAAAGCAATATAAAAAAGGAAACCGCGAATAGCGTTAAGCATAAGCAATGCGTCCTAAAGTGAGAAAAGGAGGCCCGAATCTTCAAGCCTCCTTTTAGTAGCAGTCTAGCGACTTAGTTAGCCAAACGAGAGAGTTCGGCCACTTGGTTCATCGTGGCATGCAAGCGAGCCAAGAGAGCCAAACGATTCTTTCGAAGGTCGAGATCTTCTGCATTGACCATCACGTCTTCGAAGAATTGGTCGACCGGAGCCTTCATCGGAGCCAACAACGTCAACACTTCCGTGTAAGCGCCTTGAGCGTAAGCGGCGGCAACCTTCGGCTCGACATCAACCAAAGCGGCAAAGAGAGCCTTTTCAGCGTCTTCAACCAAACGAGCCTCTTCAACGTCACCCAACGTCAAATCACTCTTCTTCAAGATGTTACCGATACGCTTATTCGCGGCAGCCAACGTTTCAGCTTCAGCCATCGCAGCAAATGCACGAACGGCTTGCAAGCGAGCCGGCACTTCGAGAACCGTTGCCGGGTTCACAGCCAACACGGCGTCGATTTCTTGAGCGCTATAACCTTGATCCTTGAACATCACGCGAACGCGATCAGCAAAGAAGTTCAAGAGTTCAGCACGAGCGTCCTTCACGCCGGCGATGTCCTTGACGGCATCGTAACCGATATCAACCAATTCGGACAAAGCCACGTCGAGCTTACGTTCGAGCAACATACGCAAGACACCCAATGCATGACGGCGCAATGCGAACGGGTCCTTGTCACCCGTGGGCATTTGACCGATGCCGAAAAGGCCGGAAAGCGTTTCCAACTTATCAGCCAAGGCCACAGCCAAGCTCACCATCGTAGACGGCAATTCATCACCGGCAAAGCGCGGTTGATAGTGCTCACGGATAGCCAAAGCCACTTCTTCGGCTTCACCGTCGTGCTTGGCATAGTATTCGCCCATGATGCCTTGAAGTTCCGGGAACTCGCCGACCATCAAGGTCAAGAGGTCAACCTTAGCCAATTGAGCGGCGCGGGCTGCCTTTTCAACATCTGCACCCAAACGTTCGGCAACGCGAGCGGCGATTGCCTTAACACGTTCGACACGTTCGGCTTGCGTGCCGAGCTTATTGTGGTAAACCACGTTCTTCAAACCGTCAACACGGCTTTCCAACGTCGTCAAGCGGTCTTGATCGTAGAAGAACTTTGCGTCAGCCAAACGGGCACGCACGACACGAGCGTTACCGGAGGAAATAGCCACGCCACCGTCCTTGGCTTCCAAGTGAGAAACCAACAAGAAACGATTCATCAAACGACCGTTCTTATCCGTCACAGCAAAGTACTTTTGGTTTTCTTGCATCGTGAGGATCAAGCACTCTTGCGGGACTTCCAAGAATTCTTCTTCGAAAGAAGATTCATAAATGACCGGCCATTCCGTCAAAGCCGTCACTTCGTCCAAAAGGGAGGCCGGAACAATGGCTTCACCACCCATGGCTTGGGCCATTTCCTTAACCGTCTTTTCAATCAAGGCGTGACGCTCTTCAAAGCTAGCGACAACCTTACCTTCGTTACGCAATTGAGCTTCATAACCGTCAGCATCAGCGATGGCGATCAAACCGGTCGTATGGAAGCGGTGACCACTCGTTTGACGATCGGCATCCAAACCGAAAAGCTTCACCGACAAAACGTCAGCACCGTGCAAAACCGTCAAGTGCTTGACCGGGCGAACGAATTCAACCGTCGTTTCACCGTCAGCCAATTGATAGTGCATCACCTTCGGAATCGGCAAAGCGGCAACGGAAGCTTCAAGGGCCACTTGGACGCCTTGAGCCAAATCCACGCCGGCACGAATGCCTTCATAGACCAATTGTTCATTCTTACCGTCGCTTTCGCGCTTCAATTCGGAAACGTCAGCCGTGATACCCAATGCAGCCATCTTCTTGACCAATGCGGGCGTAGCTTCACCTTCAGCATTCAAACCGACGCGAACCGGAACCAACTTTTGCTTAAAGGCTTGGTCCGGAGACTTAGCCAACACATCCGTCAACAACACGGCCAAACGACGCGGGGCGCCATAAGCCGTCACCTTCGTCGTTTCAGACAAAAAGTTTTGCGCTGCCAAGCTCTTTTGAACACCACCGGCAAACGCTTCGGAGAGCTTCTTCAAGGCCTTCGGCGGCAACTCTTCCGTTTGCAATTCAATCAACAAACTCGTCATTTTTCTTTTCTCCGCCTACAGTCTTAGTTCTTTTTCAACATCGGGAAGCCCAAACGTTCGCGAGAGTCGTAGTAGCTTTGAGCCACTGCACGCGAAATGTTACGGATACGAGCAATGTAAGCAGCACGTTCCGTCACGCTGATAGCACCACGAGCATCCAAGAGGTTGAACGTGTGACCGGCCTTCAACACCATTTCGTAAGCCGGCAAGGCCAAGTTCAAATCCATCATGCGCTTGGCTTCGGATTCGAAGTGGTCGAATTGCTTCAAGAGCTTTTCAGGATCGCTGGCTTCGAAGTTGTAGTGACTTTGTTCCACTTCGTTTTGATGGAACACGTCACCGTAGGTGATCTTTTGTTCAACGCCGTTGGCATCCACATAAGTCGTGTAGACCAAATCAAAGACGTTGTCACAGTTTTGCAAGTACATCGTCAAGCGTTCGAGACCGTACGTGATTTCACCCGTAATCGGCTTACATTCGAGACCGCCCACTTGTTGGAAGTACGTAAATTGCGTCACTTCCATACCGTTCATCCAGACTTCCCAGCCGAGACCCCAGGCACCCAAAGTCGGGTTTTCCCAGTTATCTTCCACAAAACGGATGTCATTGACTTCGGTGTCGATGCCCAAAGCACGGAGGCTACCCAAGTACAAATCCACGATATTCGTGGGAGCCGGCTTCAACACGACTTGGTATTGATGGTGTTGATGCAAGCGGTTGGGGTTCTCACCGTAGCGAGCGTCATTCGGACGACGAGACGGTTGCACATAGGCAGCACGCCAGGGTTCCGGACCCAATGCACGCAAGAACGTGGCCGTGTGAGACGTGCCTGCACCGACTTCCATGTCGATCGGTTGCAAAAGGGCACAACCTTGCTTATTCCAATACTCCTGCAATCGCAGGATCACTTCCTGAAAAGTAATCATCGCAATACGCTCTTTCAATAAAAAAATCTTTTACTCAAGGCGATCAATGCCTTAAGCGTCAAATTTGTTAATTTTACTACGCTTTGCTACAAGCGTCGTCACGAAACCGACAATGAGCATGGCCAATGCCCACAAAATTGCCGGCCAATTACCCATTTTTACGTAGGGAGTTGCCTCACCACTAACCACGGGTACCTTAATATCCAAAACGCCTTCGGCATCGGCAGGCAATGCGTGAACGATTTCACCGCGCTCATTGATCAAAGCCGTTGCACCGCTATTGGTCACGTTCAAAAGCGGACGGGCCATTTCCAAAGCTCGCATTTGCGAGATTTGCAAATGTTGAGCGGCGGCTCGCATCGGACCGAACCACTTCAAATTCGAAAGGTTCACGAGCAATTGCGGATTACCCGTTTGCCATGCTTGGATCCACTCTTCGCCAAAAAGATTTTCGTAGCAAATGTTGACCGAAACGTCGAAATCCTTCATCTTCATGAGCGGTTGGGTTTCATCACCCGCACGAAGACTGCTCATCGGGATACGCATCGAATCGATATACCACTGGAAACCGTAGGGAACGAATTCACCAAAAGGAACCAAGTGACGCTTTTCATACACGCCGATTTGACCGTTCGGATCCAAATACACGGCAGCATTGGCAAAATCGTCAAATTTCGGTTCCCAGAAGGCATTGAAAAGAAGACCCGCATCGTTCATCTTGGCCCAATAGTTCAAACGAGCCAATTGATGAGCCGGGAATCGTTGCACGGAGGTCGGATAAACGGATTCCGGCAACATCACCACATCGGGCTTGAACTTGGTCGCATCCACCTTTTCAATGCGAGCAAACACATCATCAAAACGTTCACCCAACGATTGGCTGACCATGCGAGGTTCAAAGTTAGGTTGTACCGCACGGACGGCCAATTCACCGGCCGGTTGCGTCCATTGAACCGTTTTACCGATCATGCCGAACATCACAATCGTCACAATGACCAAAGCGGCCGAAGCCATGTAGACCCATTGACCCTTACCGTACCAAGACCAAAGGGCACCGACCAAACCGGCAATCCAAACCAACGCCAACAAAACGCCATAAACCCCCATAAAGGGAGCAATACCGGCCAAATCCCAATCCACAACGGAGTAGGCGGGATTGAGCCACGGGAAACCGGTCAAAATCCAACCGCGAAGCCATTCCGTCAACGTAAAGGCAGCCGGCAAGGTCAACACCAAACGCCAATTGGAATTGGGCGTTAACCACGTAGCAAGCCCCATGGCCAAAGCCGGGAACAAACCCAAAACCAACGACAAAGCAGCCGTCGTCACATAAGTCCATTCCAAAGGCATGTAGCCATAGTGGTACATGCTGTAATAAACCCAGTTAATCCCGCTGGCAAACCATGCAAAGCCAAAAAGCCAACCCCAAACGGCCGCTTCCCAAGCACGAGCGGTTTTCGAAACCAGGCCAAAAAGCAAGACCAAAGCCGCCAAGGTACATAAAGGCATATTTTCCGGCGCAAAGGCACTCGCCATCGTCATACCCGACGCAATGCTCAAAACGGTGCGGTAGAGCCAGTATTTTTGGGTTTCAGAAAGTAAAGAAAACATCTTGTTTAGCCTTCCGTGGTCGGATTATCCAAACGCTCAACCTTGAGCAACGAAACATGGCGCTCATCGGCTCGAAGCACCGTAAATCGGAACTCATCGATCAAAACCACTTCACCGGACTTCGGCATGTGTTCCAAACGGTCGGCAATCAAACCGCCCAGCGTTTCACAGTGACAATCTTGTAAATTCAGCGTTGTTTCAAAATATTCATTGAACTGTTCGATTTCAGTGAGGGCCTTCACGCGCCAGCAACCGTGCTTGGGATCGGGCAAGATGTTATCGGCATCTTCATCGATATCGAATTCGTCATCGATTTCCCCCACAATCTGCTCGAGCACGTCCTCAATCGTAATCAAACCCGACACTCCGCCAAATTCGTCCACAATGATTGCCATGTGGTTGCGCTCCATTTTGAAGTCACGCAAAAGCACATTAAGCGGCATGCTTTCAGGAATGTATTTCACGGGGCGCAAATTGTCTTTCGCCAAATACGTCGGATCGATCAAAAAGCGCAACAGGGTCTTAGCATGCAAAATGCCGACAACATTGTCACGATTACCGTCCATAATGACCGGGAAACGAGAGTGCTCGGTCTTAATGACGTGCGGCAACCATTCTTCACGCGGTTCACTCAAATCAACGACCACCATTTGCGAACGCGGCACCATCAAATCGCAGGCTCGCAAATTCGAAAACTGCATCACGCCTTCCATCATCTTCAAGGCGGAATCGTCGATCAACTTTTGTTCGTTCGCTTCGTGAAGGGTATCGAGAAAGTCTTCGCGAGTCGGCTCATGAAAGACGCCGACAATCTTTTCGAGGAAAGACTTATGTTTGGCGGGATTCGCTCCCGTGGTCGACTCTGTTGTCATCAGTTCAAGCTAATAAATTTGAGAAATGCTAATGATATCAAGGATTTTTTCGATTGAGAACGCACAAAATCGTCATTTAAAAAGAAATGCCTTGATTCGCACTAAAAAACGCAAATTCTCGTTGTTTTTTCTAAAAATTTTCGATTAGGAACGCAAAAAGTCGAGTTCACACTCGACCTTTTGCACCAAGCCATAGGAAATTAATCCAAAACGTACTCACGATCGGCATACGGGTTATCAAAACCCAAAGCCATCAACGCTTTGATTTCCTTCATTTCCATCTCTTCGGCTTCTTCATCTTCCATGTGGTCGTAACCGTGAGCATGAAGTGCACCATGGATCAACAAGTGGGCCAAGTGCTCTTCGAAAGATTTCTCTTGCTCTTGGGCTTCACGAATCAAAACCGGCACACAAATCACCAAATCAGCCACGGCCACCGGCTCGTGTTGATAGTCAAAGGTCAACACGTTCGTTGCGTAGTCCTTATGACGATATTGGCTATTTAACTGCAAGCCTTCTTCGGCATCCACAAAGAGAATCGTCAATTCGGTATCGCGTTCGATTGCCGATTCGATCCACTTTTGCATCGTTTCTTCGCTCGGCAATTCAAAATCACCGTTAATCATCACATCGATGGACAAATTCGCCATGATTTACTCCTTCTTTGCCGTGCGCTCACGCGTTTCGCGCTCTTGTTGACGTTGTTCATCGGCCTTGGCATAAGCCTGAACGATGCGAGCAACCAACGGGTGACGAACGACGTCGGCAGCCGTGAAATACGTCATCGAAATACCACGAACACCGGATAAAACGTGTTGCGCTTCCACCAAGCCGGAGCGAACGCCACGCGGAAGGTCAATCTGCGTCACGTCACCCGTGATAACGGCCTTGGAGCCAAAACCGATACGCGTCAGGAACATCTTCATTTGCTCAGGTGTCGTGTTTTGCGCTTCGTCCAAAATAACGAAAGCATTGTTGAGCGTTCGACCGCGCATGTAAGCCAACGGTGCGATTTCAATCGTTTGACGCTCAAGCAAACGTTGGGTCTTATCAAAACCTAACAAGTCAAACAAAGCATCATAAAGCGGGCGCAAATACGGATCGACCTTTTGTGCCAAATCCCCCGGCAAGAAACCGAGTCGTTCGCCGGCTTCCACCGCCGGGCGAGTCAAAATGATGCGTTCCACGCGATCTCGTTCGTAGGCATCAACCGCGGCAGCCACCGCCAAATACGTCTTACCCGTACCGGCAGGACCGATACCGAAAGAAATATCATGATCGAGCATCGCTTGGATGTATTCGGTTTGACGAGGCGTGCGACCTTGCAATTCTTTTCGCTTGGTGTGCAACACGGGCGAAATGGAGAGCTCACCATCTTGAGCCTTCGCTTTTTCACCCACGAAATAAAGTTGCACATCGTCCGTGGTCAAATCGTCATTACTTTGTTCAACCTTGGCAGACAATGTCTCCAATGCGCCCAACGCTTGGCGAGCCTCATCCAACGGGCCGGCAATGCGGAATTGGTGACCACGACGAGAAATCGTCACATTCAAAATCGTTTCGATTTGACGCAAATTGGCATCCATCGGGCCAGCCAGAGCCGCCAAGGTGGCATTGTCCACGTCAAGCGAGAGCGTTAAAACCTTTTCTTCGGACATCGTTTAAGCCACCATTTCGCCCAAAAGGGTATGAGGATTCACGACCGTGATCTTGACGTTGACCATTTGATCCGTCAGCGATTCGTCACCCACAAAGTTCACGATACGGTTGTTATCGGTGCGAGCCATCATCATGCCGCGACCGCGACGAGACGGACCCAACACCAAAACACGCTGAACCGTACCCAACATCGATTCGGAAATCTTCACGGAGTGGTTATAAATCTTTTCTTGCAAAGCCTTTAAACGAGCCAACTTCACTTCTTGCGGCGTCGTATCTTCAAGGTAAGCGGCCGGCGTACCCGGGCGACGCGAGTACACAAACGAGAAGCTTTCATCAAAGCCCACTTCATCGATTAACTGCATCGTGGCTTGATAATCTTCTTCCGTCTCGCCGGGGAAACCGACAATGATGTCCGTTGCAATCGAAATATCCGGGCGAACGGCACGCAAACGACGCACGATGGACTTGTACTCAAGCGCCGTGTAGCCTCGCTTCATGGCGGCCAACACGCGATCGGAACCCGACTGAACCGGAAGATGGACGTGATTGACCAACTTATTGGTCTTGCCATACATATCGATCAAACGTTGGGTGAACTGTTGCGGATGGCTCGTCGTGTAACGAATACGTTCAATGCCATCAATTTCAGCCACGTATTCAATCAACATGGCAAAGTCAGCCATTTCACCGTCAGGCATCTTGCCTTGGTAAGCATTCACGTTTTGACCCAAAAGCGTCACTTCCTTGACACCTTGGCTGGCAAGCTTGGCCACTTCGACCAAGACGTCCATCAACGGACGGT
The DNA here is from genome assembly GCA_017646335.1 of Burkholderiaceae bacterium. GTDB lineage: Bacteria > Pseudomonadota > Gammaproteobacteria > Burkholderiales > Burkholderiaceae_F > Aphodousia. The sequence goes on from JAGCMT010000019.1 coordinate 52,384, forward strand.
GGATTTCTTCACCGCGCGTATAAGGAACGACACAGTAAGAGCAATACTTGCTACAACCTTCCATGATGGAAACGAAGGCAGAGGCGCTCGTTGCCTTCGGTTCGGCCAAATGGTCAAACTTTTCGATTTCAGGGAAAGAAATATCGACCTGAGATCGACCCGTACGTTGGAACTTCTCGACCATCGCCGGCAAACGATGCAGCGTTTGCGGACCAAAAACGACGCCGATGTAAGGCGCACGAGTCAGAATTTTTTTGCCTTCTTGGCTTGCGACACAGCCGCCCACGGCGATCACCATGTCTTTTTTGCCCATTTCGTCACGCATATCACGAATACGGCCCAAATCAGAGAAGACTTTCTCTTGAGCTTTTTCACGAATGGAGCAGGTATTGAAAACAACCAAATCGGCCTCTTCGACGGCTTCAGTACGTTCATAGCCGTGCATTTCCATAAGGTCAACGATCTTTTGGCTGTCGTAATCGTTCATTTGGCAGCCGAAGCTGCGGAGATAGAGTTTTTTCGCGGTCACGGTTTACATCCGGTGCACAAAAAAGTTAATCGAAATTCGATCGCTTTTCTACCGATCGAACAGTCTTGACAAAGAGGCGAAAGTATACACTGTTATCCCAAAATAGTCTTTGATTTCCCGATAGTTAGGAAAAATCCAACTCAAAAAGATCAGGACGAATTTCAACCACGGCACCAACGCCTCCGAAGTTCCTTTTGAACAAAAAGCGATTGTGTTATACGCAAAACTCCCCCTATCGCAGGAAAAACCAAGTAAGCTACTGATATTACGAAGTTTTGTTTGCTTACAGAGGTTCGCCATGAAAAAACTCATGACTTGTGCCATTGCCGGCACGTTGTTGATCGCAACGTCGGCTTATGCCTTGGAAAATTCCGTCAAACCGACCGTTACCGACTTGGGTATCGACGCACCGAAAACGGGTTTGATTGTCGGCAACTCCTACTCTTTCTATAACTGTGGCGTTCATAGTTACCTTCGCGATTTCACCCGTGAAGCCAAACAAGCCTGGAAAGCTCGTATTTTGACGATGAGCTCCGCTCGCTTATCTTTCCACAATGTCAAAGACTATTTGACGCCGGATAAGGCCATGGATCCTTACGCCAAGTCCAAACCGATGTTTGACGTTGTGATGCTCCAAGGTCAAAGCGCCGAACCCATCACGAAGAAAAATGGCGCTGACTTAAATTTCCAAAAGTATGTTAAGGAACACGTGGCTACGATTCGCGCTGCCGGTGCAACGCCCTTGATCATCGCCACCTGGGCAAAACAAGACAAACCGCAAGACACGAAGGCTCTTGCCGATGAAACCACGAAGGCTGCCAATGCCAACAAGGCCATGGTCGTTCCCGTCGGTTTGGCATTTGCCGAAAGCTTAAAAGTTCGCCCGGACTTGATTCTTCACCAAGAAGACAAGAGCCACCCGAGTGCTGCCGGCTCTTACCTCTACGGCGCCATGCTCTATGCCGTTATGTACAAGAAGAGCCCCGAAGGCTTCAAGGCCTTGGGCGGTTGCGAAAAGCCTCTGAAACCTGAAGATGCCAAGCACTTGCAAACGATTGCTTGGAAGACCGTGAAAGAGTTTTACGGTTGGAAGTAATTTCTCCTAGCCAATAGGCTGTCTGGCTCCTGATTTCATCACCCGAATCAGGAGCCTTTTTTTACATAACAACTCCACGTTTTCAACGAAAAAACCGAAATAACGGCCGATTGGGTGCAGCAATGATTTTCCGGCAATGAATTCGATAAAATTAGGCATCTTTTCATTGAGAGTCACACATGCCGTTGATCGTTGACACCCCTGAAGGTTCCGTTCGCCTGAACTATCTATTCAATCGCTTGGAAATCAGTCACGATAATCGTGAGAACTGGTCCATCCTTTTTGAAGATCCCGAAGATGCCCTCGGCACGATCGATGGCCTCACCTATCACCGAGGTGAACTCTTTATCGTTACCGAACTCGGCATTTACTCTTCCACGATTGCTGAAATCGACTTCAAGCTCATTTGTCCTCAACGTAAGGGCGGAGACATGGTCGACATCGTCAGTTTTGACAACATGCTTTACGCATGCACCAACAGTGCCATCTATCAAGCCGCCGGCGGCTCTCGTTGGCGCCTGAAATACGAAGGCAAAGGCTGCGGTCACTTTTTCTCCCTTTTGAATTTCAAAGGCACATTGTTGACGGCTTGTGAAAAAGGGGTCTATGTCGCCAGCCAAGAAGGCAAATTCTGGCACCCGCGATTTAGCAGCTCCGAATTCGGAAAATTCTTCGCACTCGATAGTCGAGACGGCGTTCTTTATGCACAAACCGATAAAGGATTTATCGTCTCCGAGAATAACGGTCAGCATTGGCAACCACACCCGAAACTCTCGGGACCGTGGACTCATGCCATGGGAGGAAGCATGCTTTTCTCTCCCCGTACGGTAAAAAAACAAAACGCTTAATTTTCAAGGATTTAAAAATGCAACGCTCCTATGAACGAAGCGCCTCGGACATGCGCCCGATTCGTTTTACGACGCACTACACCAAACATGCCGAAGGCTCCGTCTTGGTCGAAGTCGGTGACACCAAAGTCATCTGTACCGCTTCTGTCATTGCCGGCGTACCGAAATTCTTGACCGGTCAAGGTCGTGGTTGGGTGACGGCCGAATACGGTCTTTTACCTCGAGCCACTCACACGCGCTGTGATCGCGAAGCTGCTCGTGGCAAACAAAGCGGTCGTACCCAAGAAATCCAACGTTTGATCGGCCGCTCCCTTCGTGCCATCGTTGACCTCGAAAAACTTGACGGCTTTACCGTCCACTTGGACTGCGATGTCATCCAAGCCGATGGTGGCACACGCTGCGCATCGATCTCCGGCGCATGGGTTGCCTTAGCCTTGGCCATCCAAACCATGATGACGAAGGATCAATTGACCGAATCCCCCCTCAAGGGACATGTTGCCGCCATCAGTGCCGGTATCTTTGACGGCACCCCCGTGGTAGACCTTGACTACAGCGAAGACAGCCATTGCGGCACCGACATGAATTTCGTGATGACCAGTGACGGCCGTTTCGTCGAAATCCAAGGCACGGCCGAAGGCGAACCCTTTACCCAAGAAGAAATGAACGCGATGACCGAACTTGCCAAGACGGCCATCACTCGTCTCATCGAAGAACAAAAGAAGGCTTTAGCCTAAAGATAAGGAATAAAGATGAAAATCGTTTTAGCTAGCAACAATCCCGGCAAACTTCGTGAATTCACGCGTTTATTGGCCCCGATGGATTACGAAGTGATTCCCCAAGGTCAATTGAATGTACCGTCTGCAGAAGAACCGTTCTTCACGTTCTTGGAAAATTGCTTAGCCAAGGCTCGTCACGCTGCTCGCATCACGGGCTTGCCGGCGATTGCTGACGACTCCGGCATTTGCGCGGAAGCCTTGGGTGGCGCTCCCGGCGTTTTCTCTGCTCGCTTTGCCGGCGAACCGTGCGACGACCAACGCAATAACGAGCTTTTGGTTGAAAAGCTTCAAGAACACGAAAATCGCCGTGCTCACTACACCTGCGTTTTGGTTGCCGTTCGTCACGCCGATGATCCCGAACCGATCGTTGCCGAAGGTCGTTGGTACGGTGAAATCATCGACACGCCGCGTGGCACGGGTGGTTTCGGTTACGACCCTTATTTCTTGCTCCCGCATTTGGGTAAGACCGGCGCCGAATTGACGGCTGAAGAAAAGAATGCGATTAGCCACCGTGGTCAAGCCATGGCCAAGCTCATCGAAGAATTGAAGGTTCGTTGGCACTAACCCATGGACATTCAACGCATTCCCCTGTCGCTTTACGTTCACTGGCCTTGGTGTGTCAGGAAGTGCCCTTATTGTGACTTTAATTCGCATGCACTGCCCGATGCCCATGAGTCCATGGCTGAACGATATATCGATGCATTGATTGCCGATGTGGATACAAGTATCGAACTCACACACGGTCGCGCCTTGCAATCGATTTTCATCGGCGGGGGAACGCCTTCACTGATGTCTCCGGTGCAACTCGATCGCTTCTTCGATCACGTTGCCAAGCATTATCGCCTTGCCGACGATATCGAAATCACCATGGAGGCCAATCCGGGCACAATCGAGCACGGCCGCTTCGCCGATTACCGAGCCTGCGGCATCAACCGCCTCTCGATGGGTATCCAAAGTTTTAACGATTCGCTCTTAAAACGTTTAGGCCGCATTCACGATCAACATCAAGCACTGTTGGCGATTGAAACGGTTCAAAAGCATTTTGATAACTTCAATCTTGATGTGATGTATGCACTTCCCGGCCAATCGGTAGAGATGTTGAGCAATGACTTGCAATTAGCCATCGACGCTCAAAGCACCCATTTGTCGTTCTATCAGCTCACGATCGAACCCAATACCGTATTTGCCAAATACGAGCCTGATGATCTTCCGGACGAAGATACCGTGGCGATCATGCAAGAAACGGTTGTCGACACCCTTGCCGGGGCCGGTTTTGAGCACTATGAGATTTCAGGTTATGCCAAGCCCGGTCGTCGTTGCCGACACAACCTTAACTATTGGCAATTCGGGGACTATTTAGGGGCCGGTGCCGGAGCGCACAGCAAGATCACGCTCACCGACGGTTCCATTCTTCGCCAAGCACGCTATAGCCAGCCCAATAGCTTTATGCAACACGCCCTCAATGATTCGGCCGTTGTCGAAAAGCGTACGGTGCAAACCGATGAATTGCCGTTTGAGTTCATGCTCAACGCCCTTCGTTTAACCGACGGCGTTGGCTTGGAAACGTTTGCAGAAAGAACGGGGCTTGCGCTCGAGACAATCATGCCCACCATTGAAAAGGCCCAAAAGCAAGGTTTGATGCCCACGCCGCTCACCGCCATTGTGGCAACCGAGATGGGTCAAAACTTCCTTTCGGACCTACAAGAATATTTTCTCTAAGAATTAGTCGTGATGCGTTGAAGACGGCTCGATGGGAATCACATTCAAAAAGCCGGCCTTTGACGCTTCGACACTGACTTTCACGCCGTAGACACTTTCCAAACGCTCTTGATCAAACACCTTAGCCGGCGTATCTAACGCCAAAACCTTAGCCCGATCAAGTAGAAGCACTTTTTGACTAAAGCGCGCCGCGTTCAACAAATCGTGCATCACGACTAACGTTACCGCTCCACAGGCTTGCGTATAACGCCCAATCGCATTCATCACCACCAATTGATAACGAAGGTCCAACGCGCTAGTCGGTTCATCGAGCAATAACACCTTCGGGTCGGAGACAAAAGCCTGCGCCAAAAAAACCAACTGCTTTTGACCGCCCGACAAAGAAGCCACCGAGGTATGAGCCAAATGATCGATTTCTAACAAATGCAACATTCGGTCCACACGATCAAAGGTTGCCTGATCGACTCGCCAACCCAACTCACCTTCCAGGCCTAACAAGACCATTTCAAAAACCGTCAATCGGCTCGTCACTGTCGAGAGTTGCGGCATGTAGCGAATAACTTTCGCACTAAGCGTCTTTTCCCCATCTTTAACTTCAACGACGCCATGATGTGCGCAAATGCCGGCAATTGCCTTTAAAAAGGTCGTTTTCCCGGAGCCGTTTTGGCCGATCACACTAACGATTTCACCGCCTGCCAATGTCGCAGTAATGCCGTCAAGTACGGTCTTTCCACCCAAACGCACGGAGAGATTTTTCAGATTCAATGCAATCATGCTCGCTCTCCTGCCGTCTGACGCAACAACAAAATCAACAAGAACGGCACCCCAATCAACGACGTGACAATCCCGACGGGCAAGATGGCACCCATGGATAAGCATTTGGCTAACACAGAACTCACCGTCATCAAAAGCGCGCCGGCCAAGACCGTTCCCGGCAACAAGAATCGTTGATCTTCACCTAACAGGAGTTTGGCCAAATGCGGAGCCACTAAACCGATGAAACCGATCGTGCCAATAAAAGCAACAGCTCCGGCAATTAAAACGGCGGACACAAAAAAGGCCTCAATTCGTAGACGTTTGACCGGCACTCCCAAACTCAAGGCTCGCTCTTCACCTAACGTCAGAGCCGTAATCGCCCACGTGTGTCGAACCAAATACACAACCGCTACCAGTGTCAAAATGCCGGCAACCGAGGCGGATAACCAACTGGATCGTTCCAAATTGCCAAACGTCCAACCGTTAATCAGTTGTGCGATTTCCGGACTGGACCAGTAAACCAACAATTGTTGCAATGCCATGAAAAAGAAATTCATGACAATCCCGGAAAGGATCACCGTTTGCGGTGTCATACCGCGCTGCTGACTCAAAAGATAGATGGCGACCGAAACGGCAACGGCAAAAATCAAAGCCATCAGCGCCGAACCCAACCAAAGAACGCCGGCGACGCTCATGCCCATGGCAATAGCAATGGCAGCACCAAAACTGGCTGCAGACGTGATACCTAACGTCGAAGGACTGGCTAACGCGTTGCCCGTAATATTTTGGATTTGAAGACCTGCCACGGCCAATGCCATACCGACAAACAAGGCGGTGAGCGTCATCGGCAAACGAATGTCCCAAATGATCACGCTGGAGATGTCTGCACTAGTCGGCCCCTGTACGAGTGCTGAAAAGGCTTCCGAGAGCGACAAGTTCGAAGAACCGGTTGCCAAATCGAAAAGCACAAAAAAGCCCAACGCCACGGCGCCCGCCAGCAAGACGGACAACCGTTTACGGTTGGCTTGTGCATATCGATCGTGACAACTCATTAAGGGCTCCTTTCGGCCACAAAATTTCTATTAAAAAAAGGGAACGACAAAGCTTAACAAATTCTTGGCAGTTGCTCACTATTGAGCCAGTCAACCATTCGGCGACCGCCCATCAGAGTTGTCATCTCCACGGTCCCCGGACCGTCCGATGTGACCGTCCCGATAATGGCGGCATCGTGACCTAACGGATGAGCGCGCATCGCACTTAAGGCGGCTTGCGCCTGCTCTTGCGGGCAAATCACGATCATTTTTCCTTCATTGGCAACAAACAGCGGATCGAGTCCCAAAAATTCACAAGCGGCCATCACTTCCGGCTTCACCACAATGGCGGCCTCATCCAAAAGCATGCCGACCTGACTTTGATACGCAATTTCATTGAGCGTGGCGGCCAGTCCGCCTCGAGTCGGATCTCGCAAGACATGCGTATCGGGTGCAGCTTCCAAAACGGCTTCCACCATACCGTTCAAAGGCGCGGCATCACTTTCGATCGTCGTCTCAAAAATCATATTTTCACGGCACGACAAAATCGCCATCCCATGATCGCCCATCGAGCCAGAAATCAAAATCGCATCACCGGCCTGTGCCTTGCGTCCATTGATGACACTCCCGGACAGCGCTTCACCAATACCGCTCGTCACGATATAGACGCCGTCGGCCAATCCTTTTTCGACCACCTTCGTATCACCCGTGACAATAGCCACGCCGGCCTCTTTGGCTGTCATTGCCATCGATTCGGCAATTTGATCGAGTTTTGCCAACGGGAAACCTTCTTCGAGGATAAAAGAGACGGTGATATAAAGTGGCTTGGCTCCGCACATCGCCACATCATTAACGGTTCCGGCCACGGCCAATCGGCCGATATCGCCGCCCGGGAAAAAGAGCGGAGAAACCACGTGGGCATCACAAGAGACCGCAACGGGTTTAGTGATCGGCGGCAACAGGGCGCCGTCATGACCGACATCGAGCCATTCATTGGTGAAATGTTTAGCAAACACCGCATCAATCAATTGAACCGAAGCCAAACCACCGGCTCCGTGAGTCATATCGACGCTGCCCGTCTTCAGATTTAAGCGGGAAAGGTCTTTGGTACGATCAATCATGTCGACTCCTTCACTTTTACGCGTTGCGGGCCATAACGCCAGTAGGCGGCACACGCCCCTTCGGAACTCACCATGCAAGCCCCGATCGGATGCGACGGCGTACATACTTTGCCAAACAGTTTGCAATCTTGAGGCTGCTTTTCACCGCGCAAAATCGCGCCGCAAGCACAAGCACGATTATCCGGAACATATTGCTCGACCAAACCAAAACGAGTCTCCGCATCGTAAGCTCGATACTCCTCACGCAACCGTAAAGCCGACTTCGGCACGCGACCTAGCCCTCGCCACTCAAACGCCTCTCGAAGCTCAAACACCTCTTCGACAAGCGCTTTGGCAATCGGGTTGCCTTGTGCCGTAACGGCGCGGATAAACTCATTTTCGACTTCCGAGCGTCCTTCATTGACCTGTACGATCAACATGCGAATGGCTTCAAGCATATCCAATGGCTCAAAACCGGCAATGACCACGGGCATGCGCCACTTTTCACAAAACGGTCGATAAGGATCGCTCCCAATGACCGTTGAGACATGAGCAGGCCCCACCACGCCATCCAAACGAAGCTTTTCTTCATCGGGCTTGGTCAGCATGATGTGCTCCATCGCTGCCGGCGTGAGCACGTGAGAGGCTAAAACGGAAAAGTTTTTAAGACCTTGAACTTGTGCAGTTTTGACGGCAACCGCCGTAGGCGGCGTTGTCGTTTCAAATCCGATGGCAAAAAAGACAACTTCTTTATCCGGGTTGGCTTTGGCAATTTCCAGAGCGTCCATCGGCGAGTACACCATACGTACATCGCCTCCGGCGGCTCGACATTGAAAGAGTGATTGGGAACGACTTGCCGGCACTCGCAACGTATCGGCATAAGTACAGAGAATGGCTCCATGATGGAGTGCCAAATCAATGGCCATATCAATACGACCGATCGGCAAAACACAAACCGGACATCCCGGACCATGAATCATCTTCACATTGTCGGGCAAAATCGACAACAGTCCCCATCGGGACAAAACATGGGTATGACCGCCGCAAAACTCCATGAATCGATAATGCCGATCGGGTTTCGCCTCCCGTCGAATGGCTTCAATCAATGCGCGAGCCTGATCGGGATCTCGGTACTCCGTTACGTATTTCATTACCCCTCTCCCGATTGTGTCAGAGTCGACAACATTTTGAGCGTTTCTTGGGCTTGCGCTTCATCGATACGATTTAAAGCAAACCCGACATGCACGATAACCCAATCCCCCACTTGAGGATTGGCAATCAAAGAGACATTGATTTCTTTTTTGACACCATTGAGGTCACATCGAGCCAAACCGCCATCCATCATTTCAACGATTTGGGCCGGAACTGCCAAACACATGATCAACTCTCCTTACTTTGTCCGCGCCAAGTGTGCAATTCTAATCCGCGCGCGACCGCCAAGCCGGCAAGCCATGCCTGCCCCAATGCAATGCCACCGTCACCGACAGGTGCCAATTGCGGCACAAGTGCCTCAATCCCTAACGATTTCAAATCGCCAACGAGAGACTGCGTTAACAGACGATTCGCCAAGCAACCGCCACTGAGCACAACCGGACCGGAATAACCGATACGTTCCACGGCCGAGCGCGTCAATACCGCCAAACCAAAAGCCAATGTTCGGTGGAAGTCGGCCGCGGCTTGTTGCTTTTGATCCGCTTTCACATCGGCCAAGTACCCAAGTAACGGTAACAAATCGAGCTGACGATGCATAACTCGAATAAGACCGGTCATGATCCGGCCGCAAACGCCACCGGCTTTCGCTTCCAAAAGCATCGCGGCATGGGCTTCATCGTGTTGGACATCACATAAACCCAAGAGGGCACTTGCCGCATCGAACCATCGTCCCAACGAGGTGGTTGTCTTCGTCAAACGAGTGTTCTTCACTAATTGAGAAAAATGCATAACATTGGGTAGCGTCGGCCAACGTTTAGCAATGTCATTTTCTCGTCCGAGAAGCGTCAACGCGGCGGCCGCCATCCGACGAGGCTCTTTGGCTGCTCGATCACCCCCGGGCTGAGGCAACGGTCGCATGCCTCCCAGGCGCTCAAAACCGTGACTATCAACCAACAGAAGCTCTCCGCCCCAAATCTCGTTATCGGGCCCCATCCCTACACCGTCCAATGCGAGTCCGACAGTGGCTTGCGTACGCCCATATTCAGCCATCACTGCCCCGACATGGGCCGCATGGTGATAGATCGGAATCAACGGTATATCGAGACGCTTGGCCATTGATTGTGCCAATCGAGACGAATAAAAGTCGGGATGACAATCGGTTGTGATGACTTCCGGAGTGATTTCCAAAATACTTTGCAAATGCTCAAGCGCTTCGTCTAATGCCTCACACGTCACACGATTGTCCAAGTCGCCGATGTGTTGCGTCAAAAAGATTTCATCACCACGGCTAAGCGCGCCGGCATTTTTTAAATAGGCTCCGGTTGCCAAAACGGAAGGAATCGCCTTCGGTACTCGAAACCCATCGGGAGCAAACCCGCGAGCACGCCGAATAAAAAGGGGCTTATCATCGACAATTCGAACAACCGAATCGTCACAACGAATCATAATTTCACGATCATGCAATAACCAAGCATCGGCGATGCCAACGAGCCGCTTATAAGCTTCATCGTTATCAATCACCAAAGGCTCTCCACCGGGATTGGCCGAAGTCACCACTAAAACATCGTCCGAAATCGACGATTGAGTCCATTGAATTCCCTCGGGACGACCGGCCAATTCATGAAAGAGCAACCAATGAATCGGCGTATAAGGCAACATCACCCCATAATCGCTCATTTGCGGAGCAATGCCGACCAAATCAGCCTTCGGATTTTTAGGAAGTAAAACGATCGGTCGTTCTTTGCCACACAAAACCGACTCTCCGACCGAGTCAATATCAACCCACTGTCTTGCACTTTCCAAATTGGCCACCATGATGGCCAAAGGTTTCTCATGGCGTTGTTTTCGTTGACGCAATCGCTCGACGGCGTGCGGATTGCGAGCATCGCACACCAAGTGAAATCCGCCCAAACCTTTCACGGCCACGATGCGACCGGCGCGAATCGCCTCAACGGTCAACGCAATCGGGTCGCCATTTTTCGGCTGACGATCGGCTTCCGTAAAGAATAAATGCGGCCCACAGTCAGGACAGGCATTGGGCTGAGCATGAAAGCGTCGATCCAACGGATCATCGTATTCGCTCTGACAAGCCTTACACATAGCAAAAGGAGCCATCGACGTCTGGGGTCGGTCATAGGGAAGATTTCGCGTGATGGTAAAACGCGGACCACAATGAGTGCAATTGGTAAAAGCGTAACGCCAACGACGGTTACCCGGCGTAAACATATCTTCCAGACAACGATCACAAATTGCCGCATCGGCCGTGATATTGGTTGCGACTTTACCGGTTTGACTCGCGGAAATAATGAAGTCGCTATAGTGACGAGGTTCGCATTCGAATTGATGAATATCATCGATTCGAGACAAAGGCGGCCTATTGGCCATTAACGAATGAGGAAAGCGCTCAACAAGCTCTTCGGGGCCGACGAGGTAAATACCGACACCTTGCGCATCGTTAAAAACCTCACCGACAAGACCTAACTCTTTGGCAATACGGTACACGGTCGGGCGGAAACCGACGCCCTGAACCAGACCATTGACTCGGAAATAACGGGTAATGGTAGACATCATTAGCCTCCATACAAGTTATTGTTCTGACATCCGATGACCTAAGAATATTCATTCCAAATTGCACAAGGCCGACTCGACAGTCAACCACTTCACCCACGCATCCATGCCTTCGCCACTGGTAGCAGAGGTTCGCAAAATTCGAATGGACGGATTGACCTGACGAGCGTAAGCCTCACAACGGTCAATATCGAAACGCAAGTACGGCAATAAATCAATCTTATTGATGATCATCACGTCCGCAGCGCGGAACATATCAGGGTACTTCAACGGCTTGTCTTCACCTTCGGTCACCGACAGGATCGCTACCTTATGAGCCTCACCCAAATCGAACTCTGCCGGACAAACCAAATTACCCACGTTTTCGATAAACAGGATCGAACCGTTATCAAGCGTCATTTCTTGCAATGCCGTGCGCACCATACTGGCATCCAAATGACAGCCTTTGCCGGTATTGATTTGGTAAGCAGGAGCACCCGTTACACGAATACGATCGGCATCGTTACTCGTTTGTTGATCCCCTTCGATGACGGCCATTTTCAGCTGTGCTTTGGCAGCCAAAATGGTGGCGGTAAGCAGTTCGGTTTTACCGGAACCGGGGCTTGAGACTAAGTTCAAAGCCAAAATTTGCTTTTGTCGGAAATACGCACGATTTTCATCAGCGATTGCATTGTTTCGACCCAAAATGTCCTCTTCAATGGCAATCGCTCGCTCATTGGAAACCGACATATCGTGCGTGTGATGATGATCATGACCACAACCGCAATGCGTACACATAACTCTTCTCCAATTTTCCTGATTCTTCAATCAGCAATGAGGTCGACGACCCGCATTTCTCGTCCGCCCGTGGGAGTCAAATGAAAACCACCGCAATGAGGACAAGAGTCGCCGAAGTTTTTTAATGGAACCGTCACGGAACAATCCATACACCAAGCCTGACCGCTCGGCCGATCAATTTCTAATAACGCTCCTTCAGCCACACCGCTTTTGGTGACGGACTCCCAAGCAAATTGCAAACTCGGGATATCGACACCGGCCAATTCACCGATGGCTACACGAACTTTTTTGACACGAACAACATCATTGTGACGTGCGGTTCGCTCAACCACTTCAATGATGCCCTCGGCAATCGACAATTCATGCATGCATTTCTCCCATTTGCACTTGCACATCCGTACACGCGTCAAAAAGCGATGCCAACAAATTCAAAGCCTCTTGTAGCGCTTGCCCCTCAAGTGCCGTTTTCGAGATGAACTCGTTAAGTTTTTCAACCAAGATCCCTTCGGATTGAAATGCCCATTCAGTGGGAGCAATGACGTGGTAGTCTTCCAATATCACCCCATCGGTTTTGACCGCCTGCATCAACGGGCCTCGAACCGTCTCGACAACCGCGACCTTCCAATCTTGATCCAGCTGAAAAACGTTCGGAGCAAAATCCCTTGTCGCATCCATTGGCATTGTTGCCCATCGACTCAATTCCAACCAACGTTGGACAACAAAGGATTGCATCGTCACCGGTTGATTCAACGTGCCGTTGTCATAGGCTCGAGCAACGGCGCCGACTAATCGAACCCCATCCAATCGAGGCGTCACTGCAAAAAAAGAATCGACTCGAAGTTGACTCAGCAACTGCTCTAACGTTGCTTTCGTTTTAAACTGCGCGGGGGTTAACAAAACCTTGTTCGGCACCGAAGCGAGCACCTCCAACGGTTCCGTCGCTTTCAATAAGGCATCAAACAATGGTAAATAGGTTATCTGAAACTGCCGAACGAAACGTTGCGTATCGACAAACAATTGTTCCGTATCGTTGTCACTTCGAGTCAACAACGCTGCATAAAGGCGTTGACGCAGTTGACCTAACTCTACAAGCGAGGCCTCATTAATCGCGACCCGTGAAACATGGCGTTGCCAATCCACCGCAAACACGCGAACGGATTCCAACATGGCCTCAATTGCCACACGGCACCCCGAAACCCGTAACAATTGACCACAGCAAGCCGCCTCTAAGGCTTCGCAATGACTAACCGGACACAGCCCCATCAAATGGGTTATCAACCCTTTGGCAAAAGCAAGCGATTTCCCCTTTAAAAAGCGGCTCACCATCGGGCTTCGCTCACTTGCCAATGCAAAGCGACCTCCACGCCGGCCAATCATGATTCGAGGCGCATTTTCAATGTTCGTTGCCATGGTCATAATTTCTTTCCGTCCAAAAGACTTTGATGACAGCATCCTTCGGCCCTCTTCTCAATAAAAGGATCCGGAACCAATGCCGTACCTTCTTCGGGTGGCAGTTCCGTCGACTGCCCTTGTCTCATCAACCACAAGGCTTGATGGGCAAAAGCAACGGCAGTCCGTTGATCGGGTAACTGATTGACCGGGCTCATCAAGCTACAGACTTGATATTCACCCAAAATCGGATCGTCCATCCCCATGAACTCATAATCTCCGGATGGCATCGTCACACTACGTACTTTCGTCGGTGCAACATGCTGCCAAGTCGCACGATTGCCGCAAGCTAAAACCACGAGGATCGACCACGGCGTCACAACGCACCCCAACCAATCGGGGCCCATACGTTCAAATCCAAAAGCACGAACTTGCAATCGAGGATTATTAATGGCCAACCCCTTCATTCGAGTCTGCGCTATCCGCGCAAACCCCGCCTCAAAAAAGCGCTCGGGCGATTGAGACCAAACGCGAAGGGAAGATGTGCTCATGGTGAAAATCCTTTGGTTAATCGGCCATTAGATTAATCCGTTTTTCGGGAGATGGAAATCTCGGTTTGTAACCGTATTTTCGACATTCTCCACAAAATTCAAACCGTTATACAGTACGGCAACGTTACAAAGTGACAATTGCACACAACGGCAACGCGCCGTCACAATTCAACTCCTATTCGAAAACAAAAAATATCCAAAAGTTTCTTATTTTTGTTGTTAAAAAGAGCTAAATTTAAACCTAAATCAACGAATTCGTAAACATCTCGACAAATCGTAATTATGCCGTTTACTCTTAAAATTCGATGATAAAATCACCTCTAGGTTTTTTCGAAGGGGCGTTCTCACCCCCGAAAAAAATCCAATCAGAATCTATCAAGGAGGACCCTATGCACGAAACGCAATATCAAGCACTTCGGCGCCAAGGGATTAGCCGTAGAAGCTTTCTCCAATTTTGCTCCCTAACCGCTGCTAGCCTCGGCTTAGGCACCGCAGGAGCTCAGGAGATTGCTCATGCAATGCAAACCAAGCCTCGTATGCCCGTCGTTTGGCTTCACGGACTTGAATGCACCTGTTGTACCGAATCCTTCATTCGTTCCTACCACCCCGTCGCTAAAGATCTCGTTTTGTCCATGATTTCCTTGGACTATGACGACACTATTATGGCCGCGGCCGGTCACCAAGCCGAAGAGGCTTTGGAAGAAACGATCACCAAATACAACGGCAACTACATCCTTGCCGTTGAAGGTAACATCCCGCTGCACGATGACGGCATTAACTGCATCCCCGGCGGCGAAACGTTCCTTCAAAAAATCAAACACGTCGCCAAAGGCGCCAAAGCCGTGATCGGCTGGGGATCCTGTGCTGCTTGGGGTTGTGTCCAAGCCGCCAAACCCAATCCCACCAAGTCGGTCCCGATCACCGAAATCATCAAAGACAAACCCATCGTATTGGTTCCGGGCTGTCCCCCTATTCCGGAAGTTATGACGGGCGTTATCACTTACATCTTGACTTACGACCGCATCCCACCGCTTGACCGTCTCGGTCGCCCCAAGATGTTCTACGGTCAACGAATTCACGACAAGTGCTACCGTCGAGCTCACTTCGATGCCGGTCAATTCGTCGAACAATTCGATGATATCGGTGCCAAACTTGGCTATTGCCTCTACAAAGTCGGCTGTAAGGGCCCGACCACCTATAACGCTTGCTCGACCATCCGTTGGAACGAAGGCTTATCTTGGCCCGTACAATCCGGCCACGGCTGTATCGGCTGCTCCGAACCGAATTTCTTTGATAAAGGCTCGTTCTATCGTCACGATACAACAATTCTCCCGCCGGGCCTTGGCGGTATCGAAGCCACGGTTGACAAGGTCGGTCTTGCGACCGCCGGCGTCGTCGGCGCTGCCGCGATTGCGCACGCTGCTATGTCAGCCGTTGCACAAGCGCGTGCAAAGAAAAACAATAAAGACATGGGGAGGGATGAATAATGGCTGATAACAATCGTCGTATCGTTGTTGACCCTGTCACTCGTATTGAAGGTCATTTGCGCGTTCAAGCAACGATCAATGAAAAAAACATCATCACCGACTCTCAAAGTACGGGCACAATGTGGCGCGGCTTGGAAGTCATTTTGAAGGGGCGCGATCCCCGCGATGCGTGGGCGTTCGTTGAGCGTATTTGCGGCGTTTGTACCGGCATCCATGCATTGGCTGCCGTGCGTGCCGTGGAAGATGCCATTGGCATTAAGATTCCGAAGAATGCCAACATCATGCGTAACCTCATGAATGCAACGCTGTATACGCATGACCATATCGTTCATTTCTACCAACTGTCCGCCTTGGACTGGGTTGATGTGGTGAGCGCTTTGTCGGCCGATCCGCGCGAAACGTCCGCTCTTCAACAAAAAATCAGTCCGAATCACCCCTTGTCTTCTCCGGGTTACTTCCGTGACGTTCAAAATCGTTTAAAGAAGTTTGTCGCCTCCGGGCAATTGGGTATTTTCGCTAACGGGTATTGGGGCCATCCGGCCATGAAGTTGCCTCCGGCCGTCAACTTGTTAGCCGTAACTCACTATTTGGAAGCTTTGGATTTCCAACGTGAAATCATCAAGATCCATACGATTTTGGGCGGCAAGAATCCCCACCCGAATTACTTGGTCGGTGGCGTAGCCTGTCCGATCAACATGCACGACACGGGTGCTGCCGGAACCATGGTCAACGAAGTGACGCTCAACTACATGCGTGACATCGCTCGCCAATCCGTTGACTTTGTTCAAAACGTCTACTTGCCGGACATCAAGGCCATTGCCTCCTTCTATCCGGAATGGTTTAAGTACGGCGGTGGCTTGGTCAGTCGTAACGTCTTGTGCTACGGCGAATTCCCTGAAATCGCCAACGATTGGTCCGATGAATCCTTGCAAATGCCGCGAGGTGCCATCATTGACGGCAAGCTCTCCGAAGTGTTGAATGTCGATCTTCGCGACACCAAGCAAATCCAAGAATTCGTCGATCACTCCTGGTACAAGTATCCCGATGACAAGATGGGCTTGCATCCCTGGGAAGGCATCACGGAACAAGCTTTTGAATTGTCAAAGGGCTCCGTTGGTACGAAGACGAAATTCCAATGGTTGGGCGAAGACGGCAAATACTCTTGGATCAAGAGTCCGCGCTATAACGGTCACATGATGGAAGTGGGGCCCTTGGCTCGCCTTGTGCTTTCCATTGCCAAGGATGTCAAACATTTCAAGGATCCGGCTTTAGCGCTCTTGAAAGAACTCAACCTTCCGCTCGAAGCCATCTACTCAACGCTCGGTCGCCACGCCGCCCGCGCGCTTGAGTGTGATTGGACTGCCAAACAAATGGTCAAGTATGTTGACGATTTAACCGCCAACATCAAAGCCGGTGATGAAGTGGCAGCCAACATGGAATTCTGGGATCCGAAGACTTGGCCGAAGGAATGCCGAGGTGTCGGCATCTGCGAAGCCCCTCGCGGAGCACTTGGTCATTGGTGCGTAATTAAAGATACACGCATCGAAAACTGGCAAGCCATTGTCCCGACGACTTGGAATGCCTCACCTCGCTCCAACGAAGGCCAACAAAGTGCATTCGAAACGTCACTTTTGGGTACACCGGTCGCTGACCCCCATAAGCCGCTCGAAATCATTCGTACGATCCACAGTTTCGACCCGTGCTTGGCTTGTGCAACGCACGTTCTTGACCCCGAAGGGGAGGAACTTTGCCGAGTTCAAGTCCGTTGATTGCGGAGGACGAATTTATGAGAATCGATCCTGTCACATTTGAAGTCGATCCGCGAGGCGGAACCAAGCCTATCTATGTGTGGGAAGCTCCGGTTCGCATTTGGCACTGGGTCATGGCCGTGTGCATGGTCTTGATGATCGTGACCGGTTACTTGATCGGTCAGCCTCTGGTCTCCAATTTGGGCGATACCTGGATCACTTACGACTTCGGTTACATTCGATTGGTCCACTTCGTTGCCGGCATCGTTTTCACCGTACTGTTTATCTACCGACTCTTTTGGGCTTGTGTAGGGAATCGGTACTCGAGAATGATTTTCTTGCCCCCGTTGTGGTCCTTGAAATGGTGGAAGGGTGTGATGGCTCAAGTCGCTTATTACCTCTTCTTACGAAAAACGGCGCCGGAATATGCCGGTCATAATCCGCTAGCGCAATTGGCAATGTTTGCGATGTTCGTCATCGGTAGCTTTGTCGTCATCATCACGGGTTTGGCTCTATATGCTCAAGCTTGGGGGTGGGATACCGGCTGGATGAATTACTTCGGTTGGGTATTCACGCTCTTTGGTGACGCTCAAGCCGTACGAACCGTGCACCATGCCATGCTTTATGTGTTCGTACTCTTTACGATCGCGCACGTATACATGTCCTTCCGTGAAGACGTGATGGGCGGAGCCACGACGATTTCGTCGATGACTACGGGGTTGCGAATGTTTAAAGAATCCGATCACCACTAACAAAAATTTCGAGCACATCCGACGCCCCTCGTCGGATGTGACTCGAACCGTCAGCCTTAAAAAAAGGAATCCCTCATGACCAATCCGTCTTTCAAAACGGAAGTGCTCGTTCTCGGTATCGGCAACCTTTTGTGGGCCGATGAGGGTTTCGGTGTTCGCGCCATCGAAGCGTTTCACCAACAATACGAGGATCACCCCGACCTGCGTCTTTTAGATGGCGGCACGCTCGGTCATTACCTCATCAACGAAGTCATGGATGCCAAGCGCATTCTTCTTTTTGACTGTTGTGATTTGAAAGCCGAACCCGGTACGCTGAAATTGTTGCGAGACGAGGACGTGAAAATTTGGTCGACCACGAAAATTTCTGCCCATCAAACCGGCATGAATGACGTGTTGGCAACAGCAACCTTGATGGGTTATCAACCTGCATCCTTCAGCGTCATTGCAATCCAACCCTTGGAACTCAATGACTACGGTGCCAGCCTTACGGATGCAATCAAAGCAAAAATCCCCGAAGCGATTGCGATGGCTGCAGACGAATTAAAACAATGGGGATACACCGTCTCCAAACGAGAAACGAATCTCGAAGATGATGATTTTGTCTTATCGACCCTTTCGATTGATCGTTATGAGAAGGAGCGCCCGAGCGAAGAGCTCGCCCCTCGAGACGGAGATGCACGCTATCGACTCAGGAGTAGTTAATCATGTGCATTGCTATCCCTAAAAAAATCATCGCCATTGAAACCGTCGACGATGTTCGCCGAGCAACCGTTACTCGTCACGAGCAGTCAGAATCCGTCTCGCTATCAATGACACCCGACGCTCAGCTCGGTGATATGGTGCTGGTTTTTCAAGGCAATGCTCTTCGCCTTGTCAGTCCGGCAGAAGCCCAACAAATCGAGGCAGCCTTGACTTGTTTAGGTCAGGCACTCGAGGGAAATATGACCGATGAAGAGCTTCGTGCCGGTTTTGGAGATTTGATGGACAATCCCGCGCAACTGCCGCCTCATTTACAGGCACATGTCGGGAAAAAAGTGCTTTGAAAGGACTCCCTATGAACACGATCACAAAATCCATCGCTCATATTGATACAGAAACGCATCCATGTTTCGTTCGTCTTCGCGATCAAGCGGGTTTTGAGATTCTTAACGAAGATAACCTTGAGGCGTTTTTAGACCTTGAGGGGCTCAAAATGGCGGTATTTGCAGACGACCCCAACGCTCGTAAAGAGACCATGGACATCGTCGTCATTGCCCCCGAATTGAAAAAGGCATTCGGCAACACTCTCTCGCAAGGCGTATTGGCGGACTTTATGGTCGCACGAGCCATTGCCGCTCGTTGGGGTCTGCGTAGCATGCCTGCTGTCGCCTTATTCCGCAATCGTGAATTTCTCGGAGCCGTACAGGGCTTACAAACATGGGACGATTATTGCCAAAAATTGGTATCCATCATGCAAAAGCCGCAAAGTACACCTCGCGTCATCGCATTGAAAAGTGAAGCCTTTTAAATAGGAGTACAACAATGACAACTCCCTTACTCAACAGTTCTACTCGTTGGGCCAATGTACACCTTGACCGAGAAACGGAACGTAAAGCCGCTTTGGAAACCATCGATCTTTTACGTTCCATCAAAAATCTGGCCCAAAAGGCACTCATCCAACAAAAAGAAAATGATCTTTCTTGGACATACCCCTTTTCACGCTGGCAGCCTGAGCATCTTGATTTCATTTTGGCCACAATCGGTACCGGTGAGGTTCGAATTAGCATCGATGACGGTCGCGTCAAATTGGAAGAAACGGCCATTCCCGCACTTTGGCATATGCAAAACGATGGCGAACACAGCCTTGTTTTAGCACTGCTTCCGTCGGTCGTCGGTCAAGCTATCGATCAAACATGCGAAGACTTAACCATCCCAAACGAAACGCCTCAAAACGTTTTTGCCGCTCCTAGCATCCTGTTGGAGTTGCAAACAGCCCTAGCCAAAGCCGATCTCACCAAGCTGACGTACGATCCGGCCTATATGATCGAATTAACACGCCAACCGCTCGACACCAACGATCGCGAGTTCCTTCAAAAGACGCTTGGCGAGGGACAGATCGAAATTTGGATGTCAGGCTTTGCCAATGCACATATTCGAAGCACCAAGGTAAAAGGGATTTGGAATAGCCATTTACTCAATAATGCAGGAAAGGAATTATTGGACTCCGTGGTCGTCGCGCGAATTCCGCCTGAAGTGCCTTGTGCTGCTGAAGAATTGGAAGATACCGTCCGAATCGCCTCCGAAACGCTCCAATGGCTTGAGGACGACCTCGAGCGAGGCACTCTTGGGTGAAAACAGAATATGCAAGACAATAAAGCAATCCCCGTCGGACGAATTGATTTGATTCTTGATGAGCTCAATCGTCAACGAATCGAAGAGGCTACAGCCATGCAATGCAAGGTCTGTTGGTATGTTTACGATCCGCAAGAAGGATGTGAAGAGTGGGACATTGCACCGGGAACCGCATTTAACGATCTTCCTGCGCATTTTACCTGCCCTCAATGTGGCAACGATAAGACCGTTTTTTTCCCGCATGAGAAAAATCGAGACTAGAAACAAAAAAAGATGACTAAAAAGTCATCTCTTGAAGTTTCTGGTCGGGGCGGCGGGATTCGAACTCGCGACCCCTTGCACCCCATGCAAGTGCGCTACCAGGCTGCGCTACGCCCCGACAGAAGAGTGTTGATGTTACACCAATTTTTCGTCTTTAGCAATACACTCAAAAAAACTCCCGCAAATTTTGCGGGAGTTCTTCATTTTTACTTCTTCCAATACACCGGTGAAGAATGAATTAACGAGGACGGACTCTTTTGAGTTTGTACTCGCATACCGATGGTAAAGGCCTTTTGTTGACCCGGAAGCGGCGGAACAACCAATTGAGGCTTACGTTCCTCGACTTTAGGCTCAACTTTGGGCGGCTCTACGGGCTTTGTCTCTTGCTCAACGGCTTTGACTTCTTCAACCTTCGGCTCGGGCTCTACCACCGTTTCCTGAACTTCCGGCACATCAAAAGGACACGGATCGTCTTCGGGTGCTGGTGTTTCCACAGGTTTCGGTTCCTCAACTTCCGGCTGACGAATCGTCATCTTGCCAATCATCGGGCTCGGTGTTAAAAAGTCTTCACTTTCTGCACCCAAAGCTCCCAAATCATACGAAAGCGGAGCCACTTGGACTTCTTCCTGGACCGGCGTCGGCTCCTTTTCTTGCGTCTTGGCTTCTTCTGCCATCATGGCGTAGAGATCTTGAGAAACCAAAGCAAAATTTTCAACCGCATGACGATCGGCCTCTTCCTTGGCCAAGCGCTCTTGACGTGCTTTCTCTGCCACATTGGGAGCGGTCGTCAACACTTCTCGAATCGCTTTGAGCTCAGCCAAAATCGCACCCAAGTCCACTTCCGGCTTCTTAGGCGCCACTCGCATCGGCGCACTCGTGTGAGCATCCAGAATACCGGTCTCTTTGACCTTGTCTTGGATTTGCAATTCATGGATTTTGTTGCGAGCCCCAAGGATCGTGTAATGCTCTTCGTACAAAAGATGTTGAATCGTACGAATCAAAGCCACGTCTTCAGAGCAGTAATAACGACGATTGCCACGCTTGGTCGGACGCAATTGCGGAAACTCTTGTTCCCAAAAACGCAACACCGACGGATTCACACCAATCGATTTTGCAACGTCCCCAATCGGCAAGTAGCGTCCAAGGAGTTCCTCCTCAGGCGCATCAAGCTCCGTCAACTCAAATGACGGATGCGGCTCGGCGTCGAGCATGCGAACGGGTTCCACCGAAGACATGTCCCTGTCCCCCTAGTGATTATTGTTCGTCTTGCAACGAAGGATGCTTCTTAGCAACGGCTTCTTTCAACTTTTGGCTGGCATGGAACGTCACCACACGGCGAGCCGTGATAGCGATTTCTTCACCAGTCTTAGGATTACGACCCGGGCGTTGAGCCTTATCGCGCAATTGGAAATTACCGAAACCAGACAATTTCACGGTACGACCGTCTTCAAGAGCGGCACGAATTTCATCAAAGAATGCATCGACCATGTCTTTGGCTTCACGCTTATTCATGCCCATGCGCGTGAAAAGGATATCAACCAAATCTGCCTTGGTCATCGTTTTCGTGTTGTCCATTGTCTTCAATCTCTACAAAAAATAAATCTAAAAGGAACGTGCCTATTGTAGCAAAAGTGAAGCATTTTCCTTTGATTCTCCTAGTATTTTTTGCGAAAAAACAAAAGGCCTTCCAAGTCTTTAAATACGACTCGAAAGGCCTCTCGATTAACCCGTTATTTTGGATTATTTACGCAACACGGCACCCGTTGCTTCCAATGCTTCAATCGCTGCATTCAATGCGTTATCAGCATCTTCACCCGTGAATTCATCGTTCATCGGTTGGAGCGTCATACGGAACGCAAAGCTGGCTTCCGTCTTACCTTCCGGACGATAAAGGTCGAAGAGGTTCAAAGAAACGAACGTAGCCAAGCGCGGATCCTTTTGAGCGGCTTGAGCCACAGCCGTTTGCAATGCTTCATAAGAAACACCGGCCGGAACCACGACGCTGATGTCACGTTGGATCGGTTGGAACTTGCTCACGGCGGTGTGCCAAGGCACATCAATCGTCAACAAAGCAGCCATGTCCAATTCGAACACGATCGGCGCGTGCGGCAAGCCGTAAGCTTGTTGCAACTTCGGATGCAATTCACCGACGAAACCCACTTCAACGCCGTCAATCATCACGGCTGCGCTACGGCCCGGATGCAATGCCGGGAAAGCCTTGGCAACGTATTGAGCCGTCTTCGGAGCGATCAAGCGTTCGACGTCGCCCTTGCCGTCAAAGAAGTCGACCAAGCGAGCCTTTTCACCCCATTGTTCGCCAGCGGCATCACCATAGAGGAGACCGGCCACACGAACCGGTTGACGAACACCCTTAACGGACCATTCCGTCGTTTCAACGGATTCGTCTCGAACGAAAATACGACCGACTTCGAAGAGCTTGGCAGAAGCAACCTTACGATTGAGGTTGTATTTCAAAATATCAACCAAACCGCCAATCATTTGCGTACGCATAACGGACAATTGGCTTGCAATCGGATTCAAAAGGCGAATCGGATTGTCGTTAGCGGCAAAGTCCTTTTCCCAAGCTTCAGGAACAAAGCTGAAGTTGATCAATTCTTGGTAGCCCATGTCGGCCAATTGGACGCGGATATCATGAGCGATACGCGTACCTTCAGGACGCATGATCATCTTGGCTTCGGCCATCGGGGGCACATCCGGCAACTTTTCGTAACCGTAAAGACGTGCAACTTCTTCAATCAAGTCTTCTTCGATTTGGATATCGAAGCGGTACGTCGGAGAGGTCACCGTGAAGACTTCATCTTCCAACGTGAATTCGAAGCCCAAGCGCTTGAAGCATTCAGCCATCATGCTCGTTTCGATCGGCATACCGATGATCTTACGAGCGCGATCGGCACGCATTTGCACCTTAGCTTGTTGCGGAACATTGACGATTTGATCAACAACCGGACCAATCTTCGTTGCTTCCGTACCGCAGATATCAACGATCAACTTCGTGATGTAGTGCATGTGATCGGCATTGGAACCGAAATCCACACCACGTTCGAAACGATGAGCAGCATCCGTGGAGAAGTTCAAGCGACGGCAACGACCTTGAATCTTTTCTTGATGCCAGAAAGCGGCTTCCACAAAAAGATCCGTCGTTTCCAAGCTGATCGAAGAGGCTTCGCCGCCCATGATACCGGCCAAGCATTCCGGCGTTTCACCATCACAAACAACGCCGAAATACGGATCCAATTGAACCGTTTGACCATTCAAGAGCGTGCAGGATTCACCTTCGCGAGCCCAACGAACAACAACCTTGTCACCCTTTAACTTGTTCAAGTCAAAGAAGTGGCTCGGGCGACCGAGTTCGAGCATGACATAGTTGGAGATGTCAACCAAAGCATTGATCGAGCGTTGACCGGAACGTTCAAGACGATCCTTCATCCATTGCGGCGTTTCAGCCTTGGCATTCAAACCACGGATAACACGGCCCGTGAAACGACCGCAAAGATCGGTAGCTTCAATTTCAACCGGGAGCGTGCATTGGCAGGTAGCCGGCACTTCGTCCATAGCGGGCAAGTGCAAATCAGCACCCGTCACGGCGTGCAAGTCACGAGCAACACCGATCAAAGACAATGCGTCACCGCGATTCGGCGTTAACTTGATTTCAATCTTCTTATCATCCAAATGGCAAGCCGTACGGATGTCTTCACCGACGGTCAAGCCTTCAGGCAAGATCCACAAACCGGAGTGATCTTCCGTGATACCCAGCTCACGAGCGGAGCAGAGCATGCCGAAAGATTCAACGCCGCGCATCTTAGCCTTCTTAATCTTGAAGTCACCCGGCAACACAGCGCCGATCTTTGCACAGGGAACCAAAACACCGGCACGAACGTTCGGGGCACCGCAAACGATTTGCACCGGTTCGGCTTCACCGACGTCAACCGTGCAAACATGCAAGTGATCGGAGTTTTCGTGGTCGACACACGTAAGCACTCGAGCCACCACGATACCGGAGAAGGCCGGAGCCACCGGAGCAACTTCTTCGACTTCCAAACCGGCCATCGTCATGGCTTCGCAAAGCGCATCGGTGTCCATTGCCGGATCAATGTAGGAGCGTAACCAACTTTCAGAAAATAACATTTCTTTTCTCTCGAAAAATTCTTTACACAGTGCAATTAACGATTGAATTGCTTCAAGAAGCGAAGATCACCTTCAAAGAACAAGCGAAGGTCATCAATGCCATAACGCAACATCGTCAAACGTTCGAGGCCGGAACCAAATGCGAAACCGACATGGGTTTCAGGATCCAAACCGAAGTTACGCACCACATTCGGATGCACTTCACCGGCACCCGAGATTTCCAACCAACGACCCTTCTTCGGACCGCTCGTGAACATCATGTCCACTTCAACGGACGGTTCCGTAAACGGGAAGTAGCTCGGACGGAAGCGAACAACCAAGTCATCCGTCTCAAAGAATCGACGCAAGAAGTCGGTGTAAACACCCTTCAAGTCAGAGAAGCTCACGTTCTCACCGATCCACAAACCTTCAACTTGGTGGAACATCGGGGAGTGCGTAGCGTCGCTATCGACACGATAGGTTCGACCCGGAGCGATGACCTTAATCGGTGCCTTGTGCGTACGTGCATAACGCACTTGCATCGGAGAGGTGTGGGGACGGAGCGGCAAGAGCTTGCCCGTTTCATCCTTGAGCTCAACATAGAACGTGTCTTGCATCGAGCGTGCCGGATGGTTGGGAGGATTATTCAATGCCGTAAAGGAGTACCAGTCCGTTTCAATTTCAGGACCGTCAGCCACATCGAAACCGATGGAGCGGAAAATCTGTTCAATACGCATTTGCGTAGCGATCACCGGATGCACGCCACCCTTTTCAGCCTTACGGCCCGGCAACGTCACGTCCAATGCTTCAGCGGCCAATCGTGCGGCCAACTTTTCGTTCGCAAGTTCTTCACGACGAGCTTCGAGCGCTTGTTCGATTTCGCGCTTAGCCGTACCCAAAGCTTGACCCATTTCACGCTTTTCTTCATGGGAAAGCTTGGCGAGACCCTTCATCATCGCCGTCAAGGAACCCGTTTTACCCAAGAACTTAGCCTTTGCATCTTCAAGGGCAGCCGGAGCCGTGGCTTGAGCGAATGCGCTCTTGGCTTCAGCAATCAATTGCGACAAATCTTGCATGGTATACCAATCAATATTTAGTCAAAGAAAACGCTAATTATAGTCCTAGATAGCCAAATACTGTTGTTTTTCCACGGCTTTTTTGATTTTTTTGAGAGAAAAAAGAGAGGGAAAGTCGAAATAAAAAAATCCCGAGTGTCTTTCGATCACTCGGGATTATTGAATTCTGGTGGCGAATCAGGGACTCGAACCCCGGACACAAGGAGTATGATTCCTCTGCTCTAACCGACTGAGCTAATCCGCCATTCTTTGGTGG
>JAGCMT010000020.1 GCA_017646335.1 Burkholderiaceae bacterium
CAAGTAAAGCGGCATCGGATGATTTTTAAAGAAAATAGTCGGTTGGTGACGGGCATCTTCGAGTTCCATCAAATCATCCAACGACACAAATTCACGGTTGGCTTGCTTCAAATGCGTCAAAAGCGTGGTTTTGCCAACTTGACGCATACCACTGATCATCAAAGCTTTAAATTGATTGTTAGCTTTGAGAAAAATCTTTTCTAAAGTGCGAGGCAAATAATTAGCCATGAACGATTTCCTGATAAATTCGAAACTGTGGTTTTGATTTTATCAAAACTCTGATGTTTGATTTTATCAAAAGTCTATGTTGGAATTTATCAGAAATCTAAAATTTGTTCTGAATGAAAAAAGGGCAACTTCTAAATCGAGAAGTTGCCCTGTTTGTTTCGTGTCAGTCGGCTTAAATCAAGAACTTCAAGGAGAAGATCGCAGCCAAGATGAAGTTGCCGATCGTGAGTTTGGAGAATCGACCGCAAGCGATGTGGATCAACACGTAGGAGAGCAGCCCCATCACGATGCCGTTACTGATGCTGCAGCTCAAGACCATGAATGCGATGCACATGAAGGACGGCACGGCGTTGGTGTAGTCCAAGAAGTCAAGTTGCGTGACCGAGGTCATCATCATGACGCCCACAAGGATCAAGGCCAAACCGGTCGCAGCCGTCGGGATCGAGAGGAAAAGCGGCGCCATAAAGAGTGCAGCGATAAAGCAAATGCCGGTGGTCATGGCAGTAAGACCCGTACGGCCGCCTGCCGTCACGCCCGAAGCACTTTCCATGTAAGCCGTGACCGTGCAGTTACCCAACAAGGCACCGGCCGTCGTGGCGCAAGCGTCGACCATCATCGCCTTGCGGATCCAGGGGACGTTACCGTTGGCGTCCACCATCTTTGCATTTTGTGCGACACCGAAGAGCGTACCGATCGTATCGAACATGTCCATGAAAAGGAGTGTGAAGACGATGATCGCCATGTCAACGGTGAAGATTTGATCGAATTGCAAGGCAAAGCAGATCGATTCCATCGAAGGCGGAGCGCTCACGATGCCGCCGATGTTGGTCACGCCCATGGGGATACCCAATAACGTCGTGATCAACATGCCCCAAAGTAACGCACCGTTCATGCCCTTGATCATCAACGCGACCGTGATGCAAAGGCCGATCAAGCAAAGCAAGGGGGTTGCTGCCGTCATATCACCCAAGGCGACCATCGTTGCGTCGTTTTTCACGATGAGACCGGCGTTTTGCATGCCAAGGAACGCAATGAAAAGACCGATAGCCGGGCCAATGGCGTTTTTCACGCAAAGGGGCAACGCTTCGAGCAACTTTTCACGAAGGTTCGTGATCGTCAAGAAAATGAAGATCAAACCTTCCAAGAAAACGGCCGTCAGAGCCATTTGCCAGGAGTAACCCATCGCCAAACAGACGACGAATGCAAAGAATGCATTCAAACCCATGCCCGGAGCCAAGGCGATCGGCAACTTGGCATAAACGGCCATGAGGATACAGGCCAACGCAGAAACCAAGGCCGTGGACGTAAAGAGAGCGCCCTTATCCATGCCGGTCACGCCCATGATGGAGGGGTTCACGGCCAAGATGTAGGCCATCGTCAAAAAGGTGGTGATACCGGCAAGCACTTCCGTTTTGACGGAATGCTTGGCGGCGTCAAAGCCAAAAATTTTTTTAAGCATAAAAACGAATTACGGTTTAAAAAATAAAGAAAGTGTTTCATAGCCCGTGTGACGCAAGACGATGTCCGCGTGAGCGATCACGGCGGGTTTGGGGTGGTAACCCACGCCGATACCGGCGGCGGTCAACATCGGAATATCATTGGCGCCGTCACCGATCGCAATCGTTTGCGAAAGGGCAATGCCCAATTCGGTCGCCCGCGTCATTAAACGTCGAGCTTTGTATTGACTGTCGACCAAGTCGCCTTCCAAGTCTCCGGTAAAGCGATCATCAACGATCGTCATGCGATTGGCAAAGCCCGCGTGAAAGCCTAATTTTTCCACGAAGTGATCGACCACCGGTTGAAAGCCGCCGGAAATCAAAATCCGTTCGATGGAATGCATATCCAGAGCCGTAAGCCACGTCTGGATTTGAGGCTGCACTTGAAGTCGTTGCTCAATGACGTCTGTGTATAAGGAAGATGAAAAGCCCTTCATGGTGGCCACGCGTGCACGAAGGCTGGCTTCATAGTCGAGTTCGCCTCGCATGGCTTTTTCCGTGACGGCTTTCACTTGCGGGCCCACGCCTGCGATTGCTGCCATCTCATCCAACGTCTCGTTTTCAATGGTCGTGGCGTCCATGTCCATGGCCACGAGTTTGAAGTCGGCCAATTGCGGACGGACCGCAAACGCGGCGGCATCGCACGCGTGATGATCCAACAAGGGTGTCAGCGTCGCCCAATCGACGTCGTCGACTTCAACGCTAGCCGATTGCGGCGTTTCTTGCACCACGGGCCAATCGCTCGGTAAAAAGCCGAAGTCCGATTCTTTGCGGCTTACGAGGACCAAGGTCGTCATTCGTTTTTGCCTCCATCCAACTGACGCATCACGCCACGAAGGTAAGACAAGCGCGCATCGATCGTTTCGGTCGAGAAATCGATCTTGAGTTTCGTGCCCGAGATCATGCGCATGTTGCGGCTCTTTTGAAGCATTTCAATCAAGCGCATCGGCTCGAAGTGCGGCTTTTCAATGAAGCTGATCACGAACACCGAATCGGTGGCTTCGATGCGGGCGATCCCGATCGCTTCGCAATAAAGACGAAGTCGGTGCGTCTCAATCAACGTATTGGCGGCATCGGGCAACTTGCCGTAACGGTCGCCCAAGGTTTCGCGCACGGCTTCGATCGCATGGAACGTCTCGCAACTGGCCAACTCTTTATAGAAAGACAAGCGTTGATGCACGTCGCTCACATAATCGGCGGGCAAAAGCGCCGGCGCATGCAAGTTGATCTCCGCCATGGCTTGAAACGGTGCGTCCAAGTCGATGGCTTCGCCCTTGCGCATGCTCTTGACGGCCCGCTTTAACATTTGATTGTAGAGGTCGTAACCCACGGCTTCGATTTCACCCGATTGGTGTTCGCCCAAGACTTCACCCGCGCCACGGATTTCCAAGTCATGCATCGAGAGGTAGAAGCCACTGCCCAAATCTTCCAGATTTTGGATGGCTTCGAGGCGCTTTTCGGCGTTATTGGTCATGGCGTCCTTGCCCGGCGTGAGCATGTAGGCATACGCTTGGTGGTGGCTTCGGCCAACACGACCGCGCAATTGGTGCAACTGAGCCAAGCCGAACTTGTCCGCCCGGTGGATCAAAATCGTGTTGGCGCTCGGCACGTCGATACCGGTTTCAATGATCGTGGTGCACAAAAGGACGTTAAAGCGTTGCTGATAGAAGTCGCGCATCACGGCTTCCAACTCACGTTCGCCCATTTGACCGTGGGCGATCACGATACGGGCTTCGGGGATGAGGCCCGCCAATTGTTCACGGCGGTTTTCGATCGTAGCGACGTCATTGTGTAAGAAGTAGACCTGACCGCCACGCTTGAGTTCACGAAGCACGGCTTCACGGATGAGGTCGTTGGTTTCTTTGCGAACGAACGTTTTAATGGCCAAGCGTCGCTCAGGGGCAGTCGCAATCACGGAAAATTCGCGGATGCCTTCCAGGCTCATGGCGAGCGTTCGCGGAATCGGCGTTGCCGTTAACGTCAACACGTCGACTTGAGCGCGCAGTTTCTTTAATTCTTCTTTTTGACGTACGCCGAATCGGTGTTCTTCGTCAATGATGATCAAGCCCAAGCGCGCAAATTCGACCTTATCCGAGAGTAGCTTGTGCGTCCCCACCACGATGTCGATCGTGCCTTTATTTAAGCCGTCGATCGTTTGCGTGGTTTGGCGGGCGCTACGGAAACGCGAGAGCTCCGCCACGGTTACGGGCCAATTGGCAAAGCGGTCCTTGAAGGTTTGGGCGTGTTGCTCTGCGAGCAAGGTGGTCGGGCAAAGGATCGCCACTTGTTTGCCACCCATCACGGCGGCAAAGGCCGCACGAAGGGCAACTTCGGTCTTACCGAACCCCACGTCACCGCAGACCAAACGGTCCATCGGGCGGTCGCTTCGCATGTCATCCAACACGGCTTCGATCGCGGCTTGTTGGTCGGGCGTTTCATCAAAGGGGAAGCTTTCGGCAAAGGCTTCGTAGTCCACTTTCGAGAATTCGAACGCGTGCCCCACGGTCTTTTCGCGCAAAGCGTAAAGGTTTAAGAGTTCGGCGGCGGTGTCGCGTACCTTCTCGGCAGCCTTTTTCTTAGCCTTTTCCCAATCGTTTTTGCCCAAATGGTGAAGCGGGGCGTGTTCGGCATCGGAGCCGGAATAGCGCGAGATCAATTGCAATTGCGACACCGGCACAAAGAGCTTGGCGTCTTTGGCGTAATCCAGGCGCAAGAATTCCTCATCACCCGTGGCAGTCTTGATGGTTTCAAGCCCCGCGTAACGACCGATCCCGTGCGTGAGATGCACGACCGGGTCGCCGATCTTGAGTTCGGCCAAGTCGCGAATCATCGTGTCGACGTTGGTCGTGCGCTCTTGGCGGCGATGATGGCGCTTGGGCGTATGGGCGTAGAGTTCCGTTTCGGTGAGGATCGTCAACCCCTCGAAGTTAAAACCTCGATAAAGGGGAGTAACCGTCAACGCGATGGGCTCGTCGCCGGTGAGAAACTCCTCAAACGACTCGCAATAAGGCACTTGAAGGCCGTGGCGATCGAAAAGTTGCGCCATGGTCTCACGACGACCGACGGAAGCGGCACTGACCAAAACGCGATGTTTGGCAAGGCGCTCATGGTCCAAGAAGTGCTTGAGTTTGGTGGTCGGGTCGTTGGCTTTACGATCGATTTGCACGTCAAACGCAAAGGGGATTTCGCTCGTTTTGAATTGGAAACGAACGAAACGCTTCAGGCTCGTGAAGAAATCGTCGCTCTTTTGATAAAGGGCTTCGACGGGCAAAACCGGGCGCTCGTTGTCGGCCTTAAGGAACTGATAACGGCCTTCCGTTTCGTTGATAAAGCGCGTCAAGGACGCATTCAAGTCACCGATCATCACCACGCGCGTTCGGTCATCGAAGTAGTCGATGAGCGTGGCGGTTTCTTCAAAGAAAAGCGGCAAGTAGTACTCGATCCCGGCATCGATCACGCCGTTGCCGATGTCTTTATAAATAAGGCATTTGGCCGGGTCGCCCGTAAAGGTTTCGCGCCAACGGGCACGAAACGCCATAACGGATTCCTGATCCACGGGGACTTCGCGGCCGGGCAAGATGCGAATGGCCTCGACCTTATCCAACGAGCGTTGCGTATCGGGATCGAACATACGAATCGTGTCGATCTCTTCGTCCATGAAATCCAAACGGAAGGGGCTCGTAGCCCCCATGGGGAAGATGTCGACCAAACCGCCCCGAACGGAGAATTCACCGGGGGCGACGACTTGGCTGACGTGCTCGTAGCCCGCGGTCACAAGGCTTGCGCGCAACGACTCGCGATCGCACTCTTCGCCCACTTTAAAGAAAAAGACGCGGGCTTGTAGGTACGTGGGCGGGGCGATTTTCTGTGCGGCCGTGGTGGGCGTGACCAAGAGCACGTCCAAAGGCTTACCGTGTGTGAGTCGATAGATGATCTCCAAGCGATCGCTCACCAAATCTTGGTGGGGACTCAAAAGGTCGT
The DNA here is from genome assembly GCA_017646335.1 of Burkholderiaceae bacterium. Taxonomy (GTDB): domain Bacteria; phylum Pseudomonadota; class Gammaproteobacteria; order Burkholderiales; family Burkholderiaceae_F; genus Aphodousia. The sequence goes on from JAGCMT010000020.1 coordinate 5,706, forward strand.
AGGGGAGCGTTTCCCAGTCGGGGAAGTATTCGATCGAAAGCGTCGGCTCAAAGTAGTGCATTTCCTCTTTGAGTCGGAAGGCGTCCATGGCGTTTTCGCACAAAAGCACCAAACGCTCGCCCGCCTTTTTGGTTTGAAGCGCGGCTTGCGAGAGGTACAACGCATCGCTTGCGTTACCCGTGACTTGCATCGTGCGACGTGCCTTGGGCGTGGCACCCTTCATATCTTGCGCAACCTTATGAATGATCGAATCCAACATAGCTAACCAACGGTAGAAATTTTCGCTTTAGAACCTAAACATTATGGCAAAATTCGAAGTTTAATGAGTCGCTTTGGGACTCGTGTTACCGAATCTTTGATGTTCTTAGAAAGGCCTCTTCATGGCAAGTGAAAAACACTTTGTTCGAGGAATGCTCTGCACGCTTGCGGGCGGTATTTTTTGGGGTTTCTCGGGCGTGTGTTGTCAATACATTTTCGATCACAATGCCGTCGATCCCTTGTGGTTGACGGCTTGGCGCATGCTCTTGGCGGGGGCTTTGTTGCTCGGGATGTGTTGCGTGCGTGAAGCACCTCGCGTCAAAGCCATGCTTGTCGATAAAAAGACGATGGTCTCGATGCTTTTTTACTGCATCTTGGCCGTGGCGGGGGCGCAATTTTTGTACCTCACCACGATCGATTATTCGAACGCCGGAACCGCGACCGTGTTGCAGTTTACGGGCTCGGTGATGGTGATGCTTTGGGTGTGCCTGCGAAAGCTTGTGCTGCCCAATCGCTATGAATTGTTGGCCGTGATTTTTGCCGTGGCGGGCACCGTGCTTTTCTCCACCCAAGGGCAATTTGACCAATTGGCGATTTCGTCCTTGGCGCTCATTTTCGGGATCTTGTCGGCCGTGGCCGGCGCGGCGTATTCCATTTGGCCCGTGCGCATGATTTTAAAGTACGGTGCTTTTGCCGTGACGGGCGTATCGATGTTTTTAGGCGGCGCCATTCTTTGTTGCTATCTTCAAGTGTGGAACACGCCTTACCCCTTTGATTGGATGAGTTCCTTGGCCTTTGCGGGGCTTGTGATCGTGGGCACGGCGTTGGCGTTTTCTTTGTACATGCAAGGCGTGGGCGACATCGGCGCCGTGCGTGCTTCCATGATCGTGAGCACGGAACCGTTATCGGCCACGATCCTGTCGGCCGTCTTGTTAGGGACGGTCTTTTCCGTGTACGATTGGATTGGTTTTGTATTGGTGATCGCCACCGTTTTCTTGTTGGCGATCCCGACCGAGGGCGGGGCTTCGAACGCGGCCGCTCCGGTCAAGTCGAAGGAATAAACGATGGCTCGAGTGGCTCTGGTGCCCGCTGCCGGCGTAGGCAGTCGATTGAATTTGGGTTTCCCGAAGCAATATTTGCGTCTCATCGACGGCGATGACCGAACGATGTTGGAGATCACGGTCGGGAAGTTGGCCACGTGCGGGTTTTTCGATCGCGTCTACGTGATCGTCTCGACCGATGACTGCATGATCCACATGTGCAATTTCGCGGGTAACGTCTATTTGTGTGCCAACGGTGGGGCCACGCGAGCCGAGACCGTGTTAAACGGCTTGGATGCCGCGGAATTGGAAGACGACGATTGGGTGTTCGTGCACGATGCGGCGCGTCCCTGTCTTCGCACCGAAGAGATCGCACGGTTGGTTGAGCGCGTCGAAGAAGACGACGTGGACGGTGCCATTTTGGCTTTGCCCGTGGTCGATACGGTGAAGTGGGTCGATGAAAACGGTCTTATTCAAAAGACGATCGAGCGCAAGCACTGCTGGCGCGCTTTGACTCCGCAAGCCTTTAAGGTGGGGGCGTTAAAAGCGGCGTTGACGAGCAACTTGGCAGGCGTCACCGATGAGGCGAGCGCCATGGAAGCCGTCGGTGCCAAGGTGGCAGTCGTTGAAGGCTTACCGACCAATTTAAAAGTCACGCACAGTGCCGACATCGATTTGGCAATGCATTTTTTGAAGGAAGAGTAAATGGCGATTCGTATCGGACAAGGTTATGACATTCATCGTTTGGTTGAGGAGCGCCCGTTGATTTTAGGCGGCGTGCACATCCCGAGCGACAAGGGCCTTTTGGGTCATTCGGATGCGGACGTCTTGTTGCATGCCTTAACGGATGCGCTTTTTGGGGCGGCGGCCTTGGGTGACATCGGTCGTCACTTCCCGGACACGGATCCGCAATTCAAGGGGGCGGACTCTCGCGTGTTGCTGCGCGAGTGCGTCAAACGCGTCAATGCCGCCGGTTGGGGGATCGTGAACGTGGACGCCAGTATCATCGCTCAAGCGCCGAAATTGGCCCCGCACATGGAAACGATCCGTGCGAGCGTGGCGGACACCTTGGGCGTCGGGTTGGCTTGCGTGAACATTAAAGCCAAAACGAATGAAGGGATGGACGCGGTCGGTCGTAAAGAAGCGATCGAAGTGCACGCGGTGGCGCTTTTAGAAAGTCTCTAAAACCAGGATTGGAGCGAAAAAAGGTGAATCGAAAGATTCACCTTTTTTTGTATTAAATAAAAAACACGAAGAGTTTGTGTTTTTGTGCTGGATTGTTTGCGTCGAGCGAGGATGTGCTGCTCGATTGGAGAACCTTGGTCAATCGAGGTCTTTGGTTTCTCCACAAGGCTTCTTCCAATGAGGCATCGTTGGAAAGAGGATTAAACATCCAATGACCACGAGGAAATTAGAAGGGTTTTGTTCGTTTTGCCTAATTAACTTTGCGCCGAGACTTCTAGGTCAGCGCTGTAAACAAGTTTTCGGCGAAAGCCGATTGGGCCCGCGAAAGCGGTTTAGAGACGACAAAGCCCAGTGTAGCAGCACTGGGCCTGTCTAGAAATAGGAGGTCTAAGATGCGAACTATCTTGATTTCCTCGTGGGAGATTATGCCACAGTTCGACCTGCTATGGACTGGCGACATCAATATTGATGCCTCGTTC
>JAGCMT010000021.1 GCA_017646335.1 Burkholderiaceae bacterium
ATTTTCGGACGGGGCGTTCTTCTTAATTTCGACAAATTTCTTCTCGCTTAGCTATAATGTGCGCTTCTTCTTAAAAACGAAGAAACCGTGTGTGGGCCCAGGTGGCGAAATTGGTAGACGCATCAGCTTCAGGTGCTGACGCCGCGAGGTGTACCGGTTCGAGTCCGGTCCTGGGCACCATCTAACACGAAATATCCCATTGAATACTCAATGGGATTTTTTGTTTCTACGTATCTTCTGTCATCATGAGTGCACGTTGATTGCTATGCACTCAAAGACGATTCTCTCCACCATTTCGTGACGCTTTATTATCTCATAGTTAAAGAGTAGAAGTTGCAATAAAAAGACAAAGGGGTTATTGAGTGAATAAGTACGGGAAATCTAAAAATTAAGAATTCTGACAAGCATATAATGCTTCGATAAGGGAGCTTGAATATGAAATCGATCGTTCAGTCTTGTTGGATGTTAGTCGCTGCGGTGCTCTACACCGTGATGGCCATTTTTATTAAGTACGCCGTTGAGACTTTTTCCGTCTATGAAATCATCTTTTATCGATCGCTTTTCGGTTTGGCTCTTTTGATCCCTATTCTTAAAAAGACCCATATTTCACTTCGCTCCCCCGTTGCCGGACTTCAATTCGGGCGCAACTTCTTTACGATGATTCACTTGGCGTTAGGTGCCTACATCCTCTGGGTTTTGCCGATCGGAACCGCTCAAACCTTGAAATACACAGCACCCTTATTCTTTGCCATGGTGCTTGCAATTGAAAGCGTGATGATCGGCGCTCGATTTAGCAAGAACCTCTTGATTCCCTTGGGCTTAGCCTTCATTTCGGTGGCATTGATTGCTCGACCGGACTTGGACCCCAATCTTCTCTTTGGCATGATGTTGGGACTTTTGTGCGGGTTGACCGGCGGGATCGGTGACTTTTTCATCAAACTTATGGCCGACCGTGATGAGCCCTCCGAACGAACCCTGTTCTGGTTCATTGTTTCGGGCATTTTGTTTGGGGTGGTCGGCACATTAGCGGGCGACGGTTTCCATGCCGTCGGTTGGATTGAGTTTGCTTTATTGGTAGGTATCGCATTAACCGGAACGTTGGCTCAATACGCCAACACCTACGCTTATAACGGTGGCGATCCCCTGCTCATCAATATCTTTATGTATGCAGGGGTGTTCTTCAGTATCGTATCGGGTTTGATTCTTTTTGCCGAAGTGCCCGATACGCTGACCGTCATCGGTTGTACGGGTATTTGTGTGAGCGGCGTGTTAGCCGGCTATTTGAAGTATCGAAGCAAAGAAAACGAATGATGAGGGAGATTCGTCTCAGAACTTGCCGTTCTTGTAGAGGCGCCCCCATTCTTTAACCGCTGTAACCGGAAGACCTAGAAAAGCAGCCGTGCGCTTGTAGCCATAGCCTCGCTCAAAACATTCCTTTGCAGCTTGGCGAACGGCTTGCGTATAGAACCCCGAATCGTCTTTTAACAGCAACGGTGTTGAAGAACGATCGTTGCTTAAATGTAGATTCAACGATCCTTGATTGTATTGGTCACGCCACGTCGACACACGAGACAACGGCAAGTGAAGAGCCGCCGCGATTTCATCGTCCGTTGCCGACACATCAAAGAGCAACTTCGCTAACTGTTTCAAAGCCAACGGATCTTCTTTATTGATGTTTTGAGGCAAAAGCGAAAAGAGAATTTTCTCTTTTTCATTCACATAGAAAGTGCCTTTATCGTAGAGACGTTTCCAATGACTGGCAGTAGCCGAACTAATTCCCAAAAATTCGACAATCTGTTTTGTCTTCATCCCTTTTTCAAAGCACCGTTTAGCCGCTTC
>JAGCMT010000022.1 GCA_017646335.1 Burkholderiaceae bacterium
CCACAAAGCAAAGCCCAAAGCTTCGGGTTGACAGAAATATTGCAAGAGTTCAGGCACGACGCGCTTGCGAGCCAAAATGTTCGGCAAACTCACCCACGGAATGATGCCTTTGCGTTCCATCAAAATGCCCGTGATACCCGGCATCGCATAACCCACAACCATCGGACGCTTAAAGAGCGCCGCTTCAAGGGTTGCCGTACCGGAAGCAACCAAAATGGCATCACTTGCTTCCATCACGGAGTGGCTATCACCCGTCGTCAACGTCGTCGCGACCTTGGTCTTCGGGAATTGATCCAAGATTTGCTGAATCTGAGCCCGACGCGTCGCATCAGCGGCCGGCACCACAAAGCGAGCGTTCGGAGCAAATTGCAAAATCGTTTCGCAAGCCTTAAAGAAAAGCGGTGCACACCACTTGACCTCAGCTTGACGAGAACCCGGCAAGACGGCAAACAACGGCCCCGTCACATCCAAACCCAAACGCTCACGAGCGGCGTCTTTATTCGGTTCCATCGGGATGATACGAGCCAAGGGGTGACCGATATAGGTCGAATCAATACCGGCCGCATCCATCAATTCTTTTTCAAACGGAAAGATCATCAACATATGATCGACCGCTTTTTTGATAGTATGGATACGTTCGGGACGCCAGGCCCAAATGGACGGACACACAAAGTGAATCGTCTTCATGCCTTGTTCGCGAAGCTTCAATTCGATCCCGAGGTTAAAGTCCGGCGCATCGACACCGATAAAGGCGCGAGGTGCGGCTTTGGCCACATCGGCGATCATGCGCTTGCGCAACATCAACAATTGCGGCAAACGAGAAAGCACTTCCATGTAACCGCGAACGGCCAACACGGAACTGTGATGCCAAGCATCAAGGCCTGCGGCAATCATCTTGTCGCCACCGATACCGAACATGGGCTCATCGGGGTACATGGCCTTCACTTCCGGCAAAACCAGCGACGCAATGAAGTCACCCGACGTTTCACCGGCCAACCAAGCTAAACCACCCTTTTTTTCCATCGTCATCCACTAACAAAAATCGTGTTCGTAAAACCACACGACCTTGCGCGCTCAAACCATCAAGCGTACAAGGTCGTTCATCCGAGTCGTGTTAACCGACTTATTCTTCGCCGAGCTTAGCCTTCAAGCGTGCCACTTCAGCTTCCAACGCCTTGATTTGCTTACGCATATCGGGCAAGCCCTTGATCATGACGGCCGAGCGTTCGAAGTCACGCTTTTCCATCGCAGGGAAGAAGCCCATCATGAGCTTGGCGTCCTTCGGGTTGGAAATCACCGTCGTAGCCGGACCGACCGTGAAGCCGGACGGAATCGTGATGTGGCCGTTCACATTACCGGCACCACCCACGATCACGTGATCACCCAAAATAGCGCTACCGGCCAAATTGGAAGCACCGGCCATCACGCAGCATTCACCGAGCTTACAGTTGTGAGCGATTTGAACGAGGTTATCGATCTTGGAACCGCGACCCACGACCGTGTCTTCCAAAGCACCACGGTCAACACAGGTGCTACCGCCGATTTCCACGTCGTCACCCAACACGGCACGACCGATTTGCGGAATCTTCACCCATTCACCCTTGAACGGAGCAAAACCGAAACCGTCGGCACCGATCACGCTACCCGAGTGCAAAATGCAACGCTTACCAACCACGCAGCCGGGGTTCACCGTCGCGTTCGGGAACAAATGCGTACCGTCACCGATCACAGCGCCTTCACCCACAACGGCATTACTACCAATCCAAGCACCGGCACCAATCTTGGCACGAGCCTCGATCACGGCACCGCCGTCGATGCGAGCGGTCGGATCCACTTCAGCCGTTTCATCAATGATGGCACGCGGATGGATACCGGAGACAAACTTCTTCGTTTGAGCTTCTACAACTTGCAATGCATAAGCAAACCAAGCGTACGGATCTTCAACGATCACCATCGCACGCGGAGCTTCATCACCGAAAACCTTTTCTTTATCACCGGCGCGCAAAACGATAACACCGGCTTGGCAGTCCTTCACTTCATGAATGAACTTCGGATTCGCCAAGAATGCCACTTCGTGCGGCTGCGCTTTCGAAAGCGGAGCCACATTGTTCACCATCACGCCTTCGTACGGACCGATCAATTCACAGACCAAACGGCCTTCGCTTCGAGCCGTAATGGCTTGACACAACAATTCAATGGGGAATGCTTGCACTTGCATGGTTTTACTTCCTCTTGGCTAATGCCTTGATCACACGATCGGTAATGTCGATTTCAGGATTGACGTAAACGGCTTCTTGAACGATCAAATCAAACTTTTCAGCCTTAGCAATTTCACGAATGATTTCGTTACTACGCATCAAAATCGATTGCAATTCTTCGTTACGACGACGATTTAAATCTTCACGCATTTCGCGATTGCGACGTTGCAAAGAACGCTCTTGATCGGCGAGCTTACGTTCGGTGATCGCACGTTGCGTCTCCGACATCTTTTCGCGATTCTTTTGATACTCTTCAACGTCGGCCTTCAACACTTTGGAAGCCGTCGCCAAAGCCGCTTCGCGTTGAGAGAATTCTTTTTGAAGCGTGGCATGGGCTTGTTCGGCTGCGGCACTTTCACGCAAGATGCGTTCAGGATTGACCACGCCGATCTTGGCGGCCAAAGCACTCGTTGCCATCGTCATGGCCATCAAAGCGGCCACAAATAAGGACGTTTTTTTCATACCTTCTCACACACCAAAGGGAAAGTGACCGTTTTCGGGTCCTTTCCCTTTCGTTTTTCAACAAATTTGTCCGAAATCGTTAGAAACCGGTACCGATTTGGAATTGGAAGCGTTCGACATCGTCGCCTTCCTTATCGTTAAGCGGAGCGGCAATGCTGAACTTCAACGGACCCAAGGGCGAAATCCAAGCGATACCAAGACCAACGGAGTAACGCATATCACCGAAATCAATCTTACGCTTTTCCTTCAAGACGGCACCTTCGTAACGATCACCCCAGACCATACCGCCGTCCAGGAAGGCAAACATACGGAGCGTACGGTCGGCACCTGGGAGCGGCGCCAAGATTTCAAACGAGAAATTGGCCATTGCACTACCACCTGTGCTTTCCGTATCACCATCTTCTTCAACACCCTTAGGACCTAAGCTCGAGCTTTCAAAACCACGAACCGAACCGATACCACCGGCGTAGAAATTCTTGAAGAACGGGTAAGCCTTATCGCCGTAACCGTCACCGTAACCGATTTCGCCGTTGAAGGCAAAGGTCAAATTCTTGGTGAGCGGATAGTAGTGTTGGATTTGGTAATTCAAACGATAATATTGCAAATCTAATACCGGCAAAGCGACTTCGCCATTGACTCGTTGGAACGTACCTCGGGTCGGCACCAAAGCGGAGTCACGGGAGTCACGAGACCAACCGATTGTTGCAGCAAAGGCGTGAGGAGAATCACCAAATTGATCAACATAATTACGGTAACGCAAAGGCGATTGATTATTCGGAGCCAAGTCAACCGTAGTATTTTCCCACTTAGCCCCAACGAACACACGATCGTTTTCCGTAACAGGGATACCCCAGCTGACAGCAGCGCCTCGGGTCTCATAAACCACGTCAGCTAAGTCAAGTTCTTCCATGTCCACTTCACGGACATAAAGATCCAATGTACGAGAGACACCTTCCTTCGTCACATACGGTTCTGTCAAAGAAACAGAATAAACGCGATTGGCGTCGGAGTTATCGACTTGAACGCTAAACGACTTACCCGTACCGAAGATGTTGTCTTGAGCAAAACCGGCAGACAAGAGCAAACCGTCAGACGACGAGAAACCGGCGCCCAAAGAAAGGCTACCCGTAGGACGTTCCAGCACATTGACTTCCAAATCCACTTGGTCGCGCGTACCCGGAACCGGCTTATGATCAACCGTCACGTTATCAAAGTAACCCAAACGGTCAATACGGTCACGGGAAATCTTAACCTTTTCGCTGTTGAACCAAGCCGATTCGTATTGACGGACTTCTCGACGAATCACTTCATCTTGGGTCTTAGTGTTGCCGGTGATATTCACCTTGCGAACATAGGCACGACGACCCGGGTCAACCGTAAAGACGACCTTCACGTCGTTGCTGCCTTCGGTCGTCACCGGCGTCGGACGAGCCGTAGCAAAAGCGTAACCCAAG
>JAGCMT010000002.1 GCA_017646335.1 Burkholderiaceae bacterium
ATCCTCATTCCGTCGATCTTCATCTTGTGCGTCGTGGGTTCTTACGCCATTCACAATAACTTCGTTGAAGTGATCATCATGTTCATCTTCGGCTTCATCGGTTACTTCGTGCGTAAGTTCGACTTGAACGCCGCTGCCATCGTTTTGGGCCTCATCTTGGGTCCGATCGGTGAAAACGGTTTGCGTCGCTCCTTGATTTTGAGCGACGGGGATCCGACGGTGCTCTTCTCCACGCCTTTGTGCTGGATGTTGATCGTCTTGTGCATCTTGGGTATCTTCTCGCCGAAACTCATGCAAATGTGGACCGGTGTGAAAGAACACTAACCCTTAACCCAAACAACGGCGGCCCTCTTCGTGAGGGCCGTTTTTCTTGCGTCAATTGTTGTCGTCTTGCCTCGTAAAGTGTTCTTCTGAACTAAGGAAGAAAAGAAATGACAAAAGTAAAAAAGCTCAAACACCGCAATCCCATCGCTCGTGAGATGCGCACCAGCCTCGCCGGCCTCTATCGTCAAAAGGTCGAGCCCAACAAAAAGAAAATCATCAAGAAGTTCGACCTTCGAAAAGCCTCATTGGACTAAAAAGCAACATGGCATCGACCGAGGACGGGACGATGCCATTGCTTTTTAAGCTTGGATTTCGATCCAACGGGTCTCAAAAATCGTTTTAACAATGACGCAGGATTCGGGCACTCGAAGTTGCTGATGGGGAATTTCTAAGACCAAACCGATCATTAACCACAGGTCATCTTCATGGACCTTTTGGCATAAACGAATGAAATCGCGGTTGATAAAGAGTTCGATCCAGTCGGGACAATCGCGGGTGATCATCTCAAAGGGAATCATTTTGTCGATGACGTGGATGATCTCGCGTTGGTGAAGCCATTCGATCTCCACGATCGTATTCATGAGTTGTTTTTGATCTTGCGGACTCAAAACCGTGAGTGGAAATTGAAAAGAGAGTTCGCCTGAGAGTCGCTCTTCACGAGCGAGTCGAAGAATCAGACCGGCTAAAACCGTACGGACTTTCTGCCCCTGGATATTGGAAAACTTTAAATACTCAAACATGTGCGTTCCTTTCCCGAAAATGTATTTTCCTTAAGAACGCATTTATAAGAGCCCTCGTGTCAAATCTTGTCGCACTCGTTCGTTACGATCATAAAAAGTTGTAACAGGGGGGCGCGATGTTTCACCGATACGGAGCTAAAAGCATTAACAGTCGATTATTGACGGCGTTTTTATTCGAAGCGTGGCTTGGCGTACAAAAAGGCGATGTCGATGAGGAAGGAATCGTTTGGGTCGACGGCGGATTTGTGTTGAGTTACTTTGCCATTTGCGAGCATCTTCCTCACGATTGGGATCGATTAGGGCAACGAATTTTTCGATTCACTTACGATTCGGCCCCTTTGGCCACAGACATCTGCGCCGAGCGTTATGTCTTTACCGAGCGCATGACGGGGTATTTTCGCGCTTTTCAAGGCGTAAGACACGACCCCGGCAGTTTTGCGTTGGAGCCTCGTTTAACACATACGCTCCGTAAGCTTCACGATCGGGCTGCTTTCGTTGATTGGATGACAACGAACTTGCATGCCGAAACTTTCCAAATCAATCATCTGTGTTTCGAATTGGGTGAACATCGGATGCTCGATAGCGCCGCCTGGGCAGAAATTCTTAGAGAGAACGATTCCGAATCGAC
>JAGCMT010000023.1 GCA_017646335.1 Burkholderiaceae bacterium
ACTATGACGAGCAATTCGGCATTACGCGCGGTGAAATCGCCATTGTCGGTAGCTTCGATGCCAAGGCCGTGCGCGAACAATTGGAGACGCTCTTTAAGAAGGCTTCCAACGTGCCTTATGAGCGTATCGTTCGTGAGCACTTCGATACGCCGGCCACCCGCATCGTAATCGACACGCCCGATAAGGAAAACGCCACGATCATGGCTCGCTTTGCGTTCCCGGCTCATAAAGATGACGCCGACGGCATCGCCATGCATGTTGCCAACTGGATCTTCGGCGGTTCGACCGGTCTTTCCAACCGTTTGATGATGCGCTTGCGTCAAAAAGAAGGTTTGAGCTACGGAGCCGGTTCTTCGTTGATGTTGCCCAGTTTCGGTAACGACGCCATGTGGAATATGCAAGCCATCTTGGCTCCGCAAAACTTGGTGAAGGCTGAAAAAGCCCTCTATGAAGAAATCGATCGCGTGTTAAAGGAAGGCTTCACGCAAGAAGAACTCGATGAAGCCAAGAAGGGTTACACGGAATACCGTGCGATCAATCGCTCGCAAGACGGTATCGTTGCCAGCCAATGGATCGCTTTGATGAAGGAAGGTCGAGACTGGACCGAATCCAAGGAAAACGATGAGAAGATTCGTCGCTTGACTTTGAAGGATGTCAACGACGCCTTTAAGAAGATGGTCGATCCGAGTCGATTGACGGTGATTTTGGCCGGTGACCAAAAGAAGGCCGCCGAACAATAACCGATCGTTCTTTCCACTAGCCTCAAGACGTCAATCTTGGGGCTAATTTTTTTTTGAGGCAAAAATGGCGACCACGAAAAATCGGGTCGCCATCATTTTTAGCTGCTAGGTATTAAGCCATTGCGTAAGGAAGGGGAAGGACCGTAAAGGCCTTTTCTTTGATTTCAAAGCTACCGGCTTCCAATGCCTTAAGCGGCACTTGTGCAAAAGCCCAGGTTTCTTCACCGACCGTGGCAGCCATCACGACCTTGCCGTTAGCGACACCGTCGATCATCACGTCGTCGCCTGCGACCACTTCAAGAGCGGCGTCGGCCTTCATCAAGACGGAGCGACGGGGAGTCGAACCGATGTGTTGAACGCGAGAAATGATTTCTTGACCCGGGTAGCAACCCTTGTTGAAAACCAAGCCGCCCGTCAAATCCATATTGATCCATTGCGGCACGAAAGCTTCCTTCGTAGCCAACACGACCCACGGAAGACCCGCCTTGACTTCACCTGCCCACCATTGAGCGGTGTCTTGCGTTTCTTGACCCAAAGCGTTCAAAGCGTCCTCAGTACCGATCACGTAGCAGCGAGCCATACCGTCGACGTCGGCCACGCGAGCCACCACAACATCGCCCAAGCTCACACGATCGACTTCAGGCAAGGCAAACGTCGGCGCCGTCACACCGGCCACTTTCAATTCATCGGCCAAACGAAGCGTAACCTTGGAGCGCAAGATGAACATACCGAAGCGCTTCATAAAGCCTTCGACCAAATCACGAGCGATCACCATAAAGAGCTTGTCGTCTTGTGCGTAGACGCGCATCGTGGCCTGAAGGCGACCTTGCGGCGTGCAATAACCGGCTAAACGGAATGCATCACCCAAATTTTGGATGTGATTGGTGAGTTGACCGTGGACGAAAGCGATGCGATCGTCGCCGGCCACTTCAATGACCGCCAATTCCGGCAAATAAGCAAGACCGTGACTCATGGAAAATCCTTTTTCTATATATCTAGACTAATGCGTTATTATTTCAGTTTGCCGTTTATTTTTGTAGTGAAATTGTTTTTATGACGCCAAATCTTCGACGTTATTTGATCGGTGGGGCCGCCGCCGGTGCTTTGGCACTCGGTATCGGTTACACCAGCATGAATGCCATCGGCTGGGAACGTCCCTCGACAGAACCGGTTTTGATCAAGGTGCCAGCCGGTACGCCGGCCGTCAGAATCGCCGATATCATGCGTGAACAAGGTTTGGACGTTAATAGCCTCTTTTTCCGTTTGATGCTCAAGCTCGACGGGGGTGCCGCCAATATTCAAGCCGGTTACTACCAAATCGAAAAGGGTCATTCCGTTAAAGACGTCGTGCGTAAACTCACCACGGGTGACGCCTATCTTTTGTCGTGGCGTTTGGCCGACGGTGCAACCTGGTGGGAAATGCGCCGAACGCTTGATGAAACCGAAGGGTTAAAGCACGACACCCGTGAGATGAGTAACGATGAGATCCTTTTCTCCATTGGCGCGAAAGAAAATCACTTGGAAGGCATTTTTGCTCCCAACACGTATAACTTCCACGCCGATCTCTCGGACTTGAAGGTGTTAAAGAAAGCCTATGAGCTTCAACAAAAGATCTTGACGCACGAGTGGAGTAATCGCGGTCCCGACTGTGCCGTTAAAACGCCTTACGAAGCGTTGATCTTGGCCAGTATCGTCGAGCGTGAAGTGGGCCGTCCCGAAGACCGTTTCATCGTCGCGGGGATCTTTACCAATCGCCTCAAGATCAAAATGCCTTTGCAAACGGACCCGACCGTCATTTACGGGGAAGGGGAAAAGTTTGAAGGTCGACTCCGTCGTAAGCATTTAACGAAGAAGACCGCCTACAATACGTATACGTTCGTCGGTTTGCCGCCGACGCCGATCGGTATGCCCACGCAAGAAAGCATCCATGCCGTCTTGCATCCGGCCAAGACCGATTACCTTTACTTTATCAACAAGGACAACGGAGACTTGGTGCCTTCGAAGACCCTTGCCGAGCATAATCGCGCGGTCGATCTCTACATTCGCAAGAAAGGACAATAACCATGGAACGCGGTCGTTTTATTACTTTTGAAGGGATTGACGGTGCCGGTAAGAGCACGCAAATCGACGTGATCGAAAAAGCCTTGCGTGATCGCGGCATCGAAGTGATTCGTACGCGTGAGCCGGGCGGCACGCCCTTGTCCGAAACCATCCGCCGCGAATTGTTGTCCGTGGACATGGACCCCGCAACCGAAACGTTGCTCTTTTTTGCCTCTCGCGCCGAACACTTGGCTCAAGTGATCCGTCCGGCCTTAGCCCGCGGTGCCTGGGTTTTGAGCGATCGCTTCACCGATGCGACCTACGCCTATCAAGTGGGCGGTCGCGGTTTCCCGGCTGAAAAAGTGGAAAGCTTGGAAGCGTGGACGCACGGCGATCTTCAACCCGATTGCACGGTGCTTTTTGACTTGCCGCCCGAAGTCGCGGCCGAACGTTTGGCACGCGCTCGTCAAGCCGATCGTTTTGAGCAAGAAGATTGTGAGTTCTTCACCCGTGTGCGCAATGCGTATTTAACGCGTGCTCATCAACAACCCCATCGTTTCATGATTGTCGATAGTACGCAAGACAAGGAAGTCGTTTCCGCTCATCTTCGTGAGGTTTTCTCTCAATGGCAATGACGCTTTATCCCTGGCAAGAAGAGTTGGCAAGTCAATTGCTTGCCATGCGCGATGAGCTCCCCAACGGTTTGTTGATCTACGGTCCCAAAGGGATCGGTACGATCGACTTGGTGATTCGTTACGCTCGTTCGCTTTTTTGCGAAACGCCTGACATCAACGGTGAGCCTTGCGGACAATGCAAAGGCTGCAAGATGGCTAACGCCTGCACGCACCCGGACTTGCGTTACGTGATGACGGAAGCCGAATCCATTCCGCGTCATATTCCGTTTGATCCGCCTTCGAACGCCCAAAAAGATCGCAAGATCTATCGTGAGATCCTCATTCACCAACCGCGTGAACTCACGGACTTCTTAAACCAAACGGCTCATGAAGCCGGCGGTACGCGCATCGTGGTCGTGTACCCGGCCGATGCGATTCGTGCCGATGCGGCCGCCACTTTCTTGAAGAATTTGGAAGAGCCGCCCGCCAAGACGACCTTCTTGTTGGTTGCCGAAGACATCGATCGCGTCTTGCCGACGATTCGATCTCGTTGCCGCCTTTTGCGTGCCAAGGGTCCTAGTTACGAAGAAGCGATTGCTTGGTTAAAGAGTCAGGGGATCGGGGATGCGGATGACGCCCTGGCTCGCGCCTCGGGTCGCCCGTGTCAGATCATCGATGAAAAGCGCATCGAAACGGATCCGGAAATCGACAGCAAGATCAAAGAACAGCTCTTGATGTTGAGTTCCTTGCCGAAACAAGTTCGTGATGATCTATTGCGTGTGCTCTCCATGGGCCGCGATTTGCCCTTGGATCGCATTGCGGTCAAAGACGGACGCACGGCTTTGCCCGTTGCCGCCGTTTTGCCCGTGATCTATCGCTGGGGTTATGACCTTTTGGCCGTTCAACAAGGCTTAAAGCCGCATTACTTCCCGCAATACGGCGAAAGTATGGTGAAGATTTTGAAGGGCGTGAAGACCGAGCACTTGTACGCTTGGTTTGACACCTTGAAGTCGTTGCAACGCACGGTCAACCATCCCTTGAATGCCCAACTCGTCATCGAACAAACGCTTTTGCGTTATCGTCGCATGATGATGGGTAAGGCGTTTGACTAAAAAACTTTCATATTTTTCATGGCACGGGCCACTTCAGCCTCTTCAGGCGTTAAGTAGCGGCTCGTCGTTGCCACCGAAGCATGGCCCATCGCGTTTTGCACGACGTTGATGGGCATGTTGCTTTTAAGCGCAGTGGTGGCAAACGTATGGCGCAACCAGTGAGTGGAACTCGCGCGCAATTTTGCCGCCGCCATCGGCTCCGACGTTTCGATCTCTCGAGCGCAATTTTCTAAAAACATCTCGAGCGTTCGATAAAGACCCGAGCGACTCAAGCCGCGTTTCATGCCTTGACCTTGGGCGAGTTTCGTTTCCGCGCCACGACCCAAGGAAGCCAAAAGGGGCGTTTCCGGTGCGACCAACCCCAATTCGGGCAAGTCTCGCCAATGCAAGTAATGGTTGATCATCATCACTTGCTCTTCTTGAAGCGGCAATCGACGCACTTTGTCACCCTTACCGATGACTTCAATCACTTTGATCGTCTCGCCGTCCACCATCCGTTCAGTGATCCATTCGGCGCGGGCGTTGAGCATTTCGCTCGCGCGTAAGCCCAAACCTTTCCCCATCATCAAAATGACGGCCAAGCGTGCCTTGGCTTCATCGTCTTCGAGATTGATGAAGTAATCGCTGACTTGAGCCCATTGATCGTCACTGAAACTGCGATCGGCGTATTCCTTAGGAGCCCCCTCGCCCTCCAAGAAGGGCACTTTGCGCGTGATTTGGTCAAAGGGGTTATGGATGATATAGCCCGTCTTCGTTAAGAAGTTGAACAATTGGCGCACGGTCATCAAGGCCATCTTTCGAGAGGTGTGCGAGAGCGGTGCATTAAAGGGGCGCCATTGAGGATCGGTACGGGGCGTATTTTTTGCGCCTAACCAATCGTGCTGCGGAAGCGACCATTGCTGCGACCACAACGATTCGGGCAGACGACCCAATTGTTCCAACCAACGCAAATAAAGCGACGCCTCTTCAAGCCCCACGCTACTTAAAGCGATTTGGCGCTCTTGTGTGCACCACAGTAAAAACCGTTCGGCTTCTTTTCGATAAACGCCTTGAGTGTTGACGTTATTGGCACGCGCCAAAAGCCACGAGCGAATCGCGGACAAATCGTCCGTGGCTTCGAGGCTACGCGCATGATTGGCCGCACGGTTGCTGCCTTCGCGACCGTCAAGCCCTAGGGGTAACATAATGCGCTCAAAGGGGACGATGTGAGGATTGGGAGCGGGGAGCCGATCTCGAATGAGATCTTTCTTTGCTTTCAAAAGGCGACGGTCGTTGAGCCACGTTTCGAGTTCAAGCGTCTCGGCCTTCGTTAAACCGAGACCCGCCCATTGATCGTCTTGATAGCGTTTGACCAAACCTTTAACGCTGTCGATACCGGCTTTAAGAAAGCGCACCAGACTCTCAGGGGTCATCACGTTGAACAATTTTTCCGTCGTTTTGATTTTGAGCGGTAAATCGGGCTTGAAGATCGTCATGTCGAAAAATAATTATGTTGCGTTACTATTTTTCGATTGTATCGGTTCTTGCTAAGATTCGTACGTTTTTGATGAAATGAATTGTTAATCAATGTCTTTTAAACGTCTTTTGCTTATTTTGACGAGTATCGTGGCGCTCGTGCTCTCGGTCTTGGGGGTGGAATCCTTGATCGTGGGTGAGCGCGAGTCGATTTTCCGTCAACGTCTTACGCAACCCGTTAAACGCTTGATCTCGAGCTCCAAAACGGCGCCTAACCAATTGGTCGTTGCCATTGACGATGCGATCACCAATGAAGTGTCCGCACCGATTCTTCGTTTGACGATCGATGCGTTGGATAAGCACGCGCAAACCGATGGTCAATTTTTGGTGATCAAGTACGTCGATCGCGAAATGTTGCTCGATGACGTGGCCGCGGGCGAAGTCGACCTTGTGATCAGCAATGCGGACGTGTACGCCGAAATGGCGTTTGATGATCGTGTGAAGGCTATTGCCTCTTTGTGGTTGCCGCAAGCCAAGGGGCCGGAAACGTCGTCGGCGAGCACCATCATCGTTCGTAGCGACAATCCGAACATCTACACGCTCACGGACCTCTCGCGTGCCGAATACCGCATCATGGCGCAAAACTCGCACTCCTTCTCCGGCTTTACGGTGGCGAAGGACCAAATGGCGCGCATGGGTTTGAATTACAAGCGCATTTTGGAAAAGACAAAATTTTCCGAAGAAAATCACGTCCTTGACGTACTTCGTTCCGTGAAAAGCGGCGAAGCCGACGTGGGTATCGTCTCGGCTTGCTCGATCGAGTACTTGATGGCACAAAACCTCACGCACTTGCTTGACTATCGCGTGATCAATCCGCAGCCGCATTCGGAGTTGAGCTGCCAACATTCGACCGCCGCTTATCCAAGTTTTGTGGTCTCGATGTATAACGGCATTCGATCCGAGCAGCCTTGGGAATTCGGTAGCGTTTTGCACTCGATGACGTTGCCGCACGGCTTTAAGTGGACGGCGCCGGGCAATTTCCGTGAGCTCTACGACTTGATGTATCGCTTGCGTGTCGGTCCCTACGATAGTCTGACGAATTCGGCTATATATCGCTTCTACCAAGAAAACCACACCGTGGTGATCACGTTCTTGTTCTTGGTCATCGGCGGTTTCTTCTACA
>JAGCMT010000024.1 GCA_017646335.1 Burkholderiaceae bacterium
GACGTGCTCGTCGGGCACAAAAATCGTCACCTTGTCGATCGGTTCGCGAATTTCAGCGATCTTGTCCGGGCTCGGGAGCTTGGACGGGTTTTCCACTTGGATCAATTCACCGTCGGTCTTCAAGACTTCGTACACCACGGACGGAGCCGTCGTGATGAGGTCCATGTCGTATTCACGTTCAAGACGTTCTTGAACGATGTCCATGTGCAAAAGACCCAAGAAGCCGGCACGGAAACCGAAGCCCAATGCTTGGGAGACTTCCGGCTCGAATTGCAAAGCGGCGTCGTTCAATTGCAACTTCGTCAATGCATCACGAAGTGCTTCGTATTGGTTGGATTCGACCGGGTAGAGACCGGCAAACACCTGCGGCTTGACTTCCTTGAAGCCCGGCAACGGTTCTTTCGCGGGCTTTTGAGAGTGCGTGATCGTGTCACCGACGCGAGCGTCACGGAGTTCCTTAATACCGGCGATCACAAAGCCCACTTCACCGGCGGTGAGCTCGGCGCATTGCGTGGACTTCGGCGTGAACTTACCGACTTGTTCGACCAAGTGGTTCGCACCCGTGGCCATCAAATTGATCTTGTCCTTGGCCTTCAAGCGACCGTTGATCACGCGAACGAGCATCACGACGCCCACGTAGTTGTCAAACCAAGAGTCGATGATCAAGGCTTGAAGCGGAGCGTTGTCGTCACCCTTCGGAGCCGGCACGTCGCTTACGATGCGTTCCAAAATGTCGTCAACGCCCATACCGGTCTTGGCAGAGCAGGGAATGGCGTCCGAGGCATCGATACCGATGACGTCTTCGACTTCTTCCTTGGCGCCGTCCGGATTGGCGCTGGCCAAGTCCATCTTGTTCAACACCGGAATCACTTCGACACCGAGGTCGATGGCCGTGTAGCAGTTAGCCACCGTTTGGGCTTCCACGCCTTGCGTGGCGTCGACCACCAACAAAGCGCCTTCACAGGCGGACAAAGAACGGGAGACTTCGTAAGAGAAGTCGACGTGCCCCGGGGTGTCGATCAAGTTCAATTCATAGACTTGACCGTCCTTGGCCTTGTAGGTCAAAGCGGCCGTTTGAGCCTTAATCGTAATACCACGTTCCTTTTCAAGGTCCATGGAGTCGAGCACTTGAGCTTCCATTTCGCGATCGGAAAGACCGCCGCAGCGTTGGATCAAACGGTCGGCCAACGTGGACTTACCGTGGTCAATGTGAGCGATAATGGAAAAGTTACGAATGTTTTGCATAGCGTCCCAATTGGATGATTATTCTTCGACGGGGCAATGGGAAAATCGGCTCTGAAATAACTGCCTTTCCCTCTACTCCGATTAAACGATTGATTTTATCACGGATGCTTGATTTCTAAAGCAAAAAAGCGATTTTTTGGCGCCTTCTTTCGGCCGCTCGCGCTAAAATTTTGTCAACAACGACACTTGAGTCCACGTATGCGACGTCTGATCCATCACCTCGTTCGAAAAAACGCCGACCCAAGCCCTCAAAAAGGACCCTTGGCCATGGCACTTTTCGTTGCGCACTTAGCCGTGATCGCCGCCATCTCTTGGGTACTGACCAATGAGTCGGCACTCGACGATCGTTGGGGACTTTTGTTCGTGGGCTTGTGGCTCATGCCCACCGCCTGGCATGAGCTTTGGGTCAAAAATGACCGCACGGCGGGCAGCATCAAATTGGCCGCCGCCCTCATTTTCATCTTTTTATGTTTTGCCAATGAGAGCTTTTCCCTCTCATTTGGTAACATTGGTTAGATTTTCGCTTTATTGATCGTCATGGACCTTCGTTACCTCCTTCTCATCGTCATCGTGGCCGCTCTCTTTTGGTGGCTCTACAAACGTGCCGTTTACGATTTCACGCGCGGCTACAAAAAGGGCCTTGAGGACGGCAATAAACTCTCTCAAAAGCAAAAAGCTCCTTCGACCGAAACCGATCGAAAGAGCCTTTAAGAGTCACTTCAACTCGACTTAGAGTTGCTCGACGTAGATACCCGCTTTCTTCAAGAAGTTGATCCCCATGTCATCACGATAGGCTTCGTGATAGTAGACGTGCGTGATACCGCACTTTTGGATCAAGAGCGAACAATGGATACAGGGGCTGTGAGAAATGAAAATCGAAGCACCCTTGGAAGAGTAGCCGTTCTCAGCGAGCTTGGCGATCGCATTCAATTCGGCGTGTTGCACTTCAGGACGCGTCACGAGCTTGCCGTCGACTTCCATTTCACAACAATTGTCATAACCCGTGGGCATGCCGTTCCAACCGAACGAAATGATCGAGTGATTCTTCACGATTACGCATCCCACTTTGAGGCGCTGCGCGTAGCTGCGCTGCGCCGTCAAAAGGGCGATCTGCATGTACATCTCATTGTCTTTGCGGATATCCATGACTCGCCCTACCCTTATTCGTCGTAACGCTTGAAGATCAAGGTACCGTTGGTGCCGCCGAAGCCGAAGTTGTTCTTCATGGCGTAGCGGATTTCCATTTCACGAGCACCTTCCGTGCAGTAGTCCAAATCGCATTCCGGATCCGGATCGAACACGTTGATGGTCGGAGGAGACACTTGGTTCTTCACAGCCAAGATCGTGAAGATGGATTCGATACCACCGGCGCCACCCAACAAGTGACCCGTCATGGACTTGGTGGAGTTCACGACCATGTTCTTGGCGTGATCACCGAAAGCACCCTTGATGGCCTTCGTTTCGTTGACGTCACCCACCGGCGTAGACGTACCGTGAGCGTTCAAGTAATCGATGTCTTCGGGCTTCAAATCAGCGCTATCCAAAGCCATCTTCATGCAACGCATCGGACCGTCCGTGCTCGGGGTCGTGATGTGGTAAGCGTCGGAAGACAAACCGTAACCCACGACTTCAGCGTAGATCTTGGCGCCACGAGCCTTGGCGTGTTCGTATTCTTCCAAAACGACAACACCGGCACCTTCGCCCATCACGAAGCCGTCACGGTCCTTGTCGAACGGACGGGAAGCCGTAGCCGGATCGTCATTGCGGCGGCTCAAAGCGTGCATGTTGTCGAAAGCGGCAACGCCCACCGGGTGGATGTCGCTGTCGCAACCGCCGGCGATCATCACATCGGCGTGACCGCGACGGATCATCCACATGGCTTCACCGATGGCGTGCAAACCCGTGGAGCAAGCCGTCACGTGAGCGATGTTCGGGCCCTTGAAGCCGAACATGATGGACAATTGACCGGAAACCATGTTGATGATGGAACCCGGAATCATGAACGGAGACACACGACGAGCACCGCGTTCAAGATACAACTTTTCGTTTTCGCACAAAAGCGGCAAACCGCCGATACCGGAACCCACGCAGCAACCAAAGCGCGTCAAGTCTTCCTTTTCGAGATCGAATGCGGCATCACGCACGGCTTGAACACCGGCGGCCACACCGAAGTGCAAGAATTCGTCATAGCGACGAGCTTCCTTCGCCGGCATGTATTGGGAAACGTCGAAGTCCTTGACTTGACCGGCCACTTGGCAACCCAAAGCGCTGGCATCAAACTTCGTGATGTTGGTGATACCGGAGACACCGGCCAAAGCGTTCTTCCAACTGGTTTCGACATCGTTGCCGATCGGGCAAACCATACCGAGACCCGTTACTACGATACGACGCATTTAAAACTCCTAAATAAAAGAAATCCCCGTCTCACTTGCTCATCGCTGAGCACGGTGCAACGGGGATATCGACATAATCTTTAAAAAAGATTACTTGGCAGATGCGTTGATGAAGTCAATCGCGTCTTGAACCGTACGCAACTTTTCTTGTTGGTCGTCCGGAATTTCAACCTTGAAAGCGTCTTCAAGAGCCATCACCAATTCAACCGTGTCCAAAGAGTCGGCACCGAGGTCTTCGATGAAAGCAGATTCATTCTTGATGTCTGCTTCGTTGATGCTCAATTGTTCAGCGACAACCTTCTTAACGCGTTGTTCGATGTCGTTCATTTTATTTACTCTCCAAGAGTGATTAGTTAAACGGTACACACAAGTCCTTGTGGGACTTGTGCAACAAAAACACTTCATAGCATTTTAACAGAGGTTAACGACGCTTTGTGAAGGTTTTTGCGGGAAATTGCGGGAATCCCCCGATTAAGCCATGTACATACCGCCGTTGACGTGCAACGTAACGCCCGTCACGTAAGAAGATGCGGGAGATGCCAAGAAGAGAACGGCATCGGCGACATCATCCGTTTGACCGAGGCGACCGGCCGGGATCTTGGCCATCAAAGCGGCACGGTGATCTTCCGGCAAAGCACGCGTCATGTCCGTTTCGATAAAGCCCGGAGCGATGGCGTTGACCGTGATGTTACGAGAAGCCAATTCGATGGCCAATGCACGCGTCATACCGGCAACACCGGCCTTGGCAGCTGCGTAGTTGGCTTGACCGGCATTACCCATGGAACCGACGACGCTCACGATGTTGACGATACGACCATAACGGGCCTTCATCATGCCGCGCATCACGCCACGGCTCAAACGGAAGACCGGCGTCAAGTTCGTGTCGATCACGTCTTGCCATTGTTCGTCCTTCATGCGCATGGCCAAACCGTCACGCGTGATACCGGCGTTGTTAACCAACACCGTGATCGTGCCGAATTCCTTCGTGATGTCACCCAAAACGGCTTCGCAAGCGGCAGCATCGGTCACGTTCAAGACAACGCCACGGCCCTTACCGCCCAAAGCGGCGATTTGTTCCGTGATTTTTTGTGCACCGGATTCGCTCGTAGCCGTACCGACCACCGTGGCGCCGGCCTGAACCATGCGAGCCAAAATCGTTTCACCGATACCGCGAGAAGCGCCCGTCACCAAAACGACTTGACCGGCCAAAGCTTCATTCGTAAAAACTTGAGACATTTCGTATACCACCTATTACTTGAGTTCGTCGAAAACGGCGTTCAAAGACTCTTGAGAATTAATATTCTTGACTTCAATCGACGGAGCGATACGCTTGATAAGACCGTTCAACACGCGACCCGGACCCACTTCAACGATGTGCGTGACGCCTTGTTCTTCGAAAGACTTGATCGTCTTGACCCATTGAACGGCGCCGGAGACTTGTTGAGCCAATGCTTCACGGATTTCGGCCACGTCCTTGTGTGCGACGACGTCGATGTTGGCAACGACATCCACCGTGGGCTCTGCCATTTCGACTTCAGCCAACTTGGCGCGCAATGCGTCGCTGGCGGGCTTCAACATAGAAGAGTGAGACGGCACGGACACCGGCAACATCAAACCGCGCTTGGCACCCAAAGCCTTGGCTTCGACACAAGCCTTTTCAACGGCTTCCTTAGCACCGGCAATCACAACTTGACCCGGGGAGTTGAAATTCACGGCTTCGCACACGCCCAAGTCAGAAGCCTTGGCACAAGCTTCTTGAACCAATTCGTCAGACAAACCGATCACGGCAGCCATGGCGCCCACGCCTACCGGCACGGCTTCTTGCATGGCGCTGGCACGGAACTTCACGAGCTTGACGGCTTCTTCCAAAGAGAAAACGCCGGCAGCGGTCAAAGCGGAGTATTCACCCAAGCTGTGGCCGGCCATGATTTCGGGCTTCTTGCCGCCCATGGCACACCAAGCTTCGTACATCGCAACGGAGGCCGTCAACATGGCCGGTTGCGTGTTCACGGTCAAATTCAACACTTCGGCGGGACCGGCTTGGATCATACCGGCCAAGTCTTCGCCCAAAGCGGCGTTGGCGCGAGCCAAAACATTTTGAACCGTCTCGTTTTCGGCAAAGCTGTCAAGCATACCCACGCTTTGAGAACCTTGACCCGGGAAGACGAAAGCTAATTTCATATCAAATACTCCAAAAAAATCGATTCGTCGCTTTTTAAAAGCGCACAAGAAGACTGCCCCACGCCATGCCGGCACCGACGGCCTGCATGAGTACGGCGTCCCCTTCCTGAATTTTTCCTTCACGCACCGCGCTATCCAGAGCAAGCGGCACGGATGCGGCCGACGTGTTACCGTGTCGAGTGACGGTCACGACGACTTGCTCGTCGGGCAAACCCAACTTCTCAGCAATCTTTTGCATGATGCGAAGATTGGCTTGATGCGGTACATAACGATCAACGTCTTCGATCGTCAGAGCGGCCATCGCCAAAACCTCTTTCGCGGATTCGGTCATCATACCGACGGCGGTTCGGAAAACCTGTTGACCGTCCATCCGTAAAAACCCGTCCCCGTTAAGGGCGCCGCCCTCCATTCGGCCGGGACATGACAACACGTCCATGCCCAATTCGCCGTTTGAGGCCATCTTCGCCGCCAACACGCCGGGCTTTTCGCTTGCGGCTAAAACCACCGCGCCCGCACCGTCACCGAACAAAACGCATGTCGTGCGATCGCTCCAATCAATGAGGCGACTCATCACATCGGCTCCGACCACCAAAGCGTTTCGATAAACGCCCGTGCGAATCATCGCATCGGCCACGCTCACCGCATAGACAAAACCGGCACACACGGCCTGGATGTCAAAAGCGGCTCCCTTTTTGGCTTTCAAGCGGGCTTGTAATTGACAAGCCGTACTCGGAAAGACTTGATCGGGAGTGGTTGTCGCCACCACAATCAGGTCGACGTCTTCAGGGGCAATTCGGGCGCTTTCGAGCGCCATACGGGCAGCACGTTCGGCCAAAACGGTCGTGGTTTCCGACTCCTCGGCCAAATAACGATTTTCAATCCCCGTGCGAGTACGAATCCATTCGTCACTCGTTTCAACCCCGCGTTGTGCCAACTCACAAGCCAACGCAACATTGCTAACGGAACGCTTCGGCAAAGCCGAACCCGTCCCGACGATACGAGAAAAGATTTCAGGCATGTTGTCCTTTCACAATTTATTAATTTTACTTGAATAGGGAATTGAATATTAGAGTCTAAAATGCCCTTTTTTGCCGTTAACGCCTCGAAAAAGTCGTATCAAAATATGTCATCTACCATTTAAACCACCCTGCCCCTCTATAATGATTTATGTAAAAAATCCCTTGGAGATAACCATGCGTAAATTATTCGTTCTTGCCGCCGTTTTGACCGCCACGAGCGCCATGGCTGCAGACCTTACCCCGACGAGCGCCAACTGCTCGATCTCGAACATCAACAAAATCGCCATGAATGAAGGTTTGGCCAAAGCCACGACTTTGAGCAAGAACTGCATCGCCAAGGGCTACACGGCTTCCAAGAAATGGTTGGGTGAAAAGACCGCCAGCGGCGCTGAAACCGCCAAAGACGCGGGTTCCGCCAGCTGGGACTTCATGAAGGAAAAGGGTGCCGCCGCGAAGGACGTGGCAAGCGACTTGGCTGATAAGGGCTTGGAAAAGGCTGCCGCTTTGAAAGACAAACTCTTCAAATAATCGACACCCATAAAAAATCGTGGGGCAACTCCTTTTGGGAGCTGCCCCATTTCTTTACCTATTTTCGGTATTACGTTAAGAACGCCGCGATACCGGTAAACATCATTTGGCAAGACAGGGATGCCAAAATCAAACCGGTGATCTTACTTAACATCGAAATGCCGTTGGCGCCAATCACGCGTTCAATCGAAGACGATGCCCAAAGCAAAACGCCCACGCTGATCGACGAAGCGGCCAACGCGGCCGAAATCACCAAACCGTCCGCAAACGACGGCATCGCATTACTCATCAAAATCAAATAACCGACCGAACCCGGGCCGATCGTCATCGGAATGGCCAACGGCACAATGGCCAAATCCATGATGGAGCTCTTCGCACTCGGCAATTGAATTTTGCCTTGAACAAGGGAGACCGCCGAAATGAAAAGCAAGGCGCCGGCACCGATGCGGAACGCATCAACGGTGATACCCAAAACCGAGAAAATGGTTTGACCGAACCAGAAAAGAATCAAGCTGATCGCCACGACCCCACCCGTCACACGGATGGCGAGCTTACGACGCACTTCTTGCGTTTCATGTTCGGTAATGGCTAAAAACACCGCCAAAATGAAAAACGGCGTCAAGATGAAGAAGTACTTCAAATAGACGGAGATAAATTCCGACCAGTACATGAGTGACCTTTATAAAACCAACGTTCAATAAAGGCATTGTAGAAGCAATGAAGAAGTTTAGGCAAAAGTTGCCGGCAGATAGCAAAAAAGGAACCCATTGCTGGATTCCTTTTTCTTTCAATCGTCCGATCCGACTTCGACTGGAGTCCCCGAATTTAGGTCTCCCCCAACAAAGTGGGGTTCTGTTGCCGGCGAAGGCTTAACTTCCAAAACCCCGAATCGTTGCCATTGCAAGCGATCAAATCACCGTAGGATTATTCACCCTTCGTAGCGATCACCTTCTTACCACGGTAGAAACCGTTCGGAGAGATGTGGTGACGGAGGTGAACTTCACCCGTCTTCGGTTCGACGGCCGTTGCCGGGTTCGTCAAGAAGTCGTGTGCACGGTGGTTGCCACGCTTGTTCGTGGACTTCTTATTCTGTTGGACTGCCATGATTGCATACCCCACTAATAAACAAAGAAAAGACGATTTCAGAAAACAATAAGCCATCGCTTTCTGCACGTCC
>JAGCMT010000003.1 GCA_017646335.1 Burkholderiaceae bacterium
CAAACCCGATGGCGGCAAGCACAAAGCCTAGCCGCAGTCGTACAATTGATAAGTTAAGTTAACGATTAGCCCTGAATGGAGGCACCAAAGAACCAATGTGAACAAAAAGTCTGGCGCGAATCCGCCAGCGACGTCGCCAACCGTTTGACGTCTTTGACCGTTGACGAATTTGTTAAGCTCTGCGCCGTTCCGCGCCCCGGTTTCCACACGGAAAAGTGCTTGGCTTATTTCCAAGCTTGGGCCGAAGAACACGGTTTCGAACATTTCCGCGACGACTACGGTAACTTCTGGATGGACGTTCCGGCCACGGAAGGTTACGAAAACTATCCCAAGGTGATCCTCCAAGCTCACATGGACATGGTTTGCGTGGCCACGTCCGACAACGACATCGACTTCATGACGCAAGGCATCACGCCGATCATCAACGGCAATAAGATGACCGCCGATCGCACCTCCTTGGGCGCTGACAACGGTATCGGTGTTGCCGCTGCTTTGGCTGTCGTGACGGGCGGTGTCGGCCACGGTCCGATCCGCTGCTTGTTCACGGCTGACGAAGACGTGGGCTTGCACGGTGCCGCCGCTTTGGATCCGGCTTCCCTTGACTCCGACTATTTGATCAACATCGACTTGGAAGAAGAAAACCAAGTTTGCTACTCCTGCGCCGGTAACTTGCGCGCTTCCATGAAGAAGACGCACGAAACGGTCGCGGTCGGTGCCGATGAAACGGTGTTCGAATTGAAGGTCGACAACCTCTTGGGCGGTCACTCCGGTATGGACATCCATCGCAACCGCTTGAACGGCGCCGTCGCTTTGACCACGATGGTCAAGGCGATCGAAGGCGTCAAGCTCGTTGAAGTGAAGGCCGGTGCCGCATTCAATGCCATCAGCCAAAACGGTTCCATGAAGTTTGCCGTTGAAACGGCCAAGGTCGAAGCCATGAAGGCTGCCGTGGCTGCTGCACAAGCTCAATTGGTCGAAGCTTATCCGCTCGAAAAGATGGAAGTGGCATTGACCCAAATCTGCGCCGAAGGCGTCAAGGCTTTGACGG
Organism: Burkholderiaceae bacterium; assembly: GCA_017646335.1. Taxonomy (GTDB): domain Bacteria; phylum Pseudomonadota; class Gammaproteobacteria; order Burkholderiales; family Burkholderiaceae_F; genus Aphodousia. The sequence continues at coordinate 1,049 of JAGCMT010000003.1, forward strand.
TGGAAGACTCCGCCGCGTTGCTCGCTTTGGTCGACTACCTCCCGCAAGGCGTCTTGGCCATGAGCCCGAAGATCGAAGGTTTGGTGCAAACGTCTTCCAACATCGGTGTGTTCCAATTGGCTGACGGCGCTGCTGAAGTCGGTACCTCCAGCCGCTCTTGCGTGACCGCTGACGTTGATCAACTCGAAGACAACTTCCGCGCCGAATCCGGCAAGTACTGTTACGAAATGAGCGTGATGAGCAAGTATCCGGGTTGGGACGGCGATCCCAACACCCCGCTCTTGAAGCTCTCTGAAAAGGCTTACAAGACGATCGGTGTTGAAGCCGAACTCGTTGCCATCCACGCCGGTCTCGAACCGTCTTGGTTCTCCAGCAAGCGCGAAGGTATGCAAATGATCTGCTTGGGTCCGACGCTCACGGGCGCTCACACGACCGAAGAAACGTTGCACATCGACACGCTCGCTCCGACGATGGACGTCGTGCTCTACTGCTTGCAACACGTCAACGAACTCTAATTAGCTCACGCTAACTAGACTTCAATCAAAACCCCAAGATCTCGGTCTTGGGGTTTTCGCTTTATTGGGCCGTCCAAAGAAAAAGGAGCGAGTATAGTTTTTAGAGTCAACCCCTTTAATAGACTCTCGATCGTGAATCCCATTGCCTACACGCTCGTCTCCACGATGAGCATCCACATGTTAGCGACCGCTGCCACGGTCGTTTTGTCTTGCCTGGCCCCGATGGTTGCGACGGCGTTGGGCGTAGAAAGTTCGATGATCGGGACCTACGTCTGTTGCATCTATGTCTCAGGGTCCTTCGCCGCCGTGATCGGCGGGATGCTCGTCACCCGCTACGGTGGCATTCATGTCTCGCAAGTCTGTCTGATTTTGGCCGCGATCGGCCTCGTGTTGACCGCCAGCGGCATCCTCTGGCTCATGGCCTTGGGTGCAGTCTTCTTAGGCTTTAGTTACGGCCCGATGACGCCCGCCTCCAGCGACATCCTCGCTCATAAAGTCCCCTCCAACCGCATGGGGTTTGTGTTTTCGTTAAAACAAACGGCGGTCCCGCTCAGTAGCGCCATCACGGGCTTTTTGATTCCGGGCTTTGCTCTTTGGATGAACGATTGGCGTGCAGCGCCGCTTCTGGTGGCCGTGCTTTGCGTCGTCGTGGCCGCTTCGGTGATGTATCGCCGCAATGAGCTCGATGATCACACCGATCCCACGGCTCGTTTCAGTTTCCAACGCCTCTTGGCGTCTTTGAAGCTCACGATCGAGCACTCCGGTCTTCGTCGACTTTTGATTTCGGCCTCGATCTTTAACGGCGTACAGATGTGTGTCTTTACGTATCTTGTGGCCTTCTTGGTCGAAGACGTGATGCTATCGCTGGTGTTGGCGGGATTCGGGCTGAGCGTGGCGAGCGCGGGCGGCATCATCGGTCGCGTGTTTTGGGGCGTCTTTGCCGATTTCATCAAAGCTCCCAAACTCACCCTCACCATTTTGGGTCTCTTGATGGCGGCCTGTTGCGTCATCATGACTTTCTTTACCGGACAGACGCCTCATTGGGTCATTTATGTGATCATGTTTGCGCTCGGCGCATCGGCCATCGGTTGGAACGGCGTCATCCTGGCTGAAATCGCTCGTGAAGCCCCACAAGGCCAAACGGGTCTCGTGACCGGCAGCATGATTTGTTTCGGCTATATCGTCTCGATCACGATGACCATGATCTTTGCCGAACTTCACACCTATTTCGGTCATTACCGCGATAGCTTGTATGTCATCGCATTCCTCGCGGGAGCCGTGGGGATTTGGCTGCAAATGGGAAAGAAACAAAGCTGATTGATGACGTCTCATGACCATACCCAAGGTTTACGCCTTGGGTATTTTTTTACCTTTTTGTAACAAAGCTAAATACATTCACTCAACTTCTATAGATATTCTTCCGACTACCTATCCAAATTAATTGACAGCATCCCATCGGGGGGTAAGTTGAAAATAAGTTTTAACTCCAACTTTTGATGAAGTTCAGATCTTAATAAGAGGCACTGCTATGAATAAGATTTTTAAGATCGTTTTCAATGCCGCTCGCGGCAAGATGATGGTTGTCAATGAAGCCACATCCTCTGTTCAAACGGGTAAGAAAGCTGCCGTGACAGTAGCTATCGTCGGTGTTCGCTTTGCTTTCTAATTGATTGAATTCATTCAATTAATTAGCACATAAAGGCCTTGGTTGTTTTGCCTCGCAACCGAGGCCTTTTACATACGCCCCCACTTTTTATTGCAGTTTCCAACGATCTTGGTCACTGAAAAATCATCCATTTATTCAATATTACCTCTATAATATTACCG
>JAGCMT010000025.1 GCA_017646335.1 Burkholderiaceae bacterium
CCTCAACGACCGCATGCTCCGTAACATCGTCTCCGGTCTCGGTGGCCCGGCTAACGGCATCCCGACGGAAACGGGTTTTGACATCACGGTTGCCAGCGAATTGATGGCCGTTCTTTGCTTGGCCAGCGACCAAGAAGACCTCCGTCGTCGCATCGACGCCCTCGTGGTCGGTATCAAGCGTGACGGCTCCGCTTACACGTGTAAGGAACTCGGTGCAACGGGTGCTTTGATGGCCCTCTTGCTCGAAGCCATCAAGCCGAACCTCGTTCAAACGTTGGAAGGTAACCTCGCATTCGTTCACGGCGGCCCGTTTGCTAACATCGCTCACGGTTGTAACTCCGTGATGGCCACGAAGGCTGCTCTCTCTTTGGGCGACTGGGCTATCACCGAAGCCGGTTTCGGTAGCGACTTGGGCGCTGAAAAGTTCATCAACATCAAGTGCCGCATGGCCGGCCTCAACCCGGCTGCCATCGTGATTGTGACGTCTACGAAGGCCTTGAAGTGGCACGGTAACGTTCCGTTGCCTGAAATCGGCAAGCCCAATGTGGAAGCATTGAAGGCCGGTATCTGCAACTTGGACGCTCACCTTGACAACTTGAGCCAATTCGGCCCGAACATCGTTGTGAGCTTGAACCACTTCCACACGGATACGGAAGAAGAAATCGAAATCATCCGCGCTCACTGCGAAGCCCGCGGTGTCCGCTTTGCCGTTTGTGACGGTTTCGTTGCCGGCGGTAAGGGTGCTATGGAATTGGCAAAGCAAGTCATGGAAGCCGCTTAAGAAGTCAAGCCGTTGAACTTCTCTTACGAAGCCGATGACGATGTCGTCACGAAGATCGAAAAGTTGGCTACGAAGGTTTACGGTGCTGCCGGTATCGAACTCGCTCCGGCCGCTCAAAAGGACTTGAAGCAAATCCAAGAATTGGGCTTCGATAAGCTCCCGGTTTGCGTGGCTAAGACGCCGTACTCCATGTCTCACGAACCGAAGTTGCTCGGTGCTCCGAAGGGCTTCACGTTGCCGGTCCAACGCTTGATCCTCAACGCCGGTGCTGGTTTCGTCGTGGCTACGACGGGTTCCATCATGCGTATGCCGGGCTTGCCGAAGTCTCCGGCAGCCTTGCGCATCGACGTCGTTGACGGCAAGATCGTCGGTTTGTCTTAATTTGACTGACTGAATGACAAGGGGGAGCGCTTGCTCCCCTTTGTTTTTGCTATGATTAACGACCATGTTTCATTCGCTTCACACTTCCGACATTAAAGCTGCTCCGAGCAAGCTTTGTTACCCTTATCACTACTGTCCGCACCCGCTTTTGGTGCAGGCTCGTGATAAGGTTTTGTCGCATCTGAAAGCGAAAGACACACATGCTCCCGGTCATCTGATCGCCCTCATGATCGTTCGAGACCGCAAGGGTCATATCGGTTTCATTGCCGCTAACGATCAAATCCCCTTGCACGACGCCTATTTTGTCGAAAGCTTCTTCCAACGTTTGCCGGCTCCTGAAGCGCAGGACATGCAAATCGATTATTTGGAAGCCGCTACCGTTGAGCGAATCCATGCACTTGAAGAATTGGAAACGTTCAAGGTTGAAGCTCATGCGCGTAAAGTCGCTCGACATCAAAGTCGTACCGAGACGATCACGACCGCCGAATCCCAACGCTTGGCCCGAGAAAGCCAGCAAGATTCTCGACGCCTTTCTGCCTTAAAGGCGCTCTATCAACGCGCCTTGGATCAAGAAGCTCGCGCCCATAGCCGCTTCCAAACGGAAATGGCACAAGCCGAACGTCTTCAATGGCAACGTCGTTTACGCACGTTTGAATTAACGAATACTGCCGGTAAGAAACAAACCCTCGATCAACTTTTAAAATCGTCGATCGACAACGAAGGTCAATTAAAGGCCATCCTTCGTACCGGCTTGCCTGCGCTCTTACACTTTGCTCAAATGCATCGTTTGAAGCCTTTGGATTGGGGGACCTTCTGGTGGGGTGAGTGCTCTACCGAGGAAATCCGAATCGAGGGCGAATTCTATGCATTCCCCAAAGAACGTCACCAAACGCTTCTGAACTTTATGAGCCAAGGTTTGCAAGTGCAAGACAATCCCCTTGCCGTGGATCATTTTGTCGGTTGGAAGCCTTCGATCGTCTATGAAGACGATGTTATGGTGGCCATCGACAAGCCGGCCGGTCTCTTATCCGTTCCGGGCAAAGCGCCGATCACCAACGTCTACGAAACGATTCAAGCCATGTACCCGAATGCAACCGGGCCGATGCTTTTGCATCGACTCGACATGTCGACTTCGGGTGTGTTGCTTTTCGCCAAAAATAAAGACGTTCATAAAATCCTTCAGCAAGCCTTCGTGCAGCAACAGATTCAAAAGTGTTATATCGCCCTTTTGGAAAATCCGGTTGAAAAGTTCGAAGGTACCGTCGACTTTCCGATGTGCTTGAATCCCTACGATCGTCCTCGTCAAAAGCTCGATCGCGCCTACGGTCGTCAAGCCATTACGGACTACAAGGTTTTGGAGTCGACCCCTGATTACACGCGTGTGGCCTTTTTCCCGATCACAGGTCGTTCGCACCAATTACGCGTTCATGCCGCTCATAAGTTAGGTTTAGGCTCTCCGATTATCGGTGACGAGCTCTACGGTCACGCCGGTCCTCGCCTCTACTTGCATGCCCAATCGCTCACTTTTACCCATCCGATCACGGGTAACAAGATAACGATTAGCGCTCCCTGCCCCTTCTAAAACGTTTTCTACCGAAAACTCCTCATTGTTTTTCGCCACAAGGGCGAGGGATAATTGTGGACATTAAATTCGTCGGGACGCGTTTGTAATGTCGATTTTTTTCTATCACTTAAATTTGTGTCTTCCACTCTTTTTATTGGTGGCTCTGGGGTGGGCGCTCATTAAATTCCGCTTCTTCCCTCAGGAATACACAAAAGTCCTCTCCGGCTTCACGTTCCGCCTTTTGATGCCGGTGATGCTCTTTCACTTGATGAGCGACCTCTCCAACATGCCGCCCATCGATCCGCGCGTCATCCTCGCCTTCTTTGGCTCTTGTACGATCGTCTATTGGCTCGGCCGTCGCACCGGTCGCCTCTTTGGTGAAAACAACACGGGCCAAACCATTTTTGGTATGGCAGCAATTTTCGGCAATAACGTGCAATTGGGCGTTCCTATCGTTCAAGTCAGCTTGGGTGACCAAGCCATCCCGACCATCTCGATTTTGATCATTTTCACGGTTTTACTGTTGTGGACGACGGCAATTGCGTCGGTGGAATTCGGCAAAACCGAAGGCAAGAAGGACTTCAAAAAGATTTTTGAATCGATGCTGAAGGTCTTTAAGAACCCGGTCGTCATGGGTATTTTGGCCGGTTCCCTTTGGGGTTTAACGGGCTGGCAATTGCCCGACTGGATCGACAAGACCTTAGGCCTTGTCTCAACGGCTACAACGCCGGTGGCTTTGATGGTGGTCGGCATGGGGCTTGCCGCACATAGCTTTAGCGCCGCCTTGCCCAAGGGCCTCTCGATGACGGCACTGAAAGTCGTCATTCAACCCTTGTTGGTTTACACCTTGGCTCGCCTGATTGGCTTAGGCGAATTGGAAACGCAAGCCGTCACGGTGATGGCTGCTCTTCCGGTTGCCATCAACATCTACATGATGGCCATCGAATTCAAGTCCTCTGAAGGCGCTGCCAGTAACGCCATCTTTGTTTCGACACTCATTACAGCCATCACGGTTCCGGTGACATTGACGCTTTTAGGTGTTGCCGGCAATTTCTAATATCGTCACTCCAAACTAAAAATCGCTATGAACACTTCATAGCGATTTTTTTATAACCGATGAACATTCCAATCACGGATGACTGCCAATCCATTTCCGTGACCATTGAAACAAAAGTTCGGTCTGACTTTGAAATTCGATCGACTCCCCTTTTTTCAAGGCCAGAAAGGTCGAAACCACTCGGTGCTCGAGACCGGAAGAACACTGGACAAGATCCGCGTGACGAGTGACAAAGCGACCCATTTGCTGATAAGTGATTGCTTGAACAACGAAGCAAGCTTGCTTATACAAACCCTTTAATACGTCATCACTCTTTTCGTGAAGCATGTTGTGCACACACGCGTGATAGATTGCACAAGCCCCCTGTTTAATCGCCCGATCGATCGCCTCATCATCAACCCGTTCCAATAACGTCACCAACGTCCCCTTAATCGGCGTTGTGTCATGGACAAATTGGAACAGCTCGCTGGGCTCCCAATGGACAATTTCCTGAAGACCGGCAATGAACCCGCAACTTAACTCTCGGTGAGGCAATGAATCCAATATCTCGCCATAGCGGCTCAAATCCTCAATCGTTAAGTCCTTAAGGATCACCACCACATCAATATCACTCGTCGGTGTTGCTTCGCCTCGAGCATAACTGCCTTGCAAACCGACAAACCAGAGCCGCTCGTCAAACGTTTCTTCAAGTTTGACCATGAGACAACTCAACCAATCTTTCACGTCGATCATTTCGTTTCCCCGTCCTCTAAATGACAATGAGGAATCATAGCAATACTCAAAGTATTACCAAGATTCCTCAATCAAAAAAATCGGGCGATCTCTTTCGAAATCGCCCGATTTAGCTTTTTTAGCTGATCATTGTCTGATCATGCTCTTCTAATTAGCGAGTAGCTATTAGAGAACGATACCAGCCATGAAGAAGCCGAACGGGATAGCAGCGACCAAACCAACGAGACCCGGGATAAAGAACGGGTGGTTGACCACGAAGCTACCGGACCACTTGCCCATGTAGGAACCCGTGTCGTCGCAAGCAACTGCGAAAGCAGACGTCGGGTAAACGTTCGTGATGTAGAGAGCGGAACAAGCAACGAAGGAAGCCAAGATCGTAGCAGCATCGCAACCCAAGGAAGCAGCAACCGGCGTCAAGAGAGCGGACGTAGCACCTTGAGAGAACAAGAGAGCAGACACGCCGAAGTAAGCAGCAGCCAAGAGAGCCGGGTATTGCTTCAAGAGAACCGTAGCTTGAGCCTTAATTTCCGGAATGTGCGTACCGATGATCGTGGAAGCCAACCAGACGATACCCAAGATAACGATCAAGGATTCGTAACCACCAGCGAAGATGGAGGACTTTTGGATCTTCGTGAGTTCAACGCCGCAGAACCAGTACATGAGCATACCAGCGAGCAACATCGTGATAACGATGATGTCACGGGAACCCAACGTGTGACCGATTTGCTTCTTGAACAAGAGCAAGCAAACGATGAAGACCACAGAGATCAAGAACAACATAACGGAGAGCTTAGCGCCAGCGGGCAACGGAGCTTCGTTTTGTTCAGCCGTCGTCATGCGGACGAGACCCTTAGCCATACGATCCTTGAAGATCGGGTCTTGGGACAATTCGCAACCTTGCCATGCGGAGATGACAGCGCAAACTGCAGAACCGAAGAAAGCGGACGGCAAGATAACCATCAAAGCTTGACCGAAGGAGACACCACCCATGCCTTCAACGACAACCCACATTGCAGCCGTAGCAGCAGAGATCGGGGAAGCCGTAATAGCGATTTGGGAAGCGATCACAGCAGAGGTCAACGGCTTAGACGGACGAACGCCGTTTTGCTTAGCGACTTCTTGGATAACGTTCAAAACGGACATAGCCGTGTAACCCGTACCGGAGAACACCGTCAAGAAGAAGGTGACCAACGGAGCCAAGTAGTTGATGTACTTCGGGTTCTTACGGAGCAAGTTACCGGAGACGCGGACCATGTAGTCCATACCGCCAGCAACGTGCATCACGGAGCACGTGAAGATCACGGCCATGATGATGAGGATAACGTCGATCGGAAGACCAGACGGCTTCAAACCCAAGCCGAAGACGGCGATAGCCATACCGAGACCACCAGCCATACCGACGCCGATACCACCCAACTTAGCTGCATACACGATGCAACCGAACAAAAGGGCAAATTCAAGCCAAACCATTTTAATTTTCTCCTAGAAATAGAAATGTCACCTGGTCCGAAAACAAGGTAACACGCTCCGCAGTCTACTCGTTTTTGGCAAAAAGTGTTACAAATATTTACTCCAACCCCCGTTTTTCTTGCGTTTCTAGGGAAAATACTTACATCTTTACATTTATATCGTCACAGCCCAGCTGTCCCCCCCCTTCTTCCATTTCGCTCAATTGCCCGAAAATAAGGCAACGGAGCCTACCTCACCCCAACTAAAAATCCTTCCGCTAACAAGAATCGTTTGTTAACGGAACAAGTCCTTTTTAGCAAATTCTTACCGAAAGTCATTGCTCTTAACATTCGTAGAGCGACAATGACATCTATTGCATTGCCCTCTAGGAGAACCGTGAGATGGAAGGTCTTTTACGAGTATTAGCAAAAAAAGCACTGGCCACAGAGCTTTCCGACATCCCCACCGATGTCATTGAAATTGCCAAACTCGGCATTACGGACTTTTTCGGCGTTGCCTATGCCGGCACCGACATGCCCGTCGCGCAAAACGTTCGTGCTTATTTAGATACGATCGGGATGCGTCAAGGCCCTGCCGTTCTCTTAGGCCGTCACGAACGAGCCGACATGATTGCCGCCTCCTTATTCAATGCCACGGCCGGTCATGCGTTGGACTTTGACGATGTCAGTTGGGCCACCATCGGTCACCCTTCCGTTGTCGTCGCACCTTGCGCCATTGCTTGCGGGCAAGCATTACAAGCCGACGGCGCCGCCGTTTTACGCGCTTATATATTAGGTGTAGAACTCATGCACCAAATCGCCCGTTGGACAATGCCCCAATTAAGTGAACGCGGTTGGCATACGACACCCGCCAACGGTGTTTTCGGTACGGCTACGGTTGCCGCTCTTTTATTAGGTCTCAATGAAGAGCAATTCACCAACGCGTTGGCAATCGCAGCGACTCGTGCTTTTGGCGTTCGCGCCAATTTCGGCAGCCAAACCAAAGCGCTTCACGCCGGTCTTTGCGCACAAAGCGGTATTGAATGCGCCTTGTTAGCTCAACACGGCATCACCGGCCGCGACAACGCCATTGAGGCGCTGGACGGTTACGCTCAATGTCTTGCCGATCCCATCGATGCCGAAAACGTTAAAGTCGATTTTTGTGAATTCTGGGATCTTCGCGAAACGGGCTTGGTCATCAAACAATATCCCTGCTGCTCCGGTACGCATCCGACGTTGGATGTTTGGGATGATTTCTTAAATGAGCACCCGCTCTCCGCTGATGACATCGACTCCATCTACTCCGGCGTCAGTCTCTTAGGCCCCCGCGAACTGTCTTGCCACCATCCGATCAACTGCGTCCAAGCCAAGTTCTCATTGGAATACGCCATCGCAGCTCGCCTCATCCACGGCGAAGTCGGTATCACGACGTTCACGGACGAAAAGGTTCTTGATCCTCGCATTCAGGCTTTCATGAAAAAAGTCGACATGCGCATCGATCCCGAACTGGAAAAATTGGGCTTTATCGGTACAGCACCGATTCGTATGCGTATTACGCTGACCAACGGTGAAACGATTGCCCTGTCTAACGATTTGGCCATGGGCAATCCGGAAAAACCGTTAACACCGGCTAAATTTGAAAAGAAATTCATGAATTGCGTCGTCCCCGGTGCCGGCACTGAAAAGGCACAAGCTTGGTGGACCACGTTACAAACATTGGAAACGGCCTGCGTTGAAGCAATCGCTTCACTCGGTGCCCATTCGTAAGCTATTTACTAAATAGGAGAACAACATGACTCGTATGCGCCTTGAACGCGACTGCTTGGGTGAAATGGAAATTCCTGACGAGCACTACTACGGCATTCAAACGCACCGTATGGTGAAAGTTTCCGGTGCCGCCGGTTACCCCGTGATTGCTTATCCGGATATGCATCGTGCCCTTTTCCAAATTAAAAAAGCTTGTGCTAAAGCCAATGCCGAAATCGGCGCCATGGATCAAGCCGTAGCCGATGCTATCGTCGCAGCATGCGATCGTTTGATGGCAGAAGATTTCAGCGCTGAATTCCCGCTTGATATGTGGCAAGGCGGCGGTTACACGTGCGTCAACATGAACGTCAACGAAGTCATCGGCAATATGGCCAACGAAATCGTGACCGGTCACAAGGGATGCGAAGTCGTCCACCCGAACACGCACGTCAACATGGCTCAATCGACCAACGACACGATTCCGTCGGCTACGCACTTAGCCATCGCTCCGCGTTTGGACTTGATCATCGCTCGTGTGGAAGAACTTCAAAAGAGTTTTGAAGCCAAAGCCATCGAATTTAAGGATGTCGTCAAGGTCGGTCGTACGTGCTGGCAAGATGCACTTCCGTTAACGCTCGGCCAAGAGTTCGGCGGTTACGCCTCGTTGATGAAGCGCTTGGCTGTCAAACTTCGCGCACTTCGCCCGGGTTGCTTCGAACTCATCATGGGCGGTAGCGCCATCGGTACGGGCTTAGGAGCCGCCAGCGGTTACATGGACGCTTTCTACCGTCACATCAGCGCCGATCTCAATGAAGAGGTTCGTCCGATGGATGACATTTTTGACGGCTTCCAAAACGGTGACTTCTTTGTGACGGTCTCGGGCGTTATCAAAGAAGTGGCTACAAGCCTCTCGAAGATTTGTAAGGACCTTCGCTTGATGAGCTCCGGTCCGCGTGCCGGTTTCATGGAAATCGGTCTTCCGGCCTTGAGCCCCGGAAGCTCCATCATGCCGGGTAAGATCAATCCGACCGTGCCTGAAATGGTGATCCAAATCGCTCACCAAGTGGTCGGCAATGACGTGGCAATCGCCATGGCTTATGACGAAGGCGAGCTCGACTTGAACGTTTGGGATGCTACGTTCTTTAAGTGCCTCTTCGAAAGCATGCAATTGGTCGGTGAAGAGCTCTTGATTCTTCGTCGTGATTGCGTTGACGGCATCACTGCTAACGTTGAACGTTGTCGCTATGAAGCCGAAAGCTCCTTGGCATTGTCGACGGTGGTGGCCGCCACGCAAGGTTACCCCTTGGGCGTCAAGGTCGCTCACTACGCCGAAGCCAAGGGTTTAACGGTGAAGGAAGCCGTCTTGGAAATGGGTCTCATGACGCAAGAAGAAGCCGATGAGATGCTCGATCCGATGTTGTTGGTCGATCCTGAACGCATGGCCGCCGCGATCGCCGCATGGAAAGCTAAGAAAGGCTTGTGCTAATTTAGCCATTCTTTGACTTAAATCGCTCCCCCAAGTCTTCTTACCTAGACTTGGGGGATTTTTTTAAGCATTCAACACGGCGTTGTATTAGACTTTATCTGTTAACTAGATTGCATTTTTTCTTACGGACTACGCTCAAAAGCCCGCAAGATCTATTTTTCATAGGAAATACGAAATGGAACAAAAGAAAACCATCGGTATCATCGCCGGTTTTGACTTCGATGTTGCCAACGCACTCAAGGAACAAATTTTGGCTCAAGCCGAAGAAGGCGTTGAAGTTTTGATGACGGAAGACGCTTTTGCTTGTGACTCTGAGGATCCGACGTTCCAATTGAGCGATCGTAAGATCTTCGTTTTCAATGAAACGGAACTCTTGGCCGAAATGGGTGCCGATTTGGTCCTCGTTCCCGATGCACAAGCCACCGCTTTCTTGAAGGAAGTCCAAATCGAAGTTCAAGTCAAGCTCTTGGGTATGGCCGACGGTGACGTCGCCGCTTTTGCCAAGGCTGCTCTTGAATCTTGCACGTGCCGCTTGCCGAAGCCCTTCAAGCTCGGTTTGATCGGCGGCTTGGGCCCGGCCGCTACCGTTGACCTCTATGACAAGATCGTCAAGGCCACGCCGGCCGCTAACGACCAAGAACACTTCAAGGTCGTGATCGAACAAAACCCGCAAATCCCTGACCGCACCGCTTGCTTGTTGGACGGCGGTAACGATCCCACGCTCGCCATGTACAACTGCGCCAAGCGTTTGGAAAAGGACGGTTGC
>JAGCMT010000026.1 GCA_017646335.1 Burkholderiaceae bacterium
CAAATGCTTGAACAATTGAAGGCGAAGCTCTAATTATGGCTGAACTTTCGACGATTGCCCGTCCCTACGCACAAGGCCTCCTCTTGGCTTTGCGTGATGCAAATAAGGGACCCAAGGAAGCTGCCGAATTGGCTGCTTGCATTGACGGTATTGCTCAAGTTGTGAGCGCTCCGGAATTGGCTTCTGTGATCGGTGATCCGAAGCTCACGACGGATATGCTCAACGAATTGATCGTTTCTGCTTTGGGTGAAAACGCTCCGGCAGAAGCCATTAACCTCGTGAAGGTGGTGGTTGAAAACGGTCGTTTGGAAGTGATGCCGGAAATTGCTCGCCAATTCCGTGAACTTAAGAACTTGTCCGAGGGTGTCGCTGACGCTCACATTGAAACGGCTTTTGAAATGTCTGAAGCCGATATCGATGGCTTGATCGTTGCGCTCGGAAATCGTTTTCCTGGCGTCAAACTCACCCCGATCGTGACGGTTAATCCGGATTTGATCGGCGGTGTGCGTGTCCGTGTTGGCGATAAGACACTTGACGGATCGATTCAGACGCGCCTTGCTCAAATGCAAGAGGCACTCACCGCATAAATTTCGGAGCTGTAAGAAATGCAACTCAATCCTAGTGAAATCAGCGAATTGCTGAAAAAGCGCATCGAAGGCCTTGGGGTCTCCGCTGATCTTCGCACCCAAGGCACCGTGGTTTCGGTGACCGACGGTATTTGCCGTATTCACGGTCTTTCTGACGTGATGCAAGGCGAAATGTTGGAATTCCCCAACAGCACGTACGGTTTGGCTTTGAACCTTGAACGTGATTCCGTGGGTGCGGTTATTCTTGGTAACTACGAACACATTAGTGAAGGCGACATCGTCAAGACGACGGGTCGTATTTTGCAAGTGCCGGTTGGCCCGAAGTTGGTCGGCCGCGTAGTGAATGCCCTCGGTCAACCGATCGACGGCAAGGGTCCGATTGATACGGACGAATACGACGTGGTCGAAAAGGTGGCCCCGGGCGTTATCGATCGTCAATCTGTGTCCCAACCGGTGCAAACTGGTTTGAAGTCCATCGACGCCATGGTGCCGATCGGACGTGGTCAACGTGAGTTGATCATTGGTGACCGCCAAACGGGTAAGACGGCTGTCGCACTCGACGCGATCATCAACCAAAAGGGCAAAGACTTGATCTGCGTTTACGTCGCTATCGGTCAAAAGGCCTCTACGATTGCTAACGTGGTTCGCAAGTTGGAAGAAAACGGCGCAATGGATTACACGATCGTTGTTGCTGCTTCCGCTTCTGAAGCTGCTGCTTTGCAATACATCGCCCCGTACGCTGGCGCTACGATGGGTGAATACTTCCGTGACCGCGGTCAAGACTCCTTGATCGTTTATGACGACTTGACCCGTCAAGCATGGGCCTATCGTCAAATCTCTTTGTTGTTGCGTCGTCCGCCGGGTCGTGAAGCTTATCCGGGTGACGTGTTCTACTTGCATAGCCGCTTGTTGGAACGCGCAGCACGTGTGAACCCGACGTATGTCGAACGTTTCACGAATGGTGCTGTTAAGGGTAAGACGGGTTCTATGACGGCTTTGCCGATCATTGAAACGCAAGCAGGTGACGTGACGGCTTTCGTTCCGACGAACGTGATTTCTATTACCGACGGCCAAATCTTCTTGGAAACGGACTTGTTCAACGCAGGTATCCGTCCGGCTATCAACCCGGGTATCTCTGTGTCCCGCGTGGGTGGTGCCGCTCAAACCAAGATCATTAAGAAGCTCGGTGGTGGCGTTCGTTTGGCTTTGGCTCAATATCGTGAATTGGCCGCTTTCGCACAGTTCGCATCCGACTTGGACGATGCAACGCGTAAGCAATTGGAACGCGGTAAGGTGGTTACTGAATTGATGAAGCAACCGCAATACTCTCCGCTCCAAGTGTGGGAAGAAGCTTTGGTGCTCTTCTGCGTTGAAGAAGGCGTATACGACGATGTTGAAGTTAAGGACGCTTTGCGCTTCGAAAAGGCTATGCGTGACCACATGGCAACGCATCATGCCGATTTGATTCAACGCATCGAAGAAAAGAAGGAACTTGTTGCTGAAGACAAGGAACTCTTGAAGGCTGCGATCGTTGAATTTAAGAACAACGGTACTTACTAATCTAAGTCGATAAACACCTAAGGGGACCAAATGCCTAGCACCAAGGAAATTCGCGCCAAGATCAAGAGCGTACAAAATACGCGAAAGATCACGAAGGCGATGGAAATGGTTGCGGCATCGAAAATGCGTAAAGCGCAGGATCGCATGCTTGCGGCTCGTCCTTACGGAGAACGTATCCGTAATATCGTTGCACGTTTAGCAAGTGCATCGACGAGCTTCGAGCACCCGTTCTTGCGTTCGGTAGGCAATGATGCTGCCAAAATTGGTCTGATCATGGTGACGACGGATAAAGGTTTGGCTGGCCCGTTAAATACGAACATTCAACGCGCTGTGTGGAACAAGATCAAAGACTGGAAGGCTAACGGTGCAGATGTCACCGCTACGGCTATCGGTAATAAGGGTCTTGGGTTCTTGCAACGTTCTGGTGTTCAGGTGCTCTCCCAAGTTATTCAACTTGGTGACCGCCCGAATATGGAACGTTTGATTGGTGCTATCAACGCCCAACTCGAACTCTACATGGAAGGCAAGTTGGATAAGGTGTATTTGGCTTACTCGCGTTTCTTGAACGCGATGAAGCAAGAGCCGGTTGTTGAACAACTTTTACCTTTGTCGACTGATCGACTTGAAGAAATTGGCGAAGGATCTCGGGAGCATTCGTGGGATTACCTCTACGAACCCGATGACGCCACGGTTCTCGGCGTATTGTTGAAACGCTACGTCGAAGCTTTAATCTATCAAGCAGTTGCAGAAAACATGGCTTCTGAACAAAGCGCTCGTATGGTGGCAATGAAGGCCGCTAGCGACAACGCTCATAAGCTTATCGGTGATTTGCAACTCGTTTACAACAAGACGCGTCAAGCTGCAATTACGACGGAAATTACTGAAATCGTCGGCGGTGCAGCAGCCGTGTCTTAATGAGGATGTAATCCAATGAGTATCGGACAGATCGTTCAGGTCATTGGCGCTGTGGTGGACATCGAGTTCCCGCGCGACCAAATGCCCAAAGTTTACGACGCCCTTGTCTTAGAAAAGGATGAGAAGAACACTCTCGCGGAAGAAGGCTTGACCTTTGAAGTGCAACAACAATTGGGTGACGGCGTTGTTCGTACCATTGCTATGGGCGCTTCTGAAGGTTTGCAACGCGGTATGAAGGTCAAGAACACCGGTAAGGGTATTTCCGTTCCGGTTGGTCAAAAGACCTTGGGCCGCATCATGGACGTGCTTGGCCGTCCGATCGACGACTGCGGTCCGATCGGCGAAGAAGAACGCCGTGTTATTCACCGCGAAGCTCCGAAGTTCGACGAATTGAGCCCGTCTGTGGACTTGCTCGAAACCGGTATTAAGGTGATTGACTTGATTTGCCCGTTCGCTAAGGGCGGTAAGGTCGGTCTCTTCGGTGGTGCCGGTGTGGGTAAGACCGTTAACATGATGGAGTTGATTAACAACATCGCTAAGCAATACGGTGGTTATTCCGTTTTCGCTGGTGTGGGTGAACGTACCCGTGAAGGTAACGACTTCTACCACGAAATGGAAGAATCCAAGGTGCTCGACAAGGTGGCCATGGTGTTCGGTCAAATGAACGAACCCCCGGGTAACCGTTTGCGTGTGGCCTTGACCGGCTTGACGATGGCAGAAGCATTCCGTGACGAAGGTCGCGATATCCTTTTGTTCGTTGACAACATCTATCGCTACACCTTGGCTGGTACGGAAGTGTCCGCACTTCTCGGCCGTATGCCGTCTGCTGTGGGTTATCAACCGACGTTGGCAGAAGAAATGGGTAAGTTGCAAGAACGTATTACGTCTACGAAGGTTGGTTCTATTACCTCCATTCAAGCCGTTTACGTCCCTGCTGACGACTTGACTGACCCGTCTCCGGCTACGACGTTCGCCCACTTGGACGCAACGGTTGTGTTGTCTCGTGACATCGCTGCTCTCGGTATCTACCCGGCAGTTGACCCGCTTGACTCCACGAGCCGCCAAGTTGACCCGTTGATCATCGGTCAAGAACACTACACGATTTGCCGTCGTGTTCAAGAAACGTTGCAACGCTACAAGGAATTGCGTGACATTATCGCCATCTTGGGTATGGACGAATTGGCTCCGGAAGACAAGTTGACGGTTATGCGTGCTCGTAAGATCCAACGCTTCTTGTCTCAACCGTTCCACGTTGCAGAAGTGTTTACGGGCGCTCCGGGTAAGTACGTTCCGTTGAAGGAAACGATCCGCGGCTTCCGCATGATTGTTGACGGTGAATGCGACGCTTTGCCTGAACAAGCTTTCTACATGGTCGGTACGATCGACGAAGCTTTCGAAAAAGCAAAGCAAATGCACTAATGGCCTTGTAGGGTGGTAAGCGTGTTTCACGTGAACCACTCTATGGGCAGACGACCACGGAGCAACTCATGTCTACTATTAAAGTTGACGTCGTTAGCGCGGAAGAGGAAATCTTCTCCGGTGATGCCGAGTTCGTCGCACTTCCTGGTGAAGTCGGTGAATTGGGTATCTTGCCGCAACACACGCCGCTCATCTCCTTGATTAAGCCGGGTTTCGTGCGTATCACGTTGCCTGAAACCAAGGAAGTGAAGCACGTGTTCGTTGCCGGTGGCGTGATCGAAGTGCAGCCGCATCAAGTGACGGTTTTGGCAGACACCGCAGTCCGTTCTGAGGACTTGGACCATGCCAAGGTCGAGAAGGCTATTGCTGAAGCTCGCGAAGCACGTAAGAATGCTACGGGCGCTGAAGCACACTCGCTTGATAACGAATTGGCTCTCTTGGTGGCCCAATTGGCCGCTATCAAGAAGCTTTCGATGCACTAATCAGCGTTAGACGTTTGCCAATGAGCGGACTTTTCTCACTAGTTGAGGAGGGTCCGCTTTCTTTTTGTATGGGGTGAGATTTTCTTTTTCATACATCAAGGAAAACGCCTTAGTTTCACGAGAAACTTTTCTCCGAAACAACACACAGAGTTGTAAAATGGTTCTATCCATATTCGACCATGAAGGGATAGATTATGAAAGTTTTAGTATGTACAGACGGCTCTGAATTGAGTGCTAAAGCTGTTGAGGCAGCTATCGGTGTCGCGAAGCCTTTGAATGCAGAAATCGTTGGGATGACGGCTGTTCGCGGTGAAGAGCCCCGTGATGGTTTGGTTGGTGAAGATCATGCCGTACAAGAACGTTTGGCAAAAATTTATGAAGCAGCACGTACGGCAGGTTTGAAGTGCCGCGTCATGGCCGTTCATGGTCAAGCACCTTGGGTTTGTATTACTAAGACGGCGATTGATGAAGATGTCGATTTCGTCGTGATGGCCAGTCGTGGGATGGGCAGCTTGGGTAGCCTTTTCATTGGTAGTGAAACCCAAAAGACGTTGGCCCAAATTGATCGACCCGTTTTGGTTGTGCGCTAACCTTCGGTTAAGTTAAATTCTTTATGATGGCCTCCATTGTGAGGCCTTCAATGGCCAGGCGTTTGTCGCGAGAGGTATCGCCCGATAAAAGGGTGATGTTTGCGCGGGGGACGCCTAGTTTTTTTGATAAAAATTTTATAAGCGCTGCATTGGCCTTTCCATCGACGGGAGGCGTAGTTAACGCGACTTTAAGACGTGCGTTGTATTCGCCGACAACGCCTTCGCGTTTGGCTCCAGGTTGTGCGTGAATCGATAAAATCACAGCATCGGCTTTGGTCGTTAACCAGACAGGCTTATTATCAGACATTCTTCGAATACCGAGAGAAACAAAATTATGAAACCGCTTAACGATACGTTCTTGAAAGCGCTTATGCGTCAAAAGTGTGACTATACACCACTGTGGTTGATGCGTCAGGCAGGTCGATACCTTGCTGAGTATAACGCGACACGCGCTAAAGCCGGCAGTTTCTTGAATTTGGCACATTCGCCTTCGATGGCTTGTGAAGTGACTTTACAGCCTGTCGATCGTTTTGGTTTGGACGCTGCCATTCTCTTTTCTGATATCTTGACGGTTCCGGATGCCATGGGCTTGGGCTTGTCGTTTGTTGCGGGTGAAGGTCCTGTTTTTGCCAAGCCGGTTCAAAGCGAAGAAGCCGTGAACGCACTCTATGTTCCGGATCCCAACAAGGAATTGAAGTACGTGATGGATGCGGTAAGCGAGATTCGTCGAGCATTAAATAATCGCATTCCTTTGATCGGTTTCTCTGGTAGTCCGTTTACGTTGGCTTGCTATATGGTTGAGGGCGGCTCTTCGAAGGACTTCCGCACGATCAAAACCATGATGTATACGCGTCCGGATCTTTTACATCGTATTTTGGAAGTTAATGCTCAAAGCGTTGCGGCTTATCTCAATGCTCAAATTGAAGCGGGTGCACAAGCCGTTCAAATTTTTGATACTTGGGGTGGTGCATTGGCCGATCGAGATTTCCAAACGTTCTCTTTGGCCTATACCAAGCGAGTTGTCGAATTGTTGCATCGCGAATACGATGGTGAAAAGATTCCTGTAATTGTCTTTACGAAGGGTGGCGATACTTGGATTGAAGATATTGCTTCTTGCGGAGCTGATGCCGTTGGTGTCGATTGGACGAGTAATTTGACTCGTGTTCGTCAACGTGTTGGTGATCGTGTTGCCTTGCAAGGCAATATGGATCCGATGGTTCTTTTTGGTTCCGAGGAGCTGATTCGTGCCCAGGCTCGTAAGGTGATTGATGATTTTGGTCCTGTCGGAAACGGTGGTCATGTCTTCAATTTGGGTCATGGAATCAATCAATTTACGCCGCCTGAAGCGGTCTCAATCTTGGTTGATGAAGTCCATAATTACAGCCGAAGCAAGCACTAAAATCTTTTCCACAAAGTTATCCACAGAAAATGGGTAAAAAACGGGGATAACTAAAAAGGCTTTAAAAACCGATAGTTACAATTGGTAAAGATTTATAAGTTATTGATTTTATTGAAAAAGGCAAAACCCCTTGTTGTTTAAGCGAAGTCTTTGATAACAAGGGGTTTTCTTATTCTTGCGGCTCGTTTGTTCATTATCCACAAAGTTATCCACAGTTTTTTCTTCTATCGGTTGGAAAGTGTTGATAAATCGGGGATTGAGGACGATTTTGTTAGAAGACGCTCAAAAGGGGATATCCTTCGCACAAAAAAGGTGCATAGGCGCTTTGTGGGCTAAAATGAAGTCGGTTGGTTATGGGTATTTGCATGGATCAAGTAACGTTCGCTAAGGTTGTTGTCGATGTGCCGGGTTTGCTGGCACTGAGTTATAAAGTTCCGCCAGGAGACAAGCCTGAGGTTGGGATGCGTTGTGTCGTCCCGGTCGGACGTCGTGAAATGGTTGGGATGATTGTTGAACTCAGTCAGCAGTGCGAATTCGATCCGGCGAAGGTAAAGCCCTATCGACAATTGCTCGGAGAGGTCGGTCCGGTCAATGATGAGTGGTTGGCGATGACTCGTTTTGCCGCCGACTACTACCAACACAGTTGGGGTGAAGTGGCTATGGCGAATCTTCCGTCATTTTTCCGCGCCAAGCCTCGTCCTCAATATCTGAAGTCATTGGAGCGTTTGCGTGCTACAAAAGCTTCAAAACGCCTCGTTAAGGCCGATGTCCCTCCTGTGTTAAATAAAGAACAGCAAAGCGCTGTAGAGGCAGTTGTAGAGCATTGCGGCTTTGGTCCTTTTGTTCTGCATGGGGTGACTGGTAGCGGGAAGACGGAAGTTTATTTGCACATCATGGCCGAAGTCCTGCAGCGAAATCCTTTGGCTCAGATTTTGTTTTTAGTTCCGGAAATCAACCTGACTCCACAATTGCAAAGTCGAATTCTTCAACGGTTTGCTGATCGTGCGGTTGTCAGTCTTCATTCGGGATTGTCAGCTGGGGAGCGAGCCAGGTCTTGGCTTGCCGTTCATGAAGGTCGAGCACAGATTCTAGTTGGGACCCGAATGGCCGTGTTTGCCAACATTCCTCACTTGGATTTGATCATTGTTGATGAAGAGCATGACCTTTCGTACAAGGCGGGGGATGGTATTCGATACTCTGCGCGCGATTTGGCAGTTAAACGAGCTCATTTGGCGAAAATTCCCATTGTTTTGGGTTCGGCAACTCCCTCCATTGAATCTTGGGCCAAAGTAAAGTCCGGTCATTATCGAGTGTTGACGCTTCGAGAGCGTGCGGTCAAGTCGGCGGTATTGCCGAATTTGGAGTTGGTAGATCCTCGTGTCGACAAAGTGCATAAGGGTCTGTGTTCGCGCGTTATCCGAGCGGTTGAGCAAGCGCTCTCTCGCCAAGAGCAAGTGATTGTGTTCTTGAATCGCCGCGGTTATGCGCCGGTATTGACATGTCCGAGTTGTGGTTGGTTATCGACATGTCCGCATTGTTCAACGTATTCGGTTTACCACAAAAGCAATGGGCGGTTGATCTGTCATCATTGCGGTTGGTCAACGCCCGTGATGCATCATTGCCCCGATTGCGGCAATGCGGATTTGACGCCTGTGGGAGCCGGCACGCAACGTTTGGAAGAAACGTTGGCTGAATTGTGGCCCCAAGCGCGGATTTTGCGAATTGATCGAGACACGACGCAGCGAAAAGACTCTGCTCAAAAGGCTTTTGAGGCCGTTCATGCCGGAGAGGTTGATATTCTTGTAGGCACGCAGATGGTAGCCAAGGGGCATGACTTTCAACGTGTCAGTACGGTGATTGTCTTGAATGTTGATTCTCAATTGGCTAGCGCCAATCCTCGCTCACAAGAGCGCGCATTTGCCAATTTGATGCAGGTGGCCGGTCGCGCCGGTCGTGCGGGTTTGTCATCGAAGATTTTGGTTCAAACGCGCTTTGGCGATCGACCGATGTTTGAAGCGTTAGGGCGTCAAAGTTATGAGATGTTTGCAGACGATCTACTCAAAGAGCGGCAAAGTGAGGGGGCGGTCCCGTTTGTATCTCAGGCTCTTTTGATGGCAGATGCTTCGCATATTAACTTGGCTTTGGAATTCCTCACCCAAGCGGCTCGTTTGGGCGAGCAAATTGCCGAATCGATGCCGGGCTGTGATGTGATGGTGTTTGATCCCATTCCGATGGCGCTGATGCGAGTGGCGGATAAGGAAAGGGCACAACTATTGGTCGAAGCGCCTAGTAAGGGTTCGCTGAACGTGTTTTTACGTCAGTGGTACCGAGCGCTTTTAGCGGTGAAGACGAACGCCCACTGGGTAATGGAAGTTGATCCGATGGATGTTTGATGGCGGATGCAAAAACTTGTTGCAAAACCCATTGAATTTTGTCCGAAAAATCAACGCTTCTCCTTTATAATCCTCAGTTCTTGCCTCCGTGGTGAAGTGGATATCATGCGACCCTCCGAAGGTCGCGTCACAGGTTCGATTCCTGTCGGAGGTGCCACCCGTTCTCTCAACGTATTACGATTATGCGCATACCTGTCGATATCGTCCTTCATAAGCAATCCAAGGCGATGGAGTTGGCTTATGAAGATGGGGCTCGTTACGTACTCCCGTATGAGTTCTTACGAGTGTTGAGCCCCTCGGCCGAAGTTCAAGGTCACAGCCCCGATGAGGCGGTGCTTCAAGTCGGCAAGCGTGATGTCACGGTTGTCGGTGTTGAGCCGGTCGGTACCTATGCTTTGCGTTTGGTTTTTTCCGATGGTCATGACTCCGGTTTCTACGAGTGGGATTATTTTGTTGAGTTGGGTGAGAACCAAGATCGTTATTGGCAGGAATATCTCGCGAAGTTAGACGCCGTTGGTGCCAGCCGCGATCCAGAAGATCCTCGCAATGAACCTTTTAAGCCCAAGCCCCAAAAGGCTTGTGGTCGTTGATATGACAGATAAAGAAAAGATGCCCTCGAAGGAAACCCATTTCGGTTTCAAGCGTGTTGCTGAAGAGAAAAAGGCTCAGCAAGTTCGCGATGTGTTTGATTCGGTGGCACCGAAATACGATTTGATGAACGATGTGCTTAGTTTTGGCATGCATCGTTTTTGGAAGTGGTTTGCTGTTGGTAAGGCTGACGTCGCTCGTGGCATGAAGGTCTTGGATTTGGCAGCCGGTACGGCCGATTTGTCGCTCAAGTTTGCCGAACGTGTTGGTCGAGACGGTGAAGTTTGGCCGACCGATATTAATCGCAGCATGTTGAGTTTGGGCGCAAAGCGCATGAAGGCCGCTGGTTTTGATATGCCGGTTGTCCAATGTGACTGTGAAAAGTTGCCTTTCCCTGATAATACGTTTGACGTTGTCATGGTGAGCTTCGGCTTGCGTAACATGACGCACAAAGACCTTGCATTGGCTGAAATGCAACGTGTTTGTCGTCCGGGCGGCAAGGTGATGGTTTTGGAATTCTCCAAGGTCAATCGCCTTTTGTCGCCGTTCTACGATTTTTATTCTTTCCGTTTGATGCCTTGGTTGGGCGGCATGATTTCCAACGACAGCGAAAGCTATCGTTATTTGGCTGAATCGATTCGTGTTCATCCGGATCAACCGACTTTGGCAAAGATGATGGAAGCTACCGGTTTAGAAAACGTGCATTGGCACAACCTCACGTTTGGGGTCTGCGCTTTGCACATTGGTCGTAAAAAGGAAGACTGATGAAAAAGTGGATTGCAATTTTGGCAATTGGTTTGACGATGTTGTCGCTTTCGGCCACGGCTGATGCGGCTCGTCGTTTCGGTGGTGGTTTGAGTTTCGGTCGCTCGGCTCCGGCGCTTCAACGTACGGCACCGGCACCTAAGCCCGCCCTTAATCAACCGAAGGCCGCTCAACAAAATCAACAACGTCCGCAACAAGCCGCTCCGGCTCAAGCAGCACCGAAGCCCGCTAGCCCCATGCGCGGTATGTTGATGGGTTTGGCTGCCGCTTTGGGTATTACGGCCTTGGCCCATGCATTGGGTTTTGGTGAAGGTTTTACGCAGTTCTTAATGATTGCCTTGTGTGCAATGTTTGCGTTCTGGGTGATCCGCTTGCTGATGTCGCTCTTCTTGGCTAAACGTATGGCCGGTGCCGGATCTGCTGCCGGTGCTGCTTACCAACAGCGTTACGAAGAGCCGGTTCGTTCTGAGCCGATTACGCCGCAACCGTTTGGTACGCAGCAAGCTCCGATGGCAGGCAGCGTTTTGGATGAAATGAACAAGGGCTCGTTTGAACAAAAGACGATGGAATTGCCGGCCGGCTTTGATGTTGAAGCTTTCTTGAGCGTGGCAGAAAAGAATTTTGCCAAGATGCAAAAGGCTTGGGATACGGGTAACGTGACGGCATTGTCCGAATTCACCAGCGATGACGTGTTCTTGGCGATTACCCACCAATTGCGTGAACGTGGCGCACAAGATTACACGACAGAAATCGTTACGTTGAAGAGTGATTTCCGCGGCATCGTTCGTGATGGTGACGATTACTTGGCCGGCGTCCACTTCGACGGTACCTTGAATGTCAACGGCGAAGCCGAACGCGTCGATGAAACGTGGATTCTTGCTAAGCCTGTTAACGGTAAAGGTGGTTGGTTGCTCTCGGGTATCCACCAAGAAGATCAAGCCTAATCGTTGCGTGAAGGCCACACTCTAAAGGACTGTTTCTGAAAAGGAACGGTCCTTTTTGCTTTCTGAGCAGATTTCTCTGAGTTGGCCAATCCAATGGAGTAAAATGTACAAGATATTTTGTGTACAAAACCTGAGCGGATTTTATGAATATTGTTATTTTGGCAGCCGGTATGGGCAAGCGTATGCGTTCGCAATTGCCCAAGGTTTTGCAACCTTTGGCAAAGAAGCCGATGTTGCATCATGTGCTCGATAAGGCTCGTAAAGTAGAAGGAGCCGATCGCATGATTGTTGTGGTCGGTCATGGCGCTGAAGCCGTCAAGGCAAGCTTGGTCGGTCAAGATGATGTCGTTTTTGCGCTTCAAGCTCAGCAATTGGGTACGGGCCACGCGGTGATGCAAGCATTGGATCATTGTGATGATAATGAACCGACGTTGGTGTTGTTGGGCGATGTTCCGTTGATCGAAACGGAGACGTTGGATCGCTTGGTCAAGGTCGCCGGTGATGAAATGGGCCTTTTGACGGTGAAGTTGCCTAATCCCAAGGGTTACGGTCGTATCGTTCGAGTTGACGGTGAAGTTCGTGCCATCGTTGAAGAAAAGGATGCTACCGAACAAGAGCGCCTTATTGATGAAGTCAATACGGGCATCATGGTTTTGCCGACTCGAAAGCTTAAAGATTGGTTAGGTAGCCTTAAAAATAACAATGCTCAAGGCGAATATTATTTGACGGACGTTATTGCTATGGCCGTGGCGGATGGGATTTCGGTTCATACGGCACAAGCGCAGTGTGCGGCAGAAGTTGAGGGTGTCAACAGCAAGGTGCAGTTGGCTGCTCTTGAGCGCGCTCACCAATTGCAACAAGCACAGCGCTTGTTAGAGCAAGGCGTGACGGTGATTGATCCGGCGCGTTTGGATGTGCGCGGCGAGTTGGTTTGCGGTCAAGATGTCCAAATTGATGTCGGTTGCATCTTCGAGGGTAAAGTGGTCTTGCACGAAGGTGTGAAGGTCGGTGCTTATTGCGTTTTGAAGGATGTGGAAATCGGCGAAGGTTGTGAAATCTTGCCGTTCTGTCACTTTGACGGTGCCGTGGTCGGTCAAAAGGGGCGTTTAGGTCCTTATTCTCGTTTGCGTCCGGGAACGACTCTTGCTGATGAAACCCACATCGGTAACTTCGTTGAAATCAAGAAGTCTGTCGTTGGTCATGGCAGTAAGGTTAACCATCTTTCCTATATCGGCGATACCGATATGGGTGCTCGTGTCAATATCGGTGCCGGTACCATTACCTGTAACTATGACGGCGTTAATAAGTTCCGCACGACGATTGGTGACGATGCCTTTATCGGTTCGGATACGCAATTAATTGCTCCGGTGACGGTGGGCAAGGGAGCAACGTTGGGTGCAGGTACGACCCTTACAAAGGATGCTCCCGAGGACGAGTTGACGTTGAGCCGTGCTCGCCAATTGACGATTTCCGGTTGGAAGCGTCCAGTCAAGAACAAATAATCAGTTAAAGGATCAAAAGTTATGTGCGGTATTGTTGCAAGCGCCAGTCATCGTGACATCGTTCCGGTGTTGCTCGAGGGTTTGAAGCGTCTTGAGTATCGTGGCTATGACAGCTGTGGTGTGGCCGTTTGGGATCAAGGCTTAAAGCGTGCGCGTAGCGTCGCTCGAGTCTCCGAATTGGCCGATCAGGTCAAGGAAGAAACGATCACGGGTTCGTTGGGTATTGCTCATACGCGATGGGCAACGCATGGCGCACCGGCCGTGGTGAATGCTCACCCGCATTTCGCCGGTGATACGATTGCTTTGGTTCATAACGGCATTATTGAAAATTACGAAGAAATTCGTGAAGAGTTGGCTGCCAAGGGTGTTGAATTTGCCGGTCAAACGGATACCGAAGTTTTGGCTTATTTGGTCCGCGATTGCTACGAGGGCGATCTCTTGAAGGCTGTTTTTGCCGCATTGAATCGCGTTCGTGGTGCCTATGCTATCGCCGTTTTCGATAAGGACGAACCCAACCGCTTGGTTTTGGCTCGTCAAGGCTCGCCTTTGGTAATGGGCGTGGGCGAAGGTGAAATGTTTGCCGCCTCCGATACGATCGCATTGGCCGGTGAGACGGAAAACTTCATTTACTTGGAAGACGGTGACGTTGTTGACGTAACGCCTAGTCACTATGAGATCTATTCTCACCAAGGTGAACAATACGTTCCTGTCGAACGTGAAGTGCGTCATGTACGAGCCTTCTCCAACTCGGTTGAGTTGGGTCCGTATCGCCATTACATGCAAAAGGAAATTTTTGAACAACCGCGTGCCATTGGTGAAACGTTAGAAGGCGTTGTTGCTATTACCCCGGAACTTTTCGGTGATAAGGCTCAGGAAGTCTTTGAGGGTATCGATCGCATTTTGGTTTTGGCTTGTGGTACTTCTTACTATGCCGGTTTGACCGCAAAGTATTGGTTGGAATCCATTGCCGGTGTGCCCGTTGATGTGGAAATCGCTAGCGAATACCGCTATCGCACGAGCGTACCGAATCCGAATACGTTGGTTGTCACGATTTCTCAATCCGGTGAAACGGCCGATACGATCGCCGCTTTGAAGCATGCACGCTCCTTGGGTATGGATAAGACGTTGACGATCTGTAACGTTGCTACGAGCGCCATGGTTCGAGAAAGCCTCTTGCATTACATCACGCGCGCCGGCGTTGAAATTGGCGTGGCTTCTACAAAGGCGTTCACGACGCAATTGGCCGCCCTTTTCTTGATGACGTTGACGATTGCTAAGGTTAAGGGCCGCTTGTCTGCACAACAAGAAGCCGAGTACATGAAGCTTTTGCGTCACATGTCTCAAGCCGTTGCTAATGTGTTGGCATTGGAACCGCAAGTGATGGCATGGGCAGATCGTTTTGTGACCAAGCACAATGCGCTCTTCTTGGGTCGTGGTATGCACTATCCGATTGCCTTGGAAGGTGCTTTGAAGTTGAAAGAGATTTCTTACATTCACGCTGAAGCCTACCCGGCCGGTGAATTGAAGCACGGCCCGTTGGCATTGGTCGATGAGTCGATGCCGGTCGTGACGGTGGCTCCGAACGATGAGCTTTTGGAAAAGCTCAAGAGCAATATGAAGGAAGTGGAAGCTCGCAAGGGTGAACTTTATGTCTTTGCCGATGCGGATACGGGTTTGGAAGGTTCCGAACGAATCCATGTGATTCGTATGCCGGAAAACTATGGCGCACTCTCTCCGATCCTTCACGTCATTCCGTTGCAATTGTTGGCCTATCACACGGCCTTGGCTCGCGGCAATGACGTCGATAAGCCTCGCAACCTTGCCAAGAGCGTGACGGTTGAGTAAATAATCATCAGAAAGCAAAATGGCCACCCTTTTGGGTGGCCGTTTTCGTTTCATGTGAAACAAATGCGAAATTGTTTCACGCGCCGGTCATAAAGGTACGAATGCCGGAGCCTAAGAACTGAACACCGATACAGATCAATAAAAATCCCATAACCTTGCTTAAGACAACGGTGCCGGAGGAGCCCATAATCTTGGCACAGTAATTGGCTGAGCGCATCATTAACCAGCAAACCATGCAACAGAAAATGATGGCGAGCGTCATCATAAAGAATGTACCGACTTGGTCTTGAAGCGTCGGGAATTCGGCGATCTCGGTTGAAAAGCCGATTAAAACGGCCATGGTACCAGGGCCGGAAATCATCGGCATGGCAATCGGAAAGAAAGCGTAATCTTCGCGGTCGCGGCGCACAAGCGGCGCTTTGTTCGGGCTGGCTTCGCCAAAAAGCATTCGATAACCAATCACGGCAACAACAAAACCGCCGGCAATACGCAAGGCGCCGTATGAGATGCCGAACGCGGCCAATAACAAGTTGCCAGCCAAAAGGCTGATAAACATGATGATGGCGGCATAAATGCAAGACCAAAGGGCTTGGGATTTTCGGTGCTTTTCATCCATGCCTTGAGTGAGGCTGATGAAAAGAGGAATCTTGGACGGCGGATTGGTCATGACCAATAAACTGGCTAAGCCGGCCAAAAAGAAGTCTAAATGCAAAAAATCAAGAGACATAAAACCACCCCCGGGGGCGGAGAGAAACTGAAGTGTCGTTATTGTCCTCTTCTTCAATGGGCTCTGCAAGAAATTTCGTTATTCGTTTACCGAAAATTAATATTTCATAAAGATTGATGCTTTTTTCTGTTCAATAATTACGACAAAACATAAAAGTTGTGATATAAACACTGAATGAACGTTCAGTCACTCGAGAGAGTGCCTCTTTATTAATAAAGAAGAAAGAAATCGCCCTCAATAAAAGGACGATGATTGACTTTGGAGAGTCAAATAATGACTTTTAAATTTATCCCGAAATCTGCAGCTGTTGCCTGCGCTGTTGTTGCTGCCTTCTCTTTGGCTGGTTGCAACAAGCAAGCTGCTCCGATGGCTCGTCCGGCTCCGCAAGTGAAGGTTGTGGATGTGACGCTTTCCTCGCCGTTGATGACGACGGAATTGAGCGGCCGTACGAACGCCTATGAAGTCGCCGAGGTTCGCCCGCAAGTCAGCGGCATCATTACTAAGCGAGTCTATAAGGAAGGTCAGGATGTGAAGGCGGGTGATCCGCTTTATCAAATCGATGCCGCTTTGTACGAAGCTGCCTTGGCTCAAGCTCAAGCCAATTACAACTTGGCCGTGGCTGAAGCTCGCCGTGCCGCAGAATTGGTGAAGGTGAAGGCCGTTAGTAAGCAAGTTCATGATCAAGCGCAAGCTACCTTGAAAACGGCTGCAGCAGCCTTGAAGACGGCCAAGACGAATTTGGCCTACACGCAAGTGCAAAGCCCGATTTCCGGTCGCGTCGGTCGCTCCGAAGTGACGCCGGGCGCGTTGGTCAACGCTTATCAAGTTCAATACTTGACGACCGTTCAACAGCTCGATCCCATTTATGTCGACGTTCGTCAAACGGGTGCCGATATGCTTCGTTTGAAGCGTGATCTTGCCTCGGGCAAGATCAAAACCACTGAAGGTGCCGTTGCCGTGACGTTGTTGATGGAAGACGGCTCGACTTATCAACACAAGGGTACGTTGGAATTTACGGGTGAGACCGTTGACCAAGGTACGGGCATGATCAATTTGCGCGCTGTGTTCCCGAATCCGAACAAAGACCTCTTGCCGGGTATGTTTGTCCGCGCTCGTTTGGAAGAAGGTGTTCGCCCGGACTCCGTGTTGTTGTCTCAACGTTGCGTGATGCATGACCCGAAGGGTACGCCGTACGTGTTTGTGTTGACGGCTGACAATAAGGTTGCTCGTCGTGACCTTGTCGCTAAGCGTACGATCGGTACGAATTGGTTGGTCGAGTCCGGTTTGAAGGCCGGTGAACGTGTTGTCATCGAAGGTTTGCAATCCATTCGCGATGGCATGACCGTTCGTGTTGCCGGTGGTGAACAAAAGCCCGCAGCCAAGTAACCAGCAAACGTTAGGCTAGAGGTAAACATATATGTCTCGATTTTTTATTGGGCGTCCGATTTTTGCTTGGGTGATCGCAATTGTGATCATGCTGGCAGGCGTTCTGTCGATCACGCGTTTGCCGGTGTCCCAATACCCGCAAATCGCTCCTCCCCAAGTAACGGTGACGGCAACGTATCCCGGTGCTTCGGCAGAAACGATCGAAAATACGATTACGCAACAAGTTGAACAAGCCATGACGGGCTTGGACGGTTATTTGTATATGGCCTCCAATTCCGACAGTACGGGTCGTGTTTCTATCAACATCACTTTTGAAGCCGGTACCGATCCTGATATTGCTCAGGTGCAAGTGCAAAACAAGTTGAAGAAGGTTGAATCGAGCCTTCCGCAAGTGGTTCAAAAGTTGGGTGTCAGCGTCGAAAAGTCGTCTGCTAACTTCTTGATGGTGGTGGGCTTTGTTGACAAGAACGGCAAGTTGAATGAAACCGACTTGAGTGACTATTTGGTCAACAACGTTCAAGAACCGCTTTCTCGCGTCCAAGGCGTCGGTGAAGTGGAAGTGTTCGGTAGCTCTTACGCTATGCGTATTTGGCTCGATCCGGAAAAGTTGAATAAGTACAACTTGTCCGCTTACGAGATTGTCAGTGCAATCGAAGAGCAAAACGTTCAGGTGCCTGTCGGTCAGGTGGGTAACTTCCCGTCTAAAGATCGCTATGAGTTGAACGCCATCGTTAACGCCATGAGCTTGTTGGAAACGGTTGAAGACTTTGAGCAAATCATGGTCAAGACCAATACTGACGGTTCTCGCGTCTTGATGAAGGACGTCGCTCGCGTAGAAATGGGCTCTGAAAGCTACCATGTGCTCGCTTTGTATAACGGTTTGCCCTCCACGGGTATGGCTATTAAGTTGGCCTCCGGTGCAAACGCAATGGATACGAGCGATGCCGTGAAGGCTGCTTTGAATGAAATGAGTGACTTCTTCCCCGAAGGGGTGGAGTGGGTGGTCCCGTATGACACGACGCCGTTCGTTCGTATTTCCATTGAAGAAGTGATTCAAACGTTGTGCGAAGCCATCGTTTTGGTGGTCTTCGTGATGTTCTTGTTCTTGCAAAACTGGCGAGCCACGTTGATTCCGACGATTGCTGTGCCGGTGGTGCTTTTGGGTACCTTCGGTGTTTTGGCCGCTTTGGGCTATTCGATCAATGTGCTGACGATGTTCGCCATGGTGCTTGCTATCGGTTTGCTCGTGGACGATGCCATTGTGGTGGTGGAAAACGTCGAACGTGTGATGCGAACGGAGAATTTGCATCCGCGTGAAGCCACGATTAAGTCGATGGAACAAATCACGGGTGCTTTGATCGGTATCGCCATGGTGCTTTCTGCCGTGTTCGTGCCGATGGCTTTCTTCGGTGGTTCTACCGGTGTGATTTATCGTCAGTTTGCCGTGACGATTGTGGCATCGATGACGCTTTCCGTTTTGGTTGCCTTGATTTTGACGCCGGCATTGTGCGCTACGATGCTTAAGCCGATTGATGCAGAGCATCATGACAACAAGCAAGGTTTCTTCGGTAACTTTAACCGAGGTTTTGAGCGTTTCTCTCACTGGGTTCGCCATAAGGTCGGTCAAATGGCCGCCCATATCTTGCGTTGCTTGGCGATTTATGCCGTCATTATCGGCGGTATGGTGTTCGGCTTCCAAAAGTTGCCCTCTAGCTTTATGCCGGGTGAAGACCAAGGCGTGTTGCTTGTGCAAATGACGTTGCCGCAAAATGCTTCCCAACAACAAACGCAAGATGTGTTGGCTCGCGTCCGTGATTACTTCGAAACCAAGGAAAAGGCGACGGTCGAGTCCGTCTTTACGATTTCCGGCTTCTCTTTTGGTGGTACGGGCCAAAATACGGGTCTTGCCTTTATTCGTTTGAAAGACTGGGATGAGCGCCCCGGCGAAGCAATGCACGTGAATGCCATTGCCGGTCGTGCGATGGGTACGTTTGCTCAATGGATGGATGCCAAGGTTTACGCATTCCCGCCGCCTGCAATTCCGGAATTGGGTATGGCTGACGGTTTCGACGTGTACTTGCAAGCCAAGGCTAACCAAACGCACGAAGAATTGATCCAAACCCGAAATATGTTCTTGGGTATGGCCAATGGCGATTCTCGCTTGACGATGGTTCGCCCCAACGGTATGGAAGATACGCCGCAATTGCGTTTGGTTGTTGATACGCAAAAGGTGCGAGCATTGGGTATTTCCTTGTCGGAGGTGAACGCCACCTTGACCACCGTCTGGGCAAGTTCTTACGTCAATGACTTCTTGGATCGCGGTCGCGTTAAGAAGGTTTATGTCCAAGGTGATACGCAATTCCGTCAAACGCCGGAAGATTTGGGTAAGTGGTACGTGAAGAACAACCGTGGTGAAATGGTTCCGTTCTCGGCATTCTCCAAGGTCGAGTGGGATTACGGTTCTCCGCGTCTTGAACGTTTCAACGGTTTGTCCGCTGTGAATATTCAAGGTAACGCAGCACCCGGCTTCTCCTCTGGTGATGCAATGGCTGCGGTTCAAGAGCTTGCACAAAAGTTGCCTGCTGGCTACGGCATTTCTTGGACGGGTGTTTCTTATCAAGAAAAGGAATCTGCCGGTCAAGCAGCGCCCTTGTACGCCTTGTCGATTTTGGTCGTGTTCTTGTGCTTGGCTGCTTTGTATGAAAGTTGGTCCATTCCGGCGGCTGTCATCATGGTCATTCCGATGGGGGTGATCGGTGCTTTGGCATTGACGGCGTTGCGCGGTTTGAATAACGACATTTACTTCCAGGTCGGTCTTGTGACGACGATCGGTTTGGTCAGTAAGAATGCGATTTTGATCGTGGAATTCGCTAAGGAATTGCATGATCGCGGTGAAGACATTGTCCATGCCGCCATCGATGCCGTTCGTTTGCGTTTGCGTCCGATCGTGATGACCTCGTTGGCATTCGGTCTTGGCGTGTTGCCGTTGGCAATGGCTAGCGGTGCCGGTTCCGGCGCTCAAAATGCCATCGGTTGGGGTGTTTTGGGTGGCATGATCACGGGTACGTTCTTGTGCGTGTTGTTCGTGCCGATCTTCTACGTGATGATTATGAAGTTCACGGGTAACGCCAACGACCATAAGATCGACATTCATGCGGTTGCCGAGCAAGCCATGAAGGAAGAAGAAGAGGGTGAAACGGTCTATTTGGATCGTATCGAACAAAAGCAAAAGTACGGTGATAGCAATGAAAATCGTTAAGGTATTGCCTTTGATGGCTGCAATGATGTTAACGGGCTGCGTGTCGATGTCGCCGTTCTACGATCGACCGGAGGCCCCGGTGGCAAGCGCTTGGCCGCAAGGCCCTGCCTATGAGCAGGCCGCTCTCAATCAGGCAGCCTTGCCTGATTGGGAAGCCTTCTACACGGATAGCCGTTTGCGTGAAGTCATTAAGATGACGTTGGCAAACAATCGTGATTATCGCGTGGCGATGTTAAACGTTGAGCGCTTGCGTCAGGCCTATAACATTCAACGTTCGGAATTCTTGCCCTATTTGGCAGCCGCCGGCGAAGGTACGCATACGCGTACGCCCGAAAGCTTGTCGGAATCGGGTGTGGCGAAAATTAGTCACACCTATTCGGCAAATTTGGCAATGGCCTCTTATGAGTTAGACCTTTTCGGTCGTATCAAGAGCTTGAGCCAAGAGGCGTTGAATCGTTACTTTGCTACCGAAGAAGGTCGAAAGAGCGCTCGCGTGACTTTGATTGCCGAAACCGCGAACCTTTGGTTAAAGCTTGGTGCCGATCGCTCCCTTTTGGACTTCGCAAAGATGACGTTGGAAAGTCAAGAAAAATCTTTCCAACTTTCCGAAGCCAGCTACAAGGCCGGCGCCATTGGTTTGCTTGAGCTCAATCAAGCCAAGACGATGTTGGCAAGTGCGCAACGTGCACACGCTTCCGCCCAACGTGCTGTCGCTCAAGATTTGAATGCGATGGGTGTTTTGGTCGGTACGCAAGTGCCTGAAGAGCTCTTGCCCGTAAAGGTTGAAAAGGTTACGTTAGCCGGTGTTTTACCCCAAGGTGCTCCGAGTGAAGTGCTTTTGAATCGACCGGATATCGCGGCGGCTGAGTATGCATTGATCGCGGCAAACGCTAACATCGGTGCCGCACGAGCCGCTTTCTTCCCCCGTATTACGTTGATCGGTGCTTATGGTTCCGCAGCAACGGATTTGGGTGATCTCTTTACCGGTGGTACGCGTATGTGGAGTTTTGTGCCGAGCATCAGTTTGCCGATCTTTACCGGCGGTGCCGCATGGGCTGCATACCAAGTGTCTCAACGCGACAAGGAAATCGCGATTGCTAACTACGAAAAGGCAATCCAAGTGGCCTTTAAGGAAGTGGCTGACGCGATGGCTACCGAAGGTACGATCGAGGCTGAATTGAAGGCTCAAGCCGATTTGGCATCGTCCACGAAACAAGCTTACGATTTGGCTCAAGCACGTTACCAACAAGGCGCATCCAGTTTCTTGGAAGTCTTGGATTCTCAGCGCCAATGGGTGTCCGCTCAAACGGGGTTGGTGATGGCAGAACAAGCTCGCGCTGCTAGCCTTGTGACGCTTTACAAGACCCTCGGTGGCGGTGCTATCGATGCTCAACCGAAAGAGGCAGCAAAATGAGTAAAGAGCTCGCTGCTCAACGTCGCAAGGAGATCCTTGCGGCAGCGAGACGATGCTTCAGTGCCCGCGGCTTTCATGCCACGGGCATGGCTCACATCGCCAAAGAGTTTGGCATGAGTGCCGG
Organism: Burkholderiaceae bacterium; assembly: GCA_017646335.1. Lineage (GTDB taxonomy): Bacteria > Pseudomonadota > Gammaproteobacteria > Burkholderiales > Burkholderiaceae_F > Aphodousia. The sequence continues at coordinate 21,900 of JAGCMT010000026.1, forward strand.
GCATATCTATAACTACTTCCCGAGCAAGAACGCCATTATTGAGGCAATCGTGCAAGAAGGAATGGAAGGGTTCTATGCCAATCATGAAGCTTTTAAGGCTTGCCAGGGCGATTATGAAAAGCTTCACGCGCATCTTTCTAACACTTTCAAACGCTTGTTCACGAATGAACGTACGTGTTTGTCGTTAGAAATTTTGTCAGCGGCTTCTCATGATCCGAATTTGCAGGCGATGCTTCATGAAACGGATCGTAAGGTTCGCGGCTATCTTCGTGAAACCGTCGGTTATCTCGAAGGTGATGATGAGCGATTGGTTGATGCTCGTGTTGATTTGATGATGGCCCAATTCGAAGGCATCGGTTTGCGTAAGCTTCGTAATCCCGATTTCGATTTGGAAATGGTCACACAGTTGATGGCAGAACGTATCGCTATGCCTCGTGCTTATTTGAAGGCTCGTCTCCAAGCGTTGGAAGAAAAAGCATAATGCTGTTTTCCACGTGAAACAAAAACCGCACACGTTATTAAACGGTGCGGTTTTTGCTATGTAACGCGAAGGTGATTACTTCAAATCGATAGCAACGAAAATGCGCGATTGTTGGCGTTGAACGAGAAGAGCAACCTTTTTGGCTTTCTTCACAACATCGATCAAATCACCGGAATTCGTAATCGTCTTGCCATTTGCACTCAAAATGATATCGCGAGGCATCAGACCGGCCTTCGCAGCCGCTCCACGAACTTCGGTTACGACAAGGCCGTTTTGAAGTTCCAATTCCTTCTTTTCTTCGGCAGACAATTCTCGAACGGAGACGCCGAGTTTGCCTTGAGCATTCTTGTTGTCATTGGTTTGAGCCACACCTTCGGACGGAGTTTCAGCAACCGTAACGACAATCTTCTTTTCCTTGCCGTCGCGTAACACCGTCAACGTCGTCTTCGTGCCGGGCTTCATCGTAGAAATTTTCACCGGCAACTCATTGGCATTAGCCAAATCCTTGCCGTCAATAGCAATGACAATGTCACCGACCATCAAACCGGCCTTTTCGCCCGGTTGACCCTTTTCGAGCATCGTGATGACAGCGCCGCGCGGCGTCTTCATGCCAAATGCTTCAGCCAAATCTTGGGTGACAGCCTGGATGCCGACACCGATGCGACCTCGGATGACACGACCGTTTTGAACCAATTGATCCTTGATTTGCATGGCCAAGTCAATCGGAATCGAGAAAGAAAGGCCCATAAAACCGCCGGAGGTGGAGAAAATTTGGGAGTTGATGCCCACGACTTCGCCTCGCATGTTAAAGAGCGGACCGCCGGAATTGCCCGGGTTGACAGCGACGTCCGTTTGGATGAAGGGGACGTATTGGTCAGAGGGCAATTGACGGCTCTTGGCGGACACGATGCCTGCCGTCACCGTGTTATGTAAGCCAAAGGGAGATCCGATGGCAGCTACCCACTCGCCGACCTTCAATTGCTCGGAGGAGCCGATTTTGAGAACGGGCAAGTCCTTTGCTTCGATTTTCACGACGGCAATGTCAGTCTTTTTGTCCAACCCCAACACCTTACCCATGAATTCACGGTTATCCGTCAAACGGATACGAAGCTCGTCAGCGCCTTCAACCACGTGAGCATTGGTAAGAATCAAACCGTCAGAGGAAATGATAAAGCCCGAACCCGTACCGCGTTGTTCCGGGATTCGTTGTTGTTGAGGGCCTAAGGGGAAGGGGAAGCCGAATCGTTTGAAGATTTCGGCTTCTTTTTCCATGCCCGGGAACATGTTGACCGTTTCCGTTCGGGCATTTTTAATCGTAGAGATGTTTACAACGCCCTTGCCGTTTTCTTCCACGAGTTGAGAGAAGTCAGGCAAGCGTACTTCGCTCATTTGAGCACCGGTGTCGGCGGTCGTTTGAGCGTTGACTGCGGTAAAGGGGGTAAATGCCAAGGCCGATGCGATTGCGATGGCGAGCATGGCCGGCTTGAAAGTTTTGCGTTGGAACATCTAAAAAATCTCCGAAAAGCTTCTTTTCTAAATTGAATCATTCCCCAAATCTGAATGAGGAATCGACACCGTAACAATAGTTAAAAAGCCTGATAATAGGTTTTACGGGTTGTTTCGAAGCGATGACATTTGTAACAAAATTCGATTACTTCACCAAAGGTAATTCAATTCGCATGGTTGTCCCTTGCCCATCGAGGCCGTCGGTCACACAAATACTGCCTTGGTGAATCTCTACGATACGTTTGACGATGGCTAGACCTAAACCGTGACCTTGTGTTTTTGTCCCTAATGCACGGTAGAAACGATCAAAGATACGTTCACGTTCTTCCATGGCAATGCCGGGACCGTTATCGCTAATTTCAACGACGGCTTGACCGGCGAAACGGGATACTCGCAAACGGATTTTGCCACCCTCAGGAGTGTAGCGAATTGCATTGTCAGTCAAATTCGTGACTAACAGTTTGAGGGCATCTTCCATGCCATTAACGATTGTGGAATGGAGATCCGTGGTGATTTCGATTGCTTTTTGTTCGGCAACGACCGTCATTTCATCGTGGGTGCTTTGTAACACCTTTTCCAAATCCACAGCAACGAACGGTTTTTGTGTGGCATCCGGATCCAACCGAGCGATCGTTAATAACTGTTGGACCAAGCGCGTTGCGCGTTCAATTCCGTCGTGTAAACGAGAAAAGGCCTTTAATTGGGCTTCTTGCGTTTTGGCTCGTTCGGCTAACTGGATTTGCAATTTCAAAGCGGTAAGCGGCGTACGCAGTTCGTGAGCAGCATCCGAAGCAAAACGACGCTGACTCTCAAGACTTTCTTGTAAGCGCTTTAAAAGGTCATTTAACGCCGTCACAAGACCCACGGCCTCTTGCGGTAGGCCTTCGGTTGGGATGGGAGCAAGTGAGGTCGGAGAGCGTTGACTGACCAGTTTTGCCGTGCGGTTTAATGACGATAAGCCTTGGCCGACAACCAACCATACGGCGATGGCTAAGAACGGCAATAAAAGCACCAACGGTTGCAAGATATGCAAGGCGGAGCTAAAGGCCAAATTCACGCGAACATCTGTGGGTTGAGCTGAGACAATGATGGTTTTTTCTGCGACCAAGGTATAGAGGCGCCACGTTTCACCGTCATGGCGAATGGTGGAAAAGCCCGTGTGTTCGGTATAGGGGAACGGTTCGATCTTGTGTGAGACGTGAACGCTTTTGGTTTCACGATCGATTAACTGCACAACGAATTGCTCGTCGCTACGATCGACCTGACGAAGCTCGCGATTGTCTCCGACAGCATGACCCTCCAAGGAGATAGCCACTTGTTGCAACTGCATATCCAGGAGATTGTCGACTTGGCCACGAGCAGAAATAAACGTCATATACGTGGCAGCAATCCCGGTAAGTAATACCACGATTGCAAAAGTCCAAAGCAGTCGGTCACGAATCGAATACACGATTTAGCACTCCAAAATATAGCCCACGCCGCGAACGGTCTTGATTGCACCTTCAGAGAGTTTTTTACGAAGGTGGTGGATGTGTACTTCAATTGCGTTAGAGCCGATGGAGGTGTCCCAGTTGTAGAGTTTTTCTTCCAATTGTGCGCGAGAAAGCACAAGCCCGGGGCGCTCGGCTAAGGCGAGTAACAAGGCGAACTCTTTGCTGGAGAGAATGATGGGATTGCCGTCAAAGATGACCTCGTGCGTTGCCGGTTTGATGGTTAAACGACCTCGCTCGATGGTCGGTTCTGCACGACCGGCCGAGCGGCGTAAAAGGGCACGGATACGGGCGAATAACTCATCTAGGTCAAACGGTTTGATGAGGTAGTCGTCAGCGCCGGCATCAAGGCCTTTGATGCGGTCGTCCACGGTGTCACGAGCTGTCGTGACGAGCACGGGAGTGAGGTTACGTTCTGCGCGCAACTCTTCCAAAACGCGAATGCCGTCTTTTCCCGGCAGGCCGAGATCTAAAACAACCAACGCAAAGGGCGTTGTGCGCAACGCTAAAAGGGCAGAATGACCGTCTTGAACCCAGTCGACGGCATAGCCTTCATCTTTCAAGCCGTCGGCAACGCTTTCGCCGATCATCAAGTCGTCTTCAACTAATAAAATACGCACAAAAACCTCCCTGTCCCCTATGTTTGACGGACATACAGGAAGTGTATTGAATTACATGGAAAAAACGAAGTCATTTCTAGGATTCTGTAAAAATTTTTGTACAAAATACGCAGGTTATTTTTTTGCGTGTAAAGTTATTTTCAGCGGTAAATTATTTGTAATCGAGGTAAATGCCCAATGACGATGTTGACTCCTTATGAAGGTCCGACGAAAAACATGATTTTGGTGACGCAGTTGGTTTACATCTTGCATGGATTGAGCATTGTGATCGGCTTGATGACGGGCGGTTCTGTCTTGTCCGCCTTTTTGTTTGGTTGGCCGTCGATTGCCGCGGTAGTACTGAATTATGTGATGCGTGGTGATGCACGAGGAACGTATTTGGAAAGTCACTTTTCTTGGCAAATTCGTACGTTTTGGTACGGCATGATTTGGACCATTTTGGTAGCGATTGCCGGTCTGATTTTAACGGCGATTATTGTTGGCCCCGTGGTTTGGTGGGTTGGATTCTTGGTTTTGAGTATTTGGGTCGGTTATCGCATCGTTGTCGGTTGGTTGCGTTTGAGCCAAAATCGAGCAATTTTCTAACCAAGCGTATGTTTATGGATTGAGCCGGTTTCCCTGTATAAGGGAAGCCGGCTTTCTTCTTTGGTGCTAAGATAGCGGCCATTATTTCAGAAGGATTTTTCATGGCAGCCGGAGCTACGATCTACAAAGCCAACGTCGATATTTCCGACATTGATCGCGGATATTACGCTAATCATGTCATTACTTTGGCTCGTCATCCTTCGGAGACGGAAGAGCGTTTGGCGATTCGATTATTGACGTTTTGCTTGTTTGCAGGTGTTGTACACGCTCGCCTTGAGTTTGGTCGCGGTTTGTCCACTGAAGGCGATGCGGCTTTGTGGGAAATTGATGACACGGGAAGCATTGCACGCTGGATCGAGGTTGGTACACCCGATGTGAAGACCGTACGTCGTTCCGCCGGTCGAAGCAATCAGGTGATTGTGGTGGCCTATGGCGAAGATCGAATCGGTCCTTGGTGGCAGCAAGTGAGCGCCGATATGAATAAAGTTCAAAAGCTCTCGGTTGCAACCTTAACGGATGCGGAAGTAGAGCAAATGGCCAAGTTGATGAAACGTACAATGCAGTTGACCGTAACGGTTCAGGATGGCGTGACGTGGCTTTCCGATAGCGAAAACACCGCTCAAGTGCAATTGGGTTGGCTGCTTCGTCGTGATTGATAACGAATCTTTGACCCAATGAAAACGCGCAGCTCATCACAAACTGCGCGTTTTTTTAACTTCAGGATATCAACAGAAGACCATGCACGATGCAAAGGCTGCGGTGGGCCAAGCAACGATGGGTGAGAAAATCGTTTTCAAGTAACGATTCTCCGGAATAAATCCCAAGCCGTGTACATAGCAGAAACTCATTCCGAACATCAAAAGTACTAGCCACCCGTGTGGAACCGTATGCATATCCAACGCAATTAAGCGCGGAAAGATAAGCACGGTTGCCGTGATTGCGAGAGCGGCCGTTAATGAGACCGCTCGTGCGCAAAACGTGATGACACGATTCATTCGGAATCCTTTTCAGGATCGGCTTTTAATTCGTACATGGCGGCCATCAAAACGGCAAAAGCGATGGCCAACAGTAAACCGATAAACCAATAAGCGTAGAACATTGTCATCGATCTCCATTAGTAAAGCGATTTGTCGTTTTCTTTAATGTATCGCGGCGTGACTTTTCCGCTCATTACCTTGTATGCCCAGCCCGTGTAAAGGAGCACGATCGGCAAAAAGATCAGCGTCACGATAAACATCACTTGAAGGGTCAAGTGAGAGCTCGTGCAGTCCCACATCGTCAAAGAGGCTACCGGATTGCTCGACGAGGGCAATACGAAGGGGAACATTGACACCAAAGGCGTCAAAACGATGCAAGCGATCGATAAACCCGAAGCGATCACTGCCACCATCGGCTTCCACACGTATTGCGCTAAAACGCCTAAAAGGGCGGCGGCGATGGCAATGACCGGAATGAGGCTTAAAGCCGGATAATGCTTAAAGTTCGTGAACCAAGCACCTAATTCCGTCGTAACGGTTTTGGCTAACGGATTGGCAACGCCGGCCGGGTCGATGCCGCTGGCAACGTAGCCCGTGACACCGAAATACGTCCAAATACCGCCGATGGCAAATAACAATGCCGTAAGCAAGCCCGTCAGAATCCCGACGCGGCGAGCACGAGCTTGTAATTCACCCGTGGTACGAAGTAAGAGGTAGTTTGCGCCATGAAACAGAATCATCATCAAGGAGACGATGCCGCATAAAAGAGCAAACGGACTAAGCAAGGCCCAGAAAGATCCTGTATATGCCGAGCGCATCGTTTCATCAAAGGAGAAGGGAACGCCCAAAAGCATATTGCCGAATGCCACGCCGAAGATGATCGGAGGCACGAAGCTGCCAATAAACAATGCCCAATCCCAAGAAGATCGCCATTTTTGTGCCGGTACTCGAGAACGATAGTCAAAAGCAACCGGTCGCAAAATCAGAGCGGTCAACACGATAAACAAAGCCCAATAAAGACCGGAAAAGGCCGTTGCATAGACTAAGGGCCATGCGGCGAACATGGCGCCGCCACCGGTCAATAACCAAACTTGGTTGCCGTCCCAGTGAGGAGCGACCGTGTTAATCATGATGCGACGCTCGGTGTCATTTTTACCTAAAAACGGCAACAAAGAGCCGACGCCCATGTCTTGACCGTCCATCACGGCAAAACCAACGAGCAAAACGCCGACGAAGAGCCACCAGATGAGTTTGAGGATTTCATAATCGATCATGATGCATTACTCCTCGATAGCCTTTTGATTGCGTTCAAAGAAATAGCGGCCGGTGCCCAAGAAACTCGGGCCGGTCTTCACTAAGCGAAGCATTAACCACATTTCTACGACCAGCAAGCCGGAATAAAGAACGATAAAGCCGATTAATGAACCCATGACGGATCCGACCGATAAGGTGGAAGCCGACAAGTGCGTCGGCAAAATCCCGAAAATGGTCCAAGGTTGTCGACCGTATTCAGCCACAACCCAACCGAATTCGCAGCCCAACCACGGAAGCGGAAGTGCAAAGAGTGCGAACTTCAAAAGCCAACGGCGGTTTGTCACTAAGTTTTTGGCCGAGTAATACAACGAAAGCGCAAAAAGTAAAACCATCAATACGCCACAGGTCACCATGACACGGAAACTCCAGAACATGATGTTGACGTTAGGTACCGTGTCTAAAGCGGCCTGGTTGAGCATTTCCGGCGTGGCCTTGGCGGGATTGTCGGTGTATTTGCGTAAAAGCAAACCGTAGCCCAAATCGTCTTTTTGAGTCATGAACGTTTCACGTAAAGCCGCATTTGTCGGGTCTTGACGCAAAGCAGTTAGGGTTTCAACAGCTTTGGCGCCTCGTTCAATACGAGCACGGTTTTCTGCAACGATTTGTTTGATGCCGATAAGTTCCGTATCCAAAGATCGAGTCGATAAGATGCCGGCAAGCCAAGGCACTTCCACGACGGCGCTCGAGGTTTGCTTTTCGACGTCGTGGAGACCAAAAATTTGCATGGGAGCCGGAGCCGGTTGCGTTTCCCAAATGGCTTCCATACTAGCGAGCTTTGCCGGTTGGTCTTTGGCAACCAAATAGCCGGATTCGTCACCCATTTGAGCCGTAAAAATGACGGTAACCAAACCGAAAGCGGCTGCGACACGGAAAGAACGCTTGGCAAATTCGATGTCTCGTCCCTTGAGGAGGTACCAAGCGGAAATGGCTAATACGAACATGGCGCCCGTGACATAACCGGCGGCGATCGTATGGCCGAACTTGGCTTGTGCCCAAGGGCTTAAGATGACGGCGAAAAAGTCCGTCATTTCCATTCGCATTGTTTCAAAATTGAATTCGCTACCGATGGGGTATTGCATCCATGCGTTAGCAATCAAAATCCACAGCGCGGAAAGGTTAGAGCCGATGGCCATTAAGAACGTCACTAAAAGGTGGGTACCTTTTTTGAGGCGATTCCAACCGAAGAAGAACAGACCGATAAAGGTCGATTCAAGGAAGAAAGCCATTAGGCCCTCAATGGCAAGCGGGGCACCGAAGATGTCGCCCACGTAGTGGGAGTAATAGGCCCAGTTGGTACCGAATTGGAATTCCAAAGTGATACCGGTGGCAACGCCCAATGCGAAATTCACGCCGAAGAGTTTGCCCCAGAATCGCGTCATGTCTTTATAGATCTCTTTTCCGGTAACGAGATAGCAAGACTCCATGACCACCAACATGAACGACAACCCCAAGGTGAGGGGAACGAACAAGAAGTGGTACATCGATGTAAGGGCGAATTGCCATCTGGAGAGATCAACGAGTTCGGTAGAAATCATATGTGTTACTCCGAATTCTTACCCGAAGAGGTTGGCGTGCTCGAGGGGGCGAGCAGTGCATTACCAACGACGTCGGCGTTTGTTGTTATACGATCAGATGTTCCAAAAAAAAGGAACCCCAAACAAGCGATAAAAGCGATCTTGCAGACCAGTGCAAGACCGACTTCGCAGACGAGTCTACGATCGTTACGTTGAGGGGTATTTTTTGAGGATTTCATGAATCAAAGGATAATGAAAAAGTGTCGAAAGTGAGAGAGATTTTTGTTGTTTGTACGAAAAGCTAAAAACAAATGACAAAAAAGAAAGCGAACCCTGAAAAGAGTTCGCTTTTTTTGAATATTTTTCTCGTTTTTACTTTGCGGCTTCAGCGCTTTCGCCTTCTTCTTCGCGGCTCTTCATCGAAATGCGAACGGTGGGAGGCGGGGCTTTGGCATCTTCTTCCGTCAAGCCCCAGATAGCTAACAATTCTGCCAACGTGAGAGCCTTGCCGGCGGCTACGCGAGCGCGGCGAGCGGCAACGGATTCACGAACGATTTTTTCGATCACATCGAGCGGAATACGGTTGAGGTCATCAAAAAGGATCGTTTGACGTTCGATGTCGACATTCTTGATCTTTTCTTTGAAGGCCAAGATGACATCCGTTTCAGCCACGTACAACGTCATGGACTTTTCACCCGATTCCAATGCGAACAACGGGCCGGACAATTCATAAAAAGCCAAAGCATGGCGCATGCTCTCGCGAACGCCACGAGCGGAACGACGGATAAGACTACAAATCTTAGCCATGGCCACGCGACGGTCCGTCGGAAGGCTTTGCAAATAATCACCAACAGTCGCCATTCAGTATCCCCTAAACCTGAAAAATTAAGCGTAAGGATTTAATTTTACCCTTTTTTTTGATTTTTCTCTAGCTAAATCAAGGGGATTCTTGGTTCTTCAATGAATGTTTCGTTACTTGTAAAAAACGAATTCAGCAGTGAACGGAATGCGTAAATACTTGTCTTTTTGTGCCTCGACACAGCGAGATTTGGGCATGCCACCGTGTGTGTTGATACGTTGTACGTAACGAACGCCGTGAAAGACTCCGGGAGCGGTACCGGATTGAGTAACGAAAAGCGCTTCGGAGAGTTCGCCCGGTTTGGTGTTGACGCTTTTGATACGTGCGGAAAGATTCGAACCGTCGTTGTGCACGAAGGTGAAGTTGTAGCCGTGTTTTGCAACGGCTTGATTGGTGGTCGGGTCAAAGAGGTAGGCATTGGGTGATTGGAATTTCCAATACCAACCTTGAGAGTCACGAGCACAACGGAAAATTTGTTCGCCGGAAGCTTCCAATCGCAAAATTTCATCGGTTCGTCCCGGAGGGTCGATGAGGGAAGACGAGCAAGCCGTCAATGCGGCAGCCGAAGCAATGAAAATCCAACGAAAAGCGCGATGCATAAACAGCCTTTGATTGTGAGTTATCTGTCTAAGGATTGTTGAGAAAGTGTACCCAAAAAGTTTTGGTTGTGACGAGTCTTTTCAGAGCGGTTTTGTAATTCATTGAAAACCTTAAAAAACGAAGGATTAGGCAAAAAGTGGTACTTTCCCGTGCCCCCGAAACGGTATGCGCTTCGGTAGACTTAGGGGTAGAAAATTTGATTATTGATTTGTAGAAGAAAAATCGATCCCGAGAGATTGATCGGAGGGTCGTTTTTGTCGTGTCTACACGTTTGAATAGCGAGGTTGGTGTGTATCAAATCCGTTTGCATGGCCGAGGAGGCCAAGGCGTTGTGACGGCAGCTGAAATGCTCTCCGTTGCGGCCTTTATGGAAGGACACCACGCTCAAGCATTCCCGAGTTTCGGTTCGGAACGTACGGGGGCTCCGGTGGTGGCCTTTGCTCGCATCGATAGTAAAGAGATTCGTTTGCGTGAACCGATTCTTGAGCCGGATGTTGTTTTGGTTCAGGACCCCACGTTGCTTGAGCAAGTGGATGTTTTGGGTGGTTTGCGTGATGACGGTTATCTCTTGATCAACAGTTCTCAAACGATCGAAGAGTTGGGTTTGAGTGAAGTGGCTGCTCGTTTGCCTGAGGGTCATGTTCGTACCGTTCCTGCTACCCGCTTTGCGATGGAAAAGATCGGTCGTCCGTTGCCGGGTGCCGCCATGTTGGCCGGCTATGCTGCAATGACGGGCAATCTTAAGCTTGAAAGTGTTCAAGCGGCCTATAACGAAGCCTTCAGCGGCAAAATTGCCGAAGCCAATTCGCAAGTCGCAACGCTTGCATATGAATTTTTGACTCAAACGAAGTAAAGGACGAACCATGCTGAAACAAATTGAAGGGAGTATGGGGGTCGCATTAGGCGTCTCGTTGTGCCGTCCGGAAGTCATTTGTGCGTATCCGATTTCTCCGCAAACGCATATCGTGGAAAACCTCGGTACCTTGACCCGTCAAGGCAAGATTGAAAATTGTGAGTACATCAACGTAGAAAGCGAATTTGCCGCAATGAGTACGGCAATCGGCGCTTCCGTTGCGGGTGCTCGTGCATACACGGCCACGGCAAGTCAAGGTCTTTTGTTCATGACCGAAGCTATCTACAACGCTGCCGGTCTTGGTTTGCCGATTGTGATGACGGTTGCTAACCGTGCCATCGGCGCTCCGATCAATATTTGGAATGACCATTCCGACTCGTTGAGTCAACGAGACAGCGGTTGGATTCAACTTTATGTGGAAACGAACCAAGAAGCCGTGGACATGCACATTCAAGGTTTCCGCATTGCTGAAGAATTGAGTCTCCCGGTGATGGTTTGTATGGATGGCTTCGTGTTGACGCACGCCGTTGAGCGAATGGATATTCCCGATCAAGAAAAGGTGGATCAATTCTTGCCGCCGTACTCTCCGCGTCAAGTGCTTGACCCGGATGCTCCGGTGACGATTGGTGCTATGGTGGGACCGGAAGCCTTTACGGAAGTCCGTTATTTGGCTCATGCCAAGCACATCGAAGGTCTTTCCGTCATCGAAAAGGTCGGTGAAGAGTTTAAGAATATTTTCGGTCGTGAAGCCGGCGGTTTGGTCAGTTGCTACCGCTGCGAAGATGCGGATATCCGTATTTTGGCCATGGGTGCTGCCGTTGGTACGATCAAGGACACGGTTGATGAGTTGCGCGAGGCCGGTATTAAGGTCGGCGTGGTGTCGTTGAAGTGCTATCGTCCGTTCCCGGTGAAGGCCGTTCGTGAAGCTTTGGCCGGTTCTAAGACGGTTTTGGTCTTTGACCGTGCGTTGGGCGCCGGTTCCGGTGGTGTCGTGATGATGGACGTTGTTTGTGCCGTTCGAGACATGGCCTTGGATGTTCGTAGCGTAATCGCCGGTCTTGGCGGTCGTGCCATCACGAAGGCTAGCGTTGCGAAGATTGTTCGCGATGCTCATGAGGGTGTTTTGGCCGATACGACCTTTATGGATTTGGATGAAGATTTGGTTCGTCGTCAATTGGAGCGCGAAGCCGCTACGCGTTTGAGCGGCCCGTTGCCTGAGGCGATTATCCATGACGTGGCTACCCGAGAAACGTCTAAGGAGTAATGAAAATGCAAGACACCCCGATTCGTTTCTATCAAACCGGTACGTTCACGGTTGGTAATCGCTTGTTGTCGCCCGAACAACGTTCGATTCAATCCTCCAAAGAACGCAATAATTCTTTGAACTCTGGTCACCGTGCTTGCCAAGGCTGTGGTGAGGCTTTAGGTGCTCGTTACGCCATTGACGCTGCGATGCGTGCAACGGACGGTCGCTTGGCTGCTGCCAATGCAACGGGTTGCTTGGAAGTGTTCTCCACGCCGTATCCTGAAAGTTCTTGGCGCTTGCCGTGGTTCCACTCCCTTTTCGGTAATGCGCCTGCCGTGGCAACGGGTATGGCAGCAGCCTTTAAGGTTAAGGCACAAAAGGATGGTCGCCCCATGGTTCGCGTTGTTGCTCAAGGCGGTGACGGTGGTACGACTGACATTGGCTTCGGTTGCCTTTCCGGTATGTTTGAGCGCAATGACGATGTTCTCTACATCTGTTATGACAACGGCGCTTATATGAATACCGGTGTTCAACGCTCTTCGGCAACGCCGCCTGCTGCACGTACGGCAACGACGATGCCGGTGCAAGGTTACGATGGTAACCCCTTCGGTCAAGGCAAGAATGTGCCTTTGATTGCTATGGCTCACGGCATTCCTTACGTTGCTACGGCAACGGTTGCCGACCTTCGTGACTTGGAACGTAAGGTTGAAAAAGCCATGAGCATGCATGGTGCTCGTTATATTCACATTTTGGTTCCGTGCCCGTTGGGTTGGGGCGTGGCCTCTAGCCGTACGGTTGAAATGGCTCGTTTGGCCATGGAAACCGGTGTGTTCCCGGTGTTTGAAGCCGAGTACGGTGAAGTGACCGGCGTGAAGAAGATTCGCCATCTCCATCCGGTGGAAGATTATTTGAAGCCGCAAAAGCGTTTCGCTCACTTATTTGGTAAGCGAGCCAATCCGGAAGTGTTGGCACGATTGCAAGCCATTTGTGATCGCAATATTCGTAAGTTCGGTCTTTTGGCTGATGACGAAGCCGATGATATTCCGGCTCCGATTGAAGCCGCCGAACGTGCAAAACTCGTCTAAAAGGAATCACGATGAACAAACCGTTTGCTATTACGCTTGACGTAGGCTCCTCGTTGGAAAACTTGACGGGTTCTTGGCGTACGTTGCGTCCTGTTTATACGAATCACTTGCCCCCGTGTAATGCCACGTGTCCGGCCGGTGAAAATATTCAAGGTTGGCTCTTTAAAGCTGAAAGCGGTGACTACCGCGGCGCTTGGGACGTCATTACGACGGATAATCCTTTCCCGGCATTGATGGGCCGTGTTTGTTATCACACCTGTGAAGGGGCTTGTAACCGCGGTCAACATGATGAATCCGTGGGTATTAACTCCGTGGAACGTTTCTTGGGTGACTATGCTCAGGAAAAGGGTTGGGATTTTGCTCCGGCTGCTCCGGATACCGGTAAGCGAGTGTTGGTTGTCGGTGCCGGTCCTGCCGGTCTTTCCGCTGCATACCATTTGCGTCGCTTCGGCCACACCGTGAAGGTGGTTGATAGTGCAGAGAAGGCCGGTGGCATGATGCGTTACGGTATTCCGCGTTATCGTTTGCCGCGCGAAGTGCTTGATAAGGAAATTGCGCGCCTTGAACGTTATGGTGTGGAAATCGAGCTCAATCACGAAGTAACGGATGTGATGGCTGAGAAAGAAGCCGGTAACTTTGATGCCGTTTTCTTGGGCGTCGGTGCACACTTGGCGCGCCGTGCTTATATTCCGGCCGGTGACGCAAGTCACGTGATGGATGCCGTGACGCTTTTGCGTAGCATGGAAGGTCAAGATGCTCCGTTGATCGGTCGTCGTGTGGTGGTCTACGGTGGTGGTAACACGGCTGTTGACGTAGCTCGCACGGTTCGTCGTTTGGGCGCAGAGCCCTTGATGGTTTACCGTCGTACGGAAGATCGCGCTCCGGCTCACTCGTTTGAAATCGAAGAGGCTAAGGAAGAAGGCGTTTCGATGAAGTGGCTCTCCACGGTCTCGAGCGCCGGTGAAGGTGAAATCTGGATCGAAAAGATGACCTTGGATGCAGAAGGTCGTCCGCAGCCGACGGGTGAACTTGAGCAAATCAAGGCTGACTCGTTGGTGTTGGCTTTGGGCCAAGAGACGGATTTGAGCTTGTTGAGCAAGCTTGAATTGAAGACGGAAAAGGGTTCTGTCGTTGTCGATGATTGCATGATGACGAGTGTCGAAGGCATTTTCGCCGGCGGTGACATGGTGCCGGGCGATCGTAATGTGACGGTTGCTATCGGTCACGGTAAGTTGGCTGCTCGTACGATGAATGCCTGGTTAAAGGGCGAAAAGTATGAACATCCGCCGCGCGGTCCGTTTGCTACGTTCGATAAGTTGAACACGTGGTATTACTCTGACGCTCCGAAGACTGTTCGTCCGATGTTGGAATTGGCTCGTCGTACCGATACGTTTGACGAAGTGGTCCATGGTTTGACGGAAGAAAATGCTCTTTTCGAAGCTCGCCGTTGTATGTCTTGTGGTAACTGTTTCGAGTGTGACAATTGCTACGGTGTCTGTCCTGACAATGCCGTTATCAAGTTAGGTGACGGTAAAAAGTTCGCAATCAATTACGACTACTGTAAGGGTTGCGGTATTTGTGCCAACGAATGTCCTTGCGGGGCAATCGAAATGGAATCGGACGCTAAATAATAGATAAAGCCGATAGGACGCCGTGAATGGTTGATGCCATCCACGGCGTTTTTCTTTGTGGTTTCTGCGGCATTGCCAAAGTGAAATGCATCCCTGAATGCTCAGATAATGGGAAAGTCTCATGTTTTAAGGGTAGCACTCTGTGGCAGCTATCTAGGTAAAACGCTCTAGAAAATCGAAGTGCACCCTTAGGTGTAAACCCTATATCGTGAGGTGAAAGCCTTAGATTGAAAAAACGGAATGGTAAGAAAGTTGTTAATGTGGTGAAACTCCAGATTTGGAGGCTGACTAACAATTGGAAGAATACTATGCCTAAACGTGTACTTATTAAGGTTATGACGCCCTTTTTAGAAGCGTCGCTTGTCAAACAGATTTTGATCGGTTTGGTTTTGGGTGTTGCCTTGGCCATGATGGCTCCGGCAGCGGCAGTGTCTACGGGTTTATTGGGTTCTGTCTTCGTCTCTGCATTGAAGGCCGTTGCCCCGATTCTCGTCTTTGTGTTGGTCATGTCAGCTATCGCCAACCAAGACATGGAATCAAAGGCTCACATTAAACCGATTATTGTGCTTTATCTTATCGGTACGTTCTGTGCGGCTGCTTTGGCTGTGTGCGCTAGCTACATGTTCCCGACGCAAATTCACTTGGTGACAACGGATGCGGCTGCCAATGCTCCGGGCGGTGTCGGCGAAGTGTTGAAGAACGTGCTTTTTAACATTGTTGACAATCCGATTCGTGCCTTGTCTAACGGTAACTACATCGGTATTTTGGCTTGGGCTATCGGTTTGGGTATTGCCTTGCGCCATGCTAACGATACGTCTCGTCAATTCGTTGCCGATCTTTCCATGGGTATCGAATACGTTGTTCGTTGTGTCATTCGATGCGCTCCGATCGGTATTTTCGGCTTGGTTGCTGAAACGGTTGCTACGACGGGTCTTGAATCCATGGCTAGCTACGTTCAACTCTTGGCTGTATTGCTTGGTGTGATGGCCTTTGTCGCTTTGATTGTCAATCCGCTTCTCGTCTGGTTCTGCATTCGTAAGAATCCGTATCCGCTCACGTTGGCTTGCTTGCGTGAAAGTGGTGTGACGGCATTCTTTACGCGTTCCTCCGCTGCTAACATCCCGGTGAATATGGCTATGTGCCGTCGCCTCGATCTCGATGAAGGTACGTATTCCATTTCCATTCCGTTGGGTGCAACGATCAACATGGCCGGCGCTGCTATCACCATTACGGTTTTGACGTTAGCTGCCGCTTTTAGCTTGGGTATTCAAGTTGATTTCGCTACGGCAGTTCTCTTGAGCGTGGTGGCATCGGTTTGTGCTTGCGGTGCGTCCGGCGTTCCGGGTGGCTCCTTGATGTTGATCCCGTTGGCTTGCGGCCTCTTCGGTATCGATGGTTCTGTGGCTATGCAAGTCGTGGCTGTGGGCTTCATCATCGGTGTGTTGCAAGACTCGGCTGAAACGGCATTGAATTCTTCGTCCGACGTGCTCTTTACGGCTGCGGCTTGTATGCGTGCCGAACGTCAAGAAGGTAACAACTAAGAATAAGTTCGGATGAAATGCGAAAGGCCTTGGAAATTTTCCAAGGCCTTTACTTTATGGTTAGCGCTTTGATTACTCAAAGCGCTTTTCCTATTGGTAGGGATTAAGCTTCGAAGTTACCCAACTTGACGCTTTCACCACCCTTAACCCAAACAACGCCGCGAGCGATCACGGTGTCGACATCAAGCTTATCGGTCAAGACGCAGAGGTTGGCATTGCCACCGACGGCCAAACGACCTTCCTTAACGCCCAAAGAGTCGGCAACGTTAGAGGTCGTCATCATCAAGGCCGTTTCAAAGTCGATGCCGTTGGCAACCATGTCCTTCAATGCCAAGTGGTTGGCATTGACCGGAGCGGCAACAATTGCCACCATGACACCATTGGCATCAAACTTCGGCATGGAACCGTTACCGTCGGAGCTCGTCGTGATGAGTTTACGGTCAACGCCGGCCTTCAAAACGCGTTCAACACATTCGACGTACGGATAGACGTTACCGCCACCGCTCGTGATGTCGATCACGCCGCCCTTCTTGGCGAATTCGATGGCTTGTTCAAAGAGCTTCGGTTCACGACCCGTGTGCGTCGGAGAGAAGTGATGGCGAGCCAAACCGCGGGCGATCAAGCGTTCGAATTGTTCGTATGCACCGCCGAAGTCACCCAAGTGAACGTGCAAAACGCCCTTCTTACCGGCCAACATACCGCCCATGCGAACGTCTGCGACAAGTTTCAACATTTCGTCATCATTCGGGAAGGAGCAACGATGGTCAGCCAAAGCCAACTTCACACCCAAGCACGGTTCGATCGTAATGATGTCCTTACGCGGGTTGCCCGTGATCGTCGGAGACGGATATTGATAAGAGCCCGTGTGCATATAGGCGGTCAAACCTTCTTGGCGCAAGCCCATCACCTTGGCATAGAGCTCTTCCGGGAATTTGGTCGTACCTTCCGTGCCCATAACACCACACACGGTGGTGACACCGGCCTTCAACAATTGAGAAGGCATTACAGGAGGAACGCGCGTAGCAGGACCGCCTTCACCACCGCCACCGGTCAAGTGGACGTGTTGATCGAAAAAGCCCGGCGTAACCGTAGCCCCTTCGACGTCGATGACTTCAACCGTACCGGGTAAACGGAGATCATCCAAGTTGTCTTCAATTGCAACGATTTTTTCGCCGCAGATGAGAATATCTTTCTTGCCAAGGGGAGCGGGACTCCAAACATTGGCATTCTTGATGAGCTTAAACATAGCGATTACCTCACTGATAGAAAAACTACTTAATTGTACATTCGAACGGTATACTTGACCGACTGAATTTACCCTAATCCTACGTCCATGTCTGCCGCGGTTAGCATCCTTCAAAAAATATTCGGATATCAGGCGTTTCGAGGCTTCCAAGAGGAAGTGATCGAGGCCGTTGTTCGTGGTCGGGATGCTTTGGTTTTGATGCCGACCGGCGGTGGAAAAAGTCTCTGTTATCAGATTCCGGCCTTGATGCGTCAAGGTGTGGCGATTGTTGTGTCGCCTCTCATTGCCTTGATGAAAGATCAGGTCGACATGCTCGACGACTTAGGGATCACTGCCGCCTATCTCAATTCCTCACAAACAGCCGAAGAGTCCCAGGAGGTGATTGATCGGCTCTATCGTGGTGATATTGCGCTGCTGTACGTGGCTCCTGAGCGCTTGATGACCCCGAAGATGCTCTCGATGATTGAGCAGTTGCCTGTGAGTCTTTTTGCCTTTGATGAGGCACATTGTATTTCGATTTGGGGGCACGACTTCCGTCCGGATTACGGCGAACTTGCTCAAATTAAGGAGCGCTTTCCTCATATTCCCCGAATTGCTTTGACAGCCACGGCCGATCCTCAAACACGAGAAGAGATTGCTGAGCGATTGTTGATCGATCCGCAACGATTTATTGCCAGTTTCGATCGTCCCAATATTCGTTATCGCATGGTCGAAAAGACGAAGGGGTATTTGGATGAGGTGGCCAACTTTATTATCGGCGAGCACATGCACGAGTCAGGCATTATCTATTGTCTGAGTCGTCGAAAGACCGAGCAAGTGGCGCAGGAATTACAAAATCGCGGTGTTGATGCCTTGGTCTATCACGCCGGGCTTGATCAATGGGAGCGTGAGAGCAACCAAAATCAGTTCTATGAACGTCCTTGCGTGATGGTGGCAACGATTGCGTTTGGTATGGGGATTGATAAGCCTGACGTGCGCTTTGTGATCCACTTGGATATGCCCAAATCCATTGAGAACTACTTTCAAGAAACCGGTCGCGCCGGTCGGGACGGATTGCCGGCAGAAGCGGTTCTCTATTACGGACTCGAAGATGTGGTGCAGCAACGTCGCTTAATCGATATGAGCGAAGCCGACGATGATTATCGCTCGGTGATGATGGCCAAGTTGGAAGCGATGTTGGCGCTGGCTGAAGACTCCGGATGCCGTCGCGTACGATTATTGGATTATTTCGGCGAATCCAGTGCTCATTGCAGTAACTGTGATAACTGCGAAAATCCCCCAATGACCAAAGATGTGACCGTGGAGGCTCAAAAGCTATTGTCTTGCGTTCACCGCTGTTATCAAACCAACGGTTTAGGATTCGGGGCGGCTCATGTGATCGATGTGTTAATGGGTGAGCGAAGCGAGAAGGTTTTAGCTCGAGGGCATGATCGACTTTCGACTTGGGGTATCGGCCAAGGGTTAAGTGCCAAGTTTTGGCGAAAAGTACTTCGTCAGCTCATTATCAAGCACTATGTGAAAGTTCGTTATGAGCTTCGCAATGTGTTGTCGTTGACCGCGAAAGCAAGAAGCGTTTTGCGAGGAGAAGAAGCGTTCTACGTTCGAGTTGAAGGTACCAAGAAGCTATCGACTCGCAAGGTGCTTGAGCATGACGATCTCAACGATGACGAGCTCGCGCTGTTTAACGAATTGCGTATGTGGCGTCGTGAGGCAGCATTGGAGGCGGGGAAACCTCCGTATTTGATTTTCCCGGATGCAACACTATTGCAAATAGCGAAGGTTAAGCCCAGAACTCCGGAGGAGTTTTTGGGCATCAGCGGCGTCGGGCAAAAAAAGTACGAACGCTACGCAGAGGCTATTTTCGAAATGCTTGCTAAGGACTAAAAACAATTTCGCCGAGGTTTTATACCTCGGCGAAATGTTATTAGGCGCGATTGATTTCGTTGTTGCGCGGCTTTTGTTTGCGTTTGCCGAATACTTTATCGAAAACGCAATTCGGAAGCACGCGAAGAAGTTTGGAAACGAAGCCCATTTGCCAAGGCACCGTAGAGTAGGTCTTCTTGGCCAAAATGTTGCGGACGGCAGCCTGTGCAAATTCGTCAGCCGTGACCAAGAAAGGCATCGGGTACGGATTGACATCGGTTAACGGGGTTTTCACAAAACCGGGGCTAACGGTCAAAACATCGATGCCGTGCTTTTTCATTTCGACTCGAAGGCTTTCGCAGTACGTAATGACGGCGGACTTGCTCGAACAATAGGCGTCGGTGCCGGGCATACCGCGGATGCCGGCAACGCTACCGATACCCACTAAGGTGCCGCGCTTGCGTTCCATCATCGGTTCGATGAAAGCGTGGAAGGTGCTGGCCATCGCAAACACGTTGGTCTTGTAGACCTTTTCCATAACTTCCAAATCTTCGTAGTATTGGGTTTTCACGCCCACGCTGATGCCGGCGTTGGCAATGGCAATATCAGTGCCGCCCACGACTTTATCAAACTCACGAGCGCAAGCGATTAAGGCGTCGCGATCGGTGACGTCACAAACATAGGCATGGTGACGCTCCGGATTCGGCAGCGTTGCAATCAACTCTTCCAAGTTTTCTTTGCGGCGAGCCATCAAACCGAGGGTTGCACCGCGACGAGCAAACTCACGAGCCAATGCGGCACCGATGCCGCTAGAGGCGCCCGTAATGAAAACGTTCATACTCATAATCAGTTCAGTCCTTTCTTAGAAGGGCAATTCCAACGTAGGTTCGACAGAACGCAGTGCGTCACCAAAGCGCGTCTTGATGCGCTCAAGGGCTTCAACCGTGTCGCCTTCCAAACGCAACACTACGACAGGGGTCGTATTGGAGGAGCGAGCCAAAGCAAAGCCATCTTCCCATTCCACGCGGATACCGTCGATGGTGATCACATCCTTGGCATCATCAAACTTCAATTCTTCTTGCAAGCGAGCGATAAAGCGCTTGTTTTCGCCTTCTGCCATGGCGATGTTGAGTTCCGGCGTGTTAACAGCCGTGGGCAAAGCTTCCAAGACGGCAGAGGGATCCTCATGGCGAGAGAGAATCTCAAGGATGCGAGCGCCGGCATACAGGCCGTCATCAAAGCCCGGCCAACGAACGTCATTGAAGAATAAGTGACCGGACATTTCACCGGCAAACGGAGCGCCCGTTTCTTTCAACTTGGCCTTCACTAAAGAGTGACCCGTGCAGCAGATGGTCGGGATGCCACCGTGCTCTTGAATCCAAGGAACCAAACGGCGCGTGCACTTGACGTCATAGATAATTTGTTTGCCAGGATGACGAGAAAGGATGTCAGCCGCAAAGAGCATCATTTGGCGGTCAGGGAAAATTACTTGACCGCTCTTGGTGACAACGCCCAAACGGTCACCGTCACCGTCAAAAGCCAAACCGACTTCGACATCGGTCGTCTTGACGACTTCGATCAAGTCTTCCAAATTGGCAAGCTTGGAAGGATCGGGGTGATGGTTCGGGAAATGACCGTCGACGTCTGCATACAAAGCCGTGACTTCGCAGCCCAAGCGCTTAAACATTTCAACGGCGATCGGACCCGTAACGCCGTTGCCACAGTCGATGGCAATCTTCATCGGGCGAGCCAACTTGACGTCGCTCGTCACTTTTTCAAGATAAGGCGTTACGACATCAATTTCTTCGATCATGCCCGGTTGTTCTGCGGGGGTGATACCGGCCAAAATTCGTTCGCGCAATGCTTTGATGCCGTCGCCATGGAGCGTTTCCTTGGCCATCATCATCTTCAAGCCGTTGTATTCGGGCGGATTGTGGCTGCCGGTAACAGCAACGCCGGAGCCGCATTCGGTCAAGTACGTAGCAAAATAAAGAACGGGCGTCGGAACCATACCGAGGGATTTGACATCGATGCCCATGCTGACGATACCTTTCATTAAGGCGTCGGCCAACTTCGGACCGGAGAGACGACCGTCACGGCCGACGCAAAGCGTCTTGACTTCGTTTTGTTGAGCCAATTCTCCCAAAGCTTGACCAACGGCATAAGCCACATCAACCGTTAAGGTCTTGTCGACAATGCCGCGAATGTCATAGGCTTTGAAAATGGATGCATCCAATTGCATAGCAAATCCCTTTGATTTTTCAGATGACTCGCATGTAAGCGAATAACGAACAAAACACCCCCTGCCAACCAAATATTTCGGTCGACATGATGTGTTTGAAAACGACAAAAGGGGAAATGTAAAGACTTCCCTGTAAACAAAGGAAGTTTAATCCCCTTTGTTGGGGTTGTGAAGCCTTTTGATTCGAAAAGCGGACAAATAAGGGAATGCGCTGATAATCGAGTCAAGAAAATGGCGCCCTCCGTTTTGGAAGGCGCCATTGGCTAATGAAAAGAAGTCGTTTTTAGTGTTTGACCACCATGGCGGCAAAGCCATTGTTGGTCAAGCGTTGTTGAAGCTCATTGGCTTCCTTGGCCGTGTCAAACGGACCAAGAATAACGCGGTAGAGCGTCACGCCGGCATCGGTGCTTTTAACCACATCGGACTCCAATGCGATGAAGGCCAAATCCGTTCGGATACGCTCGGCATCCTTTTGAGAACGGAAGGCACCGGCTTGAATCGTGTAAGAACCCGGGACGTGTTGAGTTGCGTCTTCGGTCGGAACCTCTTCAGCTTGACGATTTTCCGTCGGAGCTTCAACCGTTTTAACGGCGGAGATCGGTTCGTTTGCCGGTGTTCCTTGCGTGTCCTTCGCATAGAGCTTGGTGTTGGGGTCAACACCGTCTAAAGCGGAGGCGTCGATCGGCTTGGCCAAGTGTTGTACCTTTTCAACGAAGGGAATCGGAGCCTTCGTGATGAACAAAGCCGTAGCAGCCGAAACGGCAAAGCCGATGACCATGCCGATTAAGATGCCGACGAGCATCGGGTGAGAACGCTTGGAAGCATATTGAGCCATTGTGTTTCTTCCTTACATCTTGGTCGGAGCGGAGATGCCCAACAAGGCAAAGCCGTTACGAAGCACTTGGCGCGTTGCCAACAACAAAGCCAAACGAGCATTACGCTCGGCTTCGTTATCCACGAGGATGCGTTGAGCATTGTAGAAAGCGTGGAAGTCGGCAGCCAAATCCTTCAAATAGAAGCAAAGCGTGTGCGGTGCGAATTCCTTGGTGGCAACCGTCAACGTTTTGGCGAATTCGCTCAAGCGGTTCATCAAGGCTTCTGCGCTCTTGTCCGTCAAGCTGGAAAGATCGGCAGCGGCGGCCTCTTCGTTAGACGGAACGCTGAAGCCCTTTTCTTGTGCTTGAGCAAGAACGGAGCAAATACGAGCGTGTGCGTATTGCAAATAGTAGACCGGATTTTCATCGGATTGAGACAAGGCTAAATCGATATCGAAAACGAATTCGCTATCGGCCTTGCGGCTAACCAAGAAGAATCTAGCTGCGTCCTTGCCGACCCAGTTGACCAAGTCACGCAACGTAACGTACGTGCCGGATCGCTTGCTCATCTTAACTTCTTGACCGTCACGAATCACCTTGAGCATCTTATGCAAGACGTAGTCCGGGAAGATGCCAGGCACTTGCATACCCAATTGCTTGGCAGCGGCTTGGAAGCCGATGCGAACACGAGCAATCGTGCCGTGATGGTCGGAGCCTTGAATGTTGATGGCCTTGGTGAAGCCGCGATCAAACTTAGCCAAGTGATAGGCGACGTCTGGTACGAAGTACGTGAACGTGCCGTCGGTCTTACGCATTACGCGGTCCTTGTCGTCGACGATACCCGGGAATTCCGTCGTCTTCAACCACAAAGCGCCTTCGCTTTCATAGGTTTGGCCGGATGCAACCATGGCATCAACGGCACGCTTGACCAAGTTGTTACGATAGAGCGAGCTTTCCAAATAGAAGTTGTCGAAAGATACGCCCAATGCACGCAAGTCACTATCTTGTTCGTTTTGCAAATAAGCCACGGAGAATGCGCGAAGGTTGGCTTCGTCAGCGAGGTCGCCCGATGCCGTCACCACTTCACCGGAGCGCGTCGTGATGCTCTTTTTGTCCAAGAAATCACGAGCGATGTCGATGACATAGAGACCTTGGTAACCGTTTTCCGGGAATTCGATGGTTTCGCCCTGAAGTTCGCGAGCGCGCAACAACACGGACGTCGTCAACGTTTGGATTTGAACGCCGGCGTCGTTGTAGTAAAACTCACGGCAAACATTCCAGCCTTGCGTACGCATAAGGTTGGAGAGCACGTCGCCCAACGCACCTTGGCGGGCGTGGCCCAAGTGCAAGGGACCCGTCGGATTGGCGGAGACGTATTCGATCAAGATGTTTTCGCCGTTGTGAGCCGTGCTCAAACCGAACTTTTCACCTTGCGTGAGAACTTGGCGAACAACGGCTTGCTTGGCATCGGCAGCCAAACGCATATTGATAAAGCCGGGACCGGCGATTTCGAATGCGGCAATCGTGGCCTTCGTTTCCGGAATGGCTTCCAAGGCGGCAATCAATTGCGTAGCGATTTCTCGCGGATTCTTTTTCAATTGACGAGCCGATTGCATGGCGACGTTACATGCCAAGTCACCGTGAGCGGCGACCTTCGGACGTTCAAGAACCACAGGAATGTTTTCAACACCAAGCGAGGCCAATGCCTTAATGAACAAAGCCTCAATGACAGTTTTTTGATCGGACATGTTGTTTGTTATCCGTAAATGACAAAATAAAAGCGCACAAACCACTCTATCCGCCAAGAATTCCTTCTTGACGGATCCGAGTGGGCTCAAACCGCTCAAACGCTAGCGATTAAATCTCTCCGCGAGAGATTTGTGCAAAAGCGGAGTGGTTATGAATGGATTCAAAGTTTTCTGCTTCGATCCGATAAGCGATGATGCGATCATCCCCGTTGACGGCAACCGCGACGTCGCGGATCAGATCCTCAACAAATTTCGGATTGTCGTAGGCGTGCTCGGTGACGTACTTTTCGTCAACGCGCTTCAAGCCGCTCCACAATTCGCAAGAGGCACTCTCTTCGGCATAACGAATTTGTTGTTCAAGCGGCAATTCGCCTTGGATCTTGGCCAAGATGCGGATGTGCGAACGTTGGTTGTGGGCGCCGTACTTGGAAATTTCCTTGCTACAGGGGCAAAGGCTCGTAACGGGCACCGTGACCGTTTGTTCAACCCAGCTTTGACCGTTTTTGTGTTCAACGCGAAGATGAACCTGGTAGTCCATCAAGCTTTCAAGGCCGGAAACGGGCGCCTTCTTTTTGGCAAAGAAGGGGAAGTCGAAATCGATACGACCCTCTTGGGCTTCGAGCGTTTCGAGCATGTCGTCCATCAAGCTCATCAAACTGGAGGTACACAACGGCACTTGGTGCTTTTCTAAAAGACCCAAGAAGCGCGACATATGCGTACCCTTTTGTTGAGCCGGAAGCGCCACGTACATACCTACCGTAGCAACGGAGTGCTGGATGCCGGATGCGCTTTCCACATCGACGGGCACCGTCACACCTCGAACACCAACGTATTCGATCGGAATGTTTCGCGGATCTGCACTTGATTGGATATCAGGGAGCAAATTAGTTTGATGTAATGTTTTCATAGATGGCGTAATTTTCGCTAAAAAACCAAAAATTTGCGAACGATTCGAAATAAAAAAATAAAAAATTATCGGTCTTGTTTTCGAATTTGTATCGAAGTGTTTTCGAATTGGATTTGTCTTGTCTCTGAAAAATAGGTTAGGTTTGTACCTAATTGATTGAAACTAAAAAGAAAGACCTTCATTGGACTGCAGTTAATTTTTGATACGTTTCGGTGGACAAAGTTCACAATCTTCGATTTAATAAAGCTATAACGAAACAAAAGACTTTCTATAAGGAATATAAGCCGATGGCCATTTATATTTACCGCAGCGGTGGTAGCCCGAATCCCGGTCCGCAAAATCCGTTGGTGCGCTTTTTGATTAGCGCCGCCGTTTTGGTGTGCGTCATTGGCGTGGGGATTTTGTTATTGCCGGTATTTGGTGTAATCGCTTTGGTTATTTTGGGATTGATCGCCTTTTTAATCATCGGTGGTTTGATTTATCGTTGGATTTACGGTGATCCCATTGCGAACGCATTAAAGAAGGCTCAAGAGCAAGCCCAAGGTATGCGAGTCAATCCGGAATTTCAGTCGAGTGCCGAGACGGCACCGCCTAAGCCGCAAACGTGGAAGCGAACGCAGCACGCCGATATTGAAGATGCCGTGGTTGTGGAAGAAAAGCCGCGTCAACCATCCAATTGATTTTTGAAAACCTATAGAAGGGGCGAGAGCAAGTAACTCGCCCCTTCTTTCATTCGTTCAAGTAGCGGTCGGTGATACCACAGAGTCAAGCTGATTGGGCGAGACTGTTGACGGTATTGTTCATGCATTTGGTCGATTTTGGAGCAAAACGATTCGTCGAGAATCAACAACATCAATTCGTAATTGATGTGCATGCTTCGCATATCCATATTGACAGTACCAAAAAGCGAAACCTCTTGATCGACTAGCAAACTTTTCGTGTGAAGTACGCCATTTTGGAAGAAAAAGATTCGTACGCCGGCTTGAAGTAGGTCGTCAAAGTAGCGATGTGAGGCATAGGTAACGAGTTTTGAATCACTTTTTTCCGGAATGATGAGTTGAACGTCTACGCCGCGAACTGCTGCATTTTGGAGCGCTAAAACCAGTGCTTCGCTCGGAACGAAGTAAGGAGTGACGATGTGAATGCTCTTTTTGGCTTGATAAATGGCCTCGAGCATAATGCGCATATTGGCATCAATGCTGGTGCCAGGGCCTGAGGGAACAAGCATGACATTGGCTCGATCGGCTGAGTCAAATGGCGGCTTGGTGAATTTGTAAGCCGGAATCGGGTTTTGGTCATTGTTGACGTTCCAGTCAAATGTGAAAAGGTGATGAAGGCTTTTCACAATGTCGCCCTTGGCTCGGACCATGGCATCGACCCATTGGCCGATGTTCTCGTCGCGCTTAAAGAAAAGAGGATCGGCAACGTTCATGCTGCCGCTATAGCCGATTTCGTGATCAATGACGATAATCTTTCGATGCAAGCGGATGTCGGCGCGCGCAAAGAGGGCGCTAAAGAAAGAAACTTCTAAAGCACATTGCAAAATGATGCCGGCGTCTTTAAATCGTGTAGACCATTCGCTTTTGAGAAATTGAGCGGAACCGATATCATCGACGAGCACATAACATTGAACACCACGCTCGGCGGCACGAATGAGAGCTGTAGAGACTTCATCGGCTCGCCCGCCGAGATCCCAAATATAAAACTCCATCAAAATCAATTCTTTTGCCGCATCTATATCGGCGATGATGCGAGTCATGATTTCCGAAGGATCCGTCATTAAGTGCAAGGACGAATCCTGAGTGAGCGGGTATTTACCTAACCGGGAGGCAAGTCGGCAGATTCCTCGGTGTTGAGAAGGAGCGAAATTGTCGCCGAGGGGGATATGGCGGAATTGTTGGCGACGTCGACGCATTTCACGTCGAATGTTACGAGAGTGCCAACGCCCAAGTGTTTTTTCACCGAGTAACAAATAAAGAACAAAGCCGATATACGGGACAAGGACCGTAATCAAAATCCAGGCAAAGGAACTGCCGGGCGGATGACGCGTGAGCATCACACGCAAAATGACGCCAATGACTAGGGCCAGTTGCAAGGTGGCAGCGGCGAGGCTGGCAAGTTCAATAGGATCAAAAATTGTTAAATCCATACTTTTCGTCCTGGAACAAGTATAGTGTAACGAATGTGAAGGGCCTCAACGAGTCGGGTCCTGTTAAGAAATGTTGTAACTGATTGGAATTTTGAAATGAATCAATCCGTTTTTGAATGGCTTATTATTGGGATTTCAGCGCCATTGGCCGGGATCGGGGTTGCTATGTACCTCGATGGCAATATCGGTATTTCATTTATTGCAATCGGTACGTCGATTAAATTTATTGTTGCTTACTTTCGTACACCTCGAAATTTGTTCGATTCGAAAGACTACAGTGGTAGCTTTGAAGAATTCACCAAGCGGTTAGGGGAGTTTCGTCAAAAATTAGATAGCGAGCAGCCGATTTTGCGATGGTTGGGCGATTTTGCGACCTATATTACGTTTGGCGGCTTGATTTTGACCTTGCTAGAACTTTTTTTATGAATTTATAAATTTTTTTAAAAAAGCTCTTGACATTCTTTTTCTAACACTTCATAATTCCAATCTCTCGCTACGGAGGGGTGCCCGAGTGGCTAAAGGGGGCAGACTGTAAATCTGTTGGCTTACGCCTACGATGGTTCGAATCCATCCCCCTCCACCAAGCGATTCATCGCTTCTGCGTTTTGTAGCGAACCAGGATGCTAGCGGGAGGTGACTCTCTCGGCTCAGGCGGGTGTAGCACAATGGTAGTGCAGAAGCCTTCCAA
>JAGCMT010000004.1 GCA_017646335.1 Burkholderiaceae bacterium
GATAGAAAAAGCCCTGAAAAATCAGGGCTATTAAGAAAATTGGCGATCGTTGGGAATTAAGCTTTTTCCTCCGTCGCTTCGCTCGAGGGGTGGGGTGCGGCTTGTGCCTTATTTTTGGCCTCGGTTCGCTTGGTGTAAATGGTGCCGAAAATGCCGGCGACGATGATCAACAGCATCCCGACCATACCGGAGGCGGAGATCGTTTCACCGAAAACGAAGTAGCTGATCACGGCTGAGAAAGGAATGGCCGAAAAGCCCAAGCAAGAGCTCAAGAGCATATTGCCTTGAGCGTACGATTTCGTCGTACAGATCTGACCGAACGTGGCACAAAGCCCCATCCCGATCAGATACCAAATGGAGTCGCCGGTGGGCATGTGCATGCCGTCTTCAATGAGAAAAGCACCCAATACGCCCATGATCACGCCAAATAGCGTGAAATAAAAGACGATACGCCAGGAGGGCTCTTTTAAGTCACCCAATTCTTTGATTTGCCAATACACGATCAAGTCAATGAAGGCAACGAACAAACAGATCAAAGCGGGGACCAAGTAACCGGCTTCAAAAGAGGGCTCAAGCACGGTCGTCACACCGGCAAAGCCGCACAGGATGGCAAGGATCACACCCCAAGGGGCTTTTTCCTTTTTCATGAAGGCCAAGATGATGAAGTTGGCCGCCATAAAGAGCGCCGTCGTGTAGATCAACGTCATGTTGGTCCCAAGCGGCATCTCACCGATCGTAAAGAACCAAAGACCGACCGTGGCCGTCCCTAAAAATGCGCGTTTGAAGTGACCGCCAAAATGTTTGGTTTTGAGGCTATAGCCGCGCGAGCGCACGAAAATAAGGATCATGACGATCCCGACGAGCGATCGATAAAAGACGAGCTCCATCGAACCGAAGTGATCGGTACAGAATTTCACGAAAACGGCCATGAGCGAGAAACAGGCCGAGGCGGCCAATGCCCAAAGCGATTGCAACATCATATGAATGGGATCCTTTCAGTCGTTATGGGGTCATTGTAAAGGTTGGAGGGTGAAAAAAGCTTGGATTGGGCACAAAAGTCTTTGTTTTAGCGGGTGAATCCCTAGTCGGTCGTCCCTAAGAATGGGGTAGAATGCCTACGAATACGACCGATTTGAAAAAATGGGTCTCCGATTTGTTTTCTTCTTATAGGAAGTCTCTCGTGAAAAAGATCGTTTTGACCGTGGCCATGGCCGTGGCTGCATTCTCCGTCAATGCTGCTGATTTCAAGGCTCAAACGCTCCGTTTGGCTCATACGGCTGCTACCAGCCATGCTCACCATGAAGCCAGCCTCTTGTTCGCTAAGGAAGTGGCTGACAAGACGGGCGGTAAGGTGAAGGTGGAAGTCTACGGCGCCGGTGAACTCGGTGACCAACCGGCTTTGGCCGAACAAATCACGTTCGGTTCTCTCGACATGGCTGTCGTTTCTTTGGGTAACCTCGCTACGTACTCCAAGAAGTTGAATGCCATGACGGCTCCGTTCTTGTTTGCTGACTACAACCAAGCTCACAAGGTCATCGACAGCTTCGTGATCGACTGGATGAACGAAGGCCTCGCCTCCCACGACACGTACACGTTGTCCATGTATGACTATGGTTTCCGTCAAACGACCACGAAGAACATCGTCGTCAATTCCGCCAAGGATTTGAAGGGCGTGAAGGTTCGTGTTCCGCCTGCCATCGGTTTGATGGCCGCTTTTGACTCCGTCGGCGCCAACACGCAAAAGATCGCTTACTCCGAGCTCTACACGTCCTTGAAGCAAGGCGTGGTGGACGGTCAAGAAAACCCGGTGTTCACGATTTTGGCCGACAGCCTCTGGGAAACGCAAAACCAATTGGCTTTGACGAACCACTACTTCGACTGCCAAGGTTTCATCGTCAACAAGACGACGTATGAAAAGATGTCTCCGGAACTTCAAAAGATCGTGAAGGCGGCTGCCGTGAAGGCTCAAGACCTCACGCGTGATCGCATCAGCAACGGTGAAGCCGCTGTGATCGCCGAATTGAAGAAGAAGGGCATGAATGTCACGACCCCGGATCGCAAGTCCTTCGTCGACATGATGGGCCCGGCTTATAAGAAGATCGGTGAAATCGCCAGCGAAGCCGAAATGCAAAAGTTGTTGAAGGCCATTGACGCTGCGAAGTAAGCCCTTTACTTCATTAAAGTAAAACGTCAAAAGGAGATGATGGGTTAAAATGCCATCATCTCCTTCTTGTTTTATTAGGATCCCATTTTATGGTGATGTTTCTTATCTTTGGCGCGGTGCTCGTGCTCATGCTCATTGGCGTGACCACGGCCGTGACCATGGGTTTTGCGTCGCTGACCACGTTCTTGCTTTGTGACGGTGGTTTTGACCGACTCTTTTTGATCCCGCAACGGATGTATGCGCAGGTCTCCGGCATTACATTGATGTCGATTCCGTTTTTCTTGTTGATGGGCAATTTGATGAACGTGGGTGGCGTGTCGGCCTCGCTTTTCGGTTTCGGTCGAGCTTGTCTCGGTCACCGCTGGGGCGGTTTGTCCAATGCCGCTATCGTCGCTTGTATGATCATGGCTGCTATGAGCGGGTCGGCGGCGGCTTGTGCGGCCGGTATCGGTATGATCGCCATCGCGGAAATGGCCAAATGCGGTTACGGTCGTCCCTTTAGTTGCGCAACGATTGCGGCGGGCGGCGCCTTGGGCCCGATCATTCCGCCTTCCATCACCTTGATTCTTTTTGCCGGTCTCACCCAAACGAGTGTGAACTCGTTATTTGCCGCCGGTGTCGTGCCGGGGTTGATGTGCGGTATCGGTTTTATGATGTGGTCGAGCTTTGTTTGTAAGCGTTTGAATTACGCCAAAGCCGATCCGATGCCGTTAATTGAACGCTGGAACGCTTTTAAGAAAGCTTTCTTGGCGTTGATGACGCCCGTGATCGTGATTGGCGGTATGTTTGCCGGTCTCTTTACGGCAACGGAAGCGGCCGCTGTGGC
>JAGCMT010000027.1 GCA_017646335.1 Burkholderiaceae bacterium
CGTGGCCATCTTGCCACTGCCCGGCCCCGGAGCCGTGACAACGATCAACGAATGCGTCGTTTCGATGTAGTCGTTCTTACCCAAGCCTTCTTCGCTCACGATGTATTCAACATCGGAAGGATAACCGGCGATGGGATAGTGGCAATAGCTCTTCACACCCAACGTCTCCAAACGCTTCTTGAAAGCTTCAGCAGACTTTTGACCCGTGAACTGCGTCAACACCACACTGCCTACAAAAAGGCCCAACTCGCGGAACGTATCGATCAAACGCAAAACGTCTTCATCGTACGTAATACCCAAGTCACCGCGAACCTTGCTGGATTCGATGTCGGCGGCGTTGATGGTAATCACCACTTCAACGTCTTCCTTGAGCTGTTGGAGCATACGAATCTTGCTATCGGGTTCAAAACCGGGCAAAACACGCGATGCATGGAAGTCATCAAACAACTTCCCACCGAATTCAAGGTACAACTTGCCGCCAAACTGAGCGATTCGATTACGAATTTGCTCCGATTGCATAGACAAGTACTGTTGGTTATCAAACCCGATCGCAGACATTTTCCAAATCCCTTTACGCGCAAATGCATAAACACAAACGATGATTATAAACCTCGTAAGGACAGATTGACCCTGAAAAAAGGCCCTTCGGTGCAAATAAAAATATTTGCAATTTACTCCCCGTTTGATATAGAATTCACAGTCTGTTCGGAGACATCCGATCACCTCTTAAGCGGCCGTGGCGAAATTGGTAGACGCACTATCTTGAGGGGGTAGCGGGGAGACCCATATGAGTTCGACTCTCATCGGCCGCACCAGAATTCAAAAGCCTTGAAGGAAACTTCAAGGCTTTTTGCTTATCGGCACAATTTATCTCTACCGCTTACGAATCCAATATCAAATCATCATTCCAAATTTCGTTTGCAGTGCCCGCTTCATCTCAGCTTCTTGTTCACGAATACGATGGATGTACCAATCGATAAAGACCTGGATGCGCTTATGTTTCGCAGCTTCTTGGGTACAACCGATATAGTGATTCAAAGGCGTAATCCGCCATCCATCCAAAAGCGGAACCAATTCACCCCGCATGATTTCCCCAAAACAATGGTGAAGCGGTAAATCTAAAATGATGCCCCCTCCGGCAAGTACCGCCGATTTAGCTGACAAAATATTATTGAAACGAATCTCCGAATTGAATTCATAGGTTTTACGCAAACCGTTCAATTCCAAAATATCGCAATGAGAGCGAACCTTCCCCGAATACACGATAGCACTATGATTTTTCAGATCTTCGGGAGTTTTAGGCACTCCCATATTCTTTAGATACCGAGGCGATGCACAAGGGAAAAACTCAACCTGTTCAACCCAATATTGAACGAGAAGCGGATTTTGAACAGGGCCGTAAAATACCATAATATCGGCCTGTCCTTTCATGAAAGCATGGGGATCATCATCGACAATGGCGTCAAAAGTAATTTTGGGATAACTGCGTTGAAAATCTACCAACATCGGCACAATTTGACTTTGCATAAAACCAGGCATCGCGCCAAATCGAATGTTCCCATAGTCTCCGATTCCAGCTTCATTCAAACTCGCCAATTGGGCATTCATTGTCTTTAATAAAGGCTCAATGCGTTTGCGCGCCTCGATCGCATAAAGCGTTGGCTTTACATTGGGAACACTTCGAATCAATAAATCGTGTCCGATTTCATCTTCCAGCGCACTCAATGCACGAGAAATCTGAGTTCGACTCAATCCTCGCTTGGTTGCCACACGGGAAAATGAACCTTCGTCGATCACCTTAAAAAGTAGTGACCAAAGATAAAGATTCAAAGATTTCTGATTGTCTTCTATCTTCATTGGTGATTTCCCATGATTGAATGATTTTCGCGCAGTTGACTGTACAAAAGTCACCACAGAAAAAAGCGTTTTTAAGATTTTTTTTCATGTTTAAGCCGATTATAGGAAAAACCAACCTACCTCATTGCTTCGTTTTTGCACACCCCGCCGATCAAGTACATAACAACTCACTTTCTATAATGAAATCATTCATTTATTTTCAAATGGAGGATGGGTTATGTATACAGTTCCCTGGGGTCCGGATCCAACAACCGATACCAGCGCTGAAGCTCAAAACAAGAAATGGGGTTATTGGCAAAATCGAATCAACCGTGCATCATTGGTCATGCTGACCGAACAGGGTATCGTCACTGAAGAAGAAGCCGATGTCATTGCCAAAGCGCAAATTGCTGCCGAAGCGATCCAAGCTCAACCCAATGCAGAACCTATCAATGACTATTTGCCGTTGGAAAAACTGCTCATCGCCGAATGCGGTCCAATGGCATCCTTAATCCATACTGGTCGTAGTCGACAAGATATCTTCGCGACGCTTTGGCAAGCTCGTTTGCGTCTTGCCATGTTGGACTTTACTCAAAGTTTCAACGCACTTCGTTTGGATATGCTCAATTTAGCTAAGGTCCACACTAAAACGTGGATTCCAGCCTATACCAATGGCGTACAAGCCATGCCAATCAGTTTCGGTTTCTATTTATGGGCTTTTTTAGAATCGTTTCAACGCGATTTCGAACGCATCAAACAAGCCTATCCCCGAATTAACCAATCCGCACTTGGCTCAGCCGTTTTAGCCAATTCCAGTTGGCCGTTGTCGCGAGAACGTTTAGCCGAACTATTGGGCTTTGATGCCCCCATCGTCAATTCGATGGATAGTTCTCAAGTCAGTTTATTCGATATTCCGTTGGAAGCTTCCGGCATCGCCGCGAATGTTGCCGTTCGCATCTCCACGATGATCCAAGATCTCGCTCAGCAATACTCCCAAACGCGTCCGTGGTTCCTTTTGGATTCTTCTGCCGCCTATAGCTCTTCGGCCATGCCGCAAAAGCGCAACCCTGGTATTTTGATGAAAACGCGAATCAAGGCTAGCGATGTGATTGGTGCCAATCAGGTTGCGTATTACCGAGCACACAACTTACCTTTGGGTATGGCCGATCATAAACAAAGTGTGAGTGAAGACGATGCTTGTGTCTTTGTTCATGGCGTACAGATGCTCGACTTGATGCGTTTAACGCTGACAATGATTCGAGTCAATCCAGAACGTGCGTTGGAAGAACTTGAAAACGATTGGACCTGCACGATGGCGTTGGCTGAAGAGTTACAACATCAATACCGAGTCCCGTTCCGTGTTGGTCATAACTTTGCGAGTGCCATCGTCACAGTCGCTCGAAAAGAAGGCTATTTTCCGAAAGACTTCCCGTATGCGATCGCTCAAACGCTCTATCGCGAAACTGCTCAAAAGTTCAACTGGGCCGAATGCGAATTGCCACTTGATGAAAAGCAATTCCGTCTCAGTCTCTCAGCGCCTTATGTCGTCGAAACCCGCATTGGTTTGGGAGCTCCAAATTCCGAAAGCACGCAAAAGGGTCTAGAGAAAATCGAAAAATCCATTCTTTCCGACATGGATTGGCTGGCTAGCAAACGACAACAACTGATCGATGCGGATCAACGTTTGGATGAACTTTTCACGAAATTAATCAAGTAACTCTTGGAGGTATTTTTATGCTGTGGTTAGGTATTGCGATCATCCTAGTGACATTTTGGATGCTCTATAAAAACTACGAAGCGCGTTTAGTGCTCGTCGTCTCCGGCATTGTGATGGCGGTGCTCGCTCAATTCGCAGGTACATCCGTCTCATTGACTTCTGTTGTCAACGCATTTATCAATCAATTGATCAACCCGGGCTTGGTCACAGTAATTACAACCGTGATGGGCTTCGGCTATGTGATGACTTACACGAAGTGTTCCGACCATTTGGTCAATGCTTTGGTCCGTCCGTTAACGAAAGTCCCAGTGGTTGTCATTCCGGGAACAGTTTTAATCACGTGGTTCTTGAATGTCATTTTGCCGTCGGCTGCCGGTATCGCTGCCTCCGTCGGTGTCTTGTTGATTCCGGCATTGATTGCTTTGAAGGTCCGACCGGTGATGGCAGCCGCAGCCGTCTTCTTAGGCACGTGGGGTTCCGTAATCAGCCCGGGTAACCCGTTCAATCCGCAAGTCGCATCAATCGCTCACAAGACCGGTGAAATCCTTGAACCCGATCTCATGATTGTGATTGCACAAGAATTTGTACCGAGTTGCTTAGGTATCCTTGTGGCTACCATTGCGTTAACCATCCTTTGCAAATTTAAGAATGAAGGTGTCGGTTCTACGGCAACGAAAGAAGATGCCGCACAAGAAGACAAGACTATCAAAGTCAACCCCTTGATGGCGATTATCCCGATCGTTCCGCTGTTCTTATTGATCATTGCTTCGAAACAAGTCGGTTGGCTCCCCACCAAGACGTTCTCTGTGCCGGTCTGCATGTTGCTCGGTACCGCTTTAGGTTTGGTCGCTGCATTGGTTAATAAGCAGAAAATCGGCGAAGCTTCCAAGCGTTTCTGCCGCGGTGCCGGTGACGGTTTCTGTGACGTGATCGTCTTGATGGCAGCTGCTGCATTGTTTGCTGCCGGCATGAAGGCTATCGGTTTGACGGGGGCCATCGTTGATGCCATGAAGGGTTCTCAAGAAGTGGCCATGTTCTCTGCAGCCATCGGTCCTTGGGCTATGGCAACACTCACGGGTTCTGGCAACGCTGCCGCCATCGCTTTCAACGAAGCTATTACGCCTTACGCTGCAGACTTCGGTTTAACAGTCGTTCAATTAGGTTCCGTTGCACAA
Source organism: Burkholderiaceae bacterium (assembly GCA_017646335.1). GTDB lineage: Bacteria > Pseudomonadota > Gammaproteobacteria > Burkholderiales > Burkholderiaceae_F > Aphodousia. The sequence continues at coordinate 4,729 of JAGCMT010000027.1, forward strand.
ATCGCAGCAGGTATCGGTCGTTCAATGTCCCCGATTGCAGGTGCCGCGATTATCTTAGCCGGTATCGCAGGTGTCAATCCGATGGAAGTCGTCAAGCGCACGTCACTGCCCTGTGTCTTAGCTTTGATTGTTGTTTCTGTTGGTATGTTCACCTTGAACTAATCACTGACAACTTCGGGAGCGATTCGTTGATCCTTCGCTCCCATCAAACGAAAGCCTCAAAGTGAACTTTGAGGCTTTTGTCATTTTCGTGCTATCGCTTACTTAGCCATCTTACGCTTGGCAGGCAAATCCACCGCCCAAGGCGCTTCTTCTCGGCGACGTTCGATAAAGGCTTCAATCAAGGCTCGATCCTTTAAGGTCGAACCGATCAAATCCGTACCGTCCAAGAACATTTGTTGATGACGAGCTTGAAGCGTGAAGGGATAAACTCCTTCATCGGTCGTGATCGTCTTGGCCTCGATATCGATCGTCATGGCCTTGGCACCC
>JAGCMT010000005.1 GCA_017646335.1 Burkholderiaceae bacterium
GCCGGCAACCTCGTCCACTTCGTGGGCGCTGACGACACGCACGGCGCACCGATGATGATCGCCGCGCAAAAGGAAGGCATCACGCCGCAAGAATTTGTCGCTCGCATCGCTAGCGGTCGTAAGGCCTATTTGGACGGTTTCCACATTGCGTTTGACCACTGGCACTCCACCGACAGCCAAGAAAACGTGGAATTGTCTCAAGACATCTACAAGCGCTTGAAGGCCGCCGGTCTCATCTACACGGAGGACATCGAACAGTTCTACGATCCGGTCAAGGGTATGTTCTTGGCTGACCGCTTCATCAAGGGTACGTGCCCGAAGTGTGGCGCTGAAGATCAATACGGTGACAACTGCGAAAAGTGCGGTGCCGTTTATTCCCCGACGGAATTGGTCAACCCCTTCTCCGCTTTGTCCGGTGCAACGCCTGAATTGCGTAGCTCCACGCACTACTTCTTCCGCCTCTCCGATCCGGCTTGCTCACAATTCTTGCGTGACTGGGTCCACGGTAAGGGCAAGAGCGGTGCCGACCGCGTTCAACCCGAAGTCCGCGCTAAGGACGAAGAATGGTTGGAAGACGGCAAGCTTGGTGACTGGGACATCTCCCGTGACGCTCCGTACTTCGGTATCGAAATCCCGGACGCTCCGGGCAAGTACTTCTACGTCTGGCTCGACGCTCCGGTCGGTTACTTGGCTAGCTTGAAGAGCTACGCCGACAAGATGGGTTTTGACTTCCTCGAATTCTTGACCCATGAAAAGACCGAACAAATCCACTTTATCGGTAAGGACATCGTGTACTTCCACACGCTCTTCTGGCCGGCCATGCTCCACTTCGCAGGCCAACCGTATCGTGTGCCCGATAACGTGTTCGTTCACGGCTTCATGACGGTCGACGGCCGCAAGATGAGTAAGAGCCGCGGCACGGGTATCTCCCCGATGAAGTATTTGGAACTCGGCATGAACCCCGAATGGTTGCGCTACTACTTGGGCGTGAAGATGGGTCCGACCAATGATGACGTCGACTTCAGCAAGGCCGACTTCTTGGCTCGCGTGAACTCCGACTTGATCGGTAAGTATGTCAACATCGCCAGCCGCGCCGCCGGTTTCATCGTCAAGCGTTTTGACGGTCACGTGGCCGAAGGTTTGGATGCCGATCCGATCGTCGCCGAACTCCGTGCCGTTGTGCCGCAAGTGGCTGCTCTTTATAACGACCGCGAATACGCCAAGGCATTGCGTTTGGTGATGGAAAAGGCTGACGTCGTCAACGAATTCGTTGACCGTGAAAAGCCCTGGGATTTGGCTAAGGACGAAACCAAGCGCGCCGAACTTCACCGCGTTTGCTCCGTCTCGCTCGAATGCTTCCGCTTGCTCACGACGATGATCAAGCCCGTGTTGCCGGCAACGGCCAAGAACGTTGAAGCGTTCTTGAACTGCGGCGAACTCACGTGGGAAGGTGCTGCAACGCCCTTGTCCTCTGAAACGCCGATCATGCCGTTCAAGCACTTGATGCAACGCGCCGATATGAAGCAATTGGACGAATTGATGCCGGCCAAGCCCGTTGAACCGGAAGTGCCCGCCATCGAACCGATCGCTGCCGAATGCAAAATCGACGACTTCATGAAGTGCGACTTCCGTATCGCCAAGATCGTGAAGTGCGAACACGTTGAAGGTTCCGACAAGCTCTTGCGTTTGACGGTCGACTTGGGCGAAGGCAAGACGCGCAACATCTTCTCCGGTATCAAGGCTTTCTACAAGCCCGAAGACCTCGAAGGTAAGTTGACGGTCGTGATCGCCAACTTGGCTCCGCGCAAGATGCGTTTCGGCGTGAGCGAAGGTATGCTCTTGTCGGCTTCCGGCCTTGATTCCAAGGATGGTCTCTTCATCCTCGAACCGCAAGAAGGTGCTAAGCCGGGTATGCGTTTGCGCTAAACCTTCAATGGTTTTACAATTCGCAACACTTTAGAAAAAACAGTTGGTCATTGACCAACTGTTTTTTCGATTGAGCGGAATTTTTTCTTTTTTTCTAATAACAAAATGAGCGTAACAGAACGTTTGAAAAACGCCTTGGGTAACCTTCCCATGGAACCGTTTAAGCCGATCACGATGGATTTGATCGGCAACTACAGTACGCACCAACTTACTCGCGATATCTCCGCAGGTCTTACCGTCGGGATGGTGGCGTTGCCTTTGGCCATGGCTTTTGCCATTGCTTCCGGTGTCGCCCCTGAAGCTGGTATCTACACGTCTATCATTGCAGGTTTCTTGATTGCCGTCTTGGGCGGTTGCCGAGTTCAAATCGGCGGTCCGGCCGGCGCCTTCATCGTGATCATTTACGGCATTATCGCCAACTACGGTTTGGCCAATTTGATGATCGCCACGATCGGCTCGGGTATCCTGCTCTTCCTAATGGGCCTCTTTAAGGTCGGTAACCTTATCCGATTCATCCCGGTCTCGATCGTGATCGGCTTCACCAACGGTATCGCCGTGTTGATCGCCCTTTCTCAGGTCAAGGACTTCTTGGGTTTGGATATCGCCAAAGTCCCGGCTGACTTCTTCGGTCAAATGAGCGCATACGCTACCAACATCCATACCGTTAACTGGTATGCCTTGGGTGTTGCCATCGTTTCCTTCTTCATCGTGAAGTTCTGGCCGAAGGACACGGGCTTCCGTACGGCCGCTTGGAAGCGCTGGGTCGCCAAGATCCCGGGTACGGTTGTCGTGCTCGTGGTCTCCACGATTGCCGTGACGACTCTTAACTTGCCGGTTGAAACCATCGGTAGCAAGTTCGGCGGTATCCCGCAAACGCTTCCGTCTTTGCAAATGCCGGACTTTGAATTGGCTAACCTTCGCGATCTCGTCGGTCCGATGGTGACGCTCGCTTTGTTGGGTGCTATCGAATCGCTCCTTTGCGCACGTGTAGCCGATGCCATGACTGACGACCGTCACAACCCGAACCAAGAATTGATGGGTCAAGGTGTTGCCAACTTTGTCGTGCCGTTCTTCGGCGGTATCCCGGCAACGGGTACGATCGCTCGTACGGTGACGAACATCAAGAGTGGCGCAACGTCTCCGATTTCCGGTGTCGTTCATGCCGTGACGCTTTTGATCGTGATTTTGGCTGCCGCTCCGTTGGCTTCCAACATCCCGTTGGCTGCGTTGTCCGCCATCTTGCTCTTTGTGGCTTCCAACATGGGTAACTGGGGCGAATTCATTCGCTTGCGCCGCATGACGATGTCTTACAAGGCAACGCTCTTGCTCACGTTCTTCTTGACGGTGATCTTCGACTTGACGGTCGCAGTGGAAGTCGGTCTCGTCGTCTCCTGCATGTTCTTCATCTATCGTATGAACACGTTGACGATGGTTCGCCCGATGTCCTTGTCTTTGGATACGCCTGAAGGCGTCGAAGGTTGGTTGTTGTCGGGCTCGCTCTTCTTCGGCTCCGTTTCGAAGTTGAACCAAATGACCGATCCGAAGCGCTTGTCCACGGGTACGCCGCCGCGCGTGGTGATTCTCGACTGCCACGGTCTTTTGAACATCGACAACTCCGCCATGGACATCATTCACACGTACTACCGCGCCTTGAAGCGTCGCGGTTGTGAAATGATCATCTGCGGTGCTGCCGACCATACCTTGCGTCAATTGCAACGTACGGGTATCGCTCAGGACTTGGGCAAGAACATGGTTCTCGACATCTTTGATGCCGAACGCCTTGCCCGCCAATTGATTCGCGAACAAAAGTAATCGTTCGTCGTCTCGACAAAAAAGCCGAAGCGCCACGCTTCGGCTTTTGTTTTATCCAACGAAAAAGCGGAACCTTTTTGGATTCCGCTTTTTTTCGTGAAGCTTTCGATTAGAGGTAGCTCAAGACCGCGTCGATCGTTTCTTCGCTCGTTGCCCAGCTCGTGCAAAGACGGATGGCCGTGTGGTTTTCATCAACCAATGCCCATTGCGTGAAAGCGACGTGCTTGGCCAATTCAGCCATCTTTTCGTTTTCCAACACAATGAATTGTTGGTTCGACGGGCTATCGGTAAAGAACGTATAACCCTTGGCCTTCAAACCGTTCTTCAACTTCATAGCCATGTCAATCGCATGACGGCTGATTTCCATGTAGAGGTTGTCGGTAAAGAGCGTATCGAATTGAAGACCGAGCAAACGGCCCTTGGCTAACACGGCACCGCCTTGCTTCATAATCGTAAAGAAGTGCTTGGCCAAACCGGCGTTACGGAAGACAACGGCTTCACCCAAAAGGGCACCGACCTTCGTGCCGCCAATGTAGAAAACATCCGTCAAGCGAGCGATGTCCTCGAGCGTCATATCGGAGCCTTCGCTCATCAAAGCGTAACCCAAGCGAGCACCGTCCAAGAACAACGGCAATTGGTATTCACGACAGACTTCGCTAATGGCGCTCAATTCAGCCAACGTGTAAACGGAGCCCGTTTCCGTGGCTTGAGACACATAGACCATGCCCGGGATCACACCGTGCTGCCAAGCGGCATCTTTGTAGACATTTTCCAAATAACGACGAAGATCGGCAGCAACCATCTTGCCGTCAACGTGCGGGATCGTGAGAACTTTATGACCGCCCAATTCGATGGCACCGGCTTCGTGGCCGTTGATGTGGCCCGTATTCACGGAAACGACCCCTTCGCAAGGACGAAGGATGGAACGAATGACCGTCGCATTCGTTTGGGTACCGCCCACCAACAAATGCACGACGGCATCGGGATTGCCACAAGCGGCTTTGATCTTTTCACGAGCCGATTCACAGTACGGATCCATACCGTAACCGGCGGTGCTTTCCATATTGGTGGCGACCAATCGTTCGAGGATCTTCGGATGGCAACCTTCTTGATAGTCACAAGCTAAACGCAACATGTTATTGGTCCCTTCAGACAAAAATTTTGAATCGATAAGAAGGGATACTAATCCTTTTTTGCGCATTGCGTCATAGAAGTTAGTGTTTTCCTAAAAGAATCTACGTAGCAAAAAGCGTAGACTAATTATCAATGTTGGATCCGGAGTGTAACGATGAGCAAATTTTCTTATGATCCCGATACTTGTATCGGTTGTGGCACCTGTGTACAAGCCTGTCCCAAAGGGCTTTTACGCTTGGACAATAACCGCCCTGTGATGCCGGAAGAACTCGCCGGTCGCTGCAACAACTGCGGTCAATGCGTGGCTTACTGCCCGACAAAAGCCTCCATGCAGGTTTTTAATGCCGAAGTCGATTTGGCTGACGCGCTCCCGATGGACGGACTGGATACGCAAAAGACGCTTGCGTTCTTAAAGTCCCGTCGCTCCTATCGTCAATACGATACACGCCCGGTGGATCATGACACGTTGGTCGATATCTTGGATGCAGCCAATTACGCGCCCTCGGGCGGCAATAACCGCACGCTTCGTTGGATCGTGATCGAAGATCCGAAGAAAACGAAAGAATTGGCTGACTTGATCGCCACCTGGTTCGATACGGTTTGCCGTACTCATCCCGTCTACGGTAAACGTTACGCCATCGATTCGATCCTTGAGCGTTACCGAGGCGGCAAGGACGTAATTTTGCGCGGAGCTCCGCACGTGGCTTATTGCGTCGGTCCGGCCAAAGCCGTTTGGGGACCGGTCGATACGGGTATTGCCCTGACCTACTTCAATTTGGCTTGTGAAGCCCATCAAGTCGGCTGTTGCTTTGCCGGTTATGCCACCAAGGCCGCCGAGAGCGACTTGGTTCGTGAGTGGTTAGGTCTACAAGAAGGCGAAGTGGCTTGGTGTGCATTGTGCTTCGGACGAAAGACGGTCGACGCTTACCGTATCCCCAATCGCGGCCCGGTCCCCGTCACTTTCATCTAAGCGAGAACACTTTTCAGAGCCTTTTTCCGTTACCGCGAAAAAGGCTCTTTTTTGTTGTTTCGGACTGTTGTTTTTCGCTTATTCGACCGAACAAATTCGTTAATATTGGGGTAGGAAACAGATTTTGAGTGGACTTTGGTTAGTATGAACGATTCTTATATTTTGATCGTCGAGGACGAGACGTCGATTCGCGAATTGATCGCGTTTGCTTGCGTAAGTGCGGGCTTTACGGTCAAGGGATGCGAAAACACGCAAAAAGCACAAGCCTTGCTTGAGGAGCAACGTCCTTCGTTGATTCTTTTGGATTACATGTTGCCCGACAAAAGCGGCGTTCAATGGCTAGAAGAGTTGCGTCAAGCACCGGAAACCGTCACCTTGCCCGTCATTATGCTGACTGCGCGCGGCAGTGAAGCCGACCGTGTCAACGGACTCAATGCCGGCGCCGACGATTACATCGTCAAACCGTTCATGCCTCGAGAACTGACGGCTCGCATCAACGCCGTTTTACGTCGTGCTCGCGTGCTCGCACCGACCCCGAATCCTGAACCGCTTGTTCGATGTGGCCCTTTGGAAATGGATGAAAAACGATGCGAAGCTCGCGTCGACGGTCAAACGCTCACGCTCTCGGCAAAAGAATTCAAGTTATTGCTCGTCTTTGCCAAAAATCCCGGTCGAGTTTACAGCCGTGAAATGTTATTGGAACTCGTGTGGGACAACGCCTACATCGACGAGCGCACCGTTGACGTTCATATGCTTCGTCTTCGCAAACAATTGCAAGGCACGGCCTGCGAAAATCTCTTACAAACCGTACGCGGTCTCGGTTACCGAGCCAACGTGGTTTAAGGATTTCTTATGAAAAACTGGACACCTCGCCAACAATGGTTCTATGCCCTCTTAGCCGTCGGCGCGTTGGCAGTCGTTCTCGGATGGACGGTTGAGACGGAAACGATGTTGCTGTGCACGTTGATTGCATTGACGGCCGTCAGCATCTGGCAAATGCTCGTCGTTCCCAAAGACCGACCGAGCTCGCCCGAAGAAGTCGACCATGAACGCATCGCTACGTTGATGGCTCGCTTGGATCGCTATCGTTTGAGCCTGTCGGCCTTGCCTGAAGGGGTCATTTTGATTCGCCGCGGGATGACCGTTGAATGGTGCAATCCGGCTGCCGATCGTCACCTCGGCGTCAATCTTGATGAGCATATGGGGATTTGGATCCAATCGGCCATCAAGAGCCAAAAAGTTCGTGACTACTTGCACGACGGCGTCTTTGACGAGCCGATCATGGTCGCCTCCAACGAGCCCGGTCATGAACTTCTGTTGCGCGTGTATGTCGCCGACGATACGCACGTCATCATCGTGACGCAAGACATCACCGAACAGCGTCGAATCGATGCGATGCGCAAAGACTTCGTTGCCAACGTCAGCCATGAACTTCGTACGCCGCTGACCGTGATCACGGGCTTTTTGGACATGATCCTTCACGGCGATGAGATGCCGCCCGAAACGCGCCAGCGTCAGTTGGAATTGATGAAAGACGAAGCCAGCCGTATGCATAGCCTCGTCAATGACCTCTTGGCCTTGTCGCGCTTGGAAAACCATGACGAATCCGAACGACGCCACCCCGACATCGTGAGCATGTCTCGCATGGTGAAGTCTTTATTCGAAGAAGCCAAGACGATCTCCAACGGTTTTCACCGTCTCTCGCTTGTCGTTGAAACGGATACGGCCGTCGAGGGCTACCCCAATGAGTTACGTAGCGCTTGCATGAATCTGATCACCAATGCGTTGCGTTATACGCCGCGAGACGGTGAGATCGAGATTCGTTGGTCTTACGACGAACGTCGTAAAGTTGCCGTCTTTGCCGTCAAAGACACCGGCATCGGAATCTCGTCCAAAGACCTTCCCCGCTTAACGGAACGCTTCTATCGCGTCGACAAGAGCCGCTCTCGCGAAACGGGTGGCACGGGTTTGGGTTTGGCCATCGTCAAACACGTGGCGATGAATAATCGCGCCCAACTGAAAATCGAAAGCGAACTCGGTCAAGGTTCCACCTTCAGCCTCGAATTCCCCTCGATTATTTTGATTCGCTAATCACGACCTTAAAAACACGAAATCCTCAAATCGATCAACGATTTGAGGATTTCTTTTTATTGCCGAAGCAATCGATTACTTACGCTTTTTGGCAAGCAACTCGACCATCTTCAACGTCATTGCCAAAGAGTCCGTGAAGGACGGAATCGGCAAGAATTCAGCCGAAGCGTGGAAGTTGTGTGCACCCGTGAAATAGTTGGGCGTCACCAAACCGCGAGCCGACAAGGCAGAACCGTCGGTACCGCCGCGCATCGGCTTGGTGATGGCCTTGATACCGAGTTCATCCAAAGCTTCATAAATCACTTCAATCGCCGTACGGTCTTCACCCAAGAAGGAGCTGATGTTACCGTAGACATCTTCCATATGAGCTTCGATCTTAGCCTTCGGATGGCGCACTTGTTCAAACTTGATCACGTCGCGAACGAATTGCTTACGAGCTTCGTATTGCGTCAAGTCGAAGTCACGGATGTTCAAATTAAGCGTTGCATGACGCGGCGTCGATTGGATCGTCTTGAACCAGAAGTAACCTTCACGGCCTTCGGTGTGTTCCGGCGTATCCAAACGATCGAAGTGGCTCATGATGTCGGTGGCAACCAACAAGGGATTCACCATCACGCCCTTGGCGGAAATCGGGTGAGCCGTCACGCCGTCGATTTCGATACGAACTTCACCGGCGTTGAAAGTTTCAATAACCACTTCACCGCGTTCGGCACCGTCAACCGTATAAGCGAAGTCGACCTTGAACTTCTCCAAATCAAGAGCCTTGGAACCGAACAAACCGATTTCTTCGTCAGGAACGAAAGCCACGCGGATATCACCGTGCGGACGATTTTCCTTGATCAAGATTTCCAACGCTTGCATGATGTTGGCAAGACCGGCCTTGTTATCGGCACCCAACACGCTCGTACCATCGGTGAAGATGATGTCTTGACCGACATAAGCGTTGAGTTCAGGATGCTCAGCCACACGAATCCAAAGATCCTTTTCGGCATTCAAGCAAACGTCACCGCCTTCATAATGGATCACTTGCGGATGAACCACATCGGACAAACCGACCGGTACCGTATCCATATGAGCGCTGAAACCCACCACCGGAGCGCCTTCGACATTGCCCGGCAAATAAGCCGTCACACAAGCGTGCTCGTCGATATCAATCTCTTGAAGACCCATGGCCTTCAATTCTTCGGCAACCAACTTGGCGACATTCCATTGACCTTCGCTACTGGGAACGACTTTTGCCTTCGGAACGCTTTCCGAAGGAATCGCTACGTAACGCAAAAAACGATTGACCAATGCTTCGGTGTATTGCTGAGCCATGGGAGTTCTCCTTAAACAGAAAAAATCAGAACAAACTAAGCATAGCGCGGGAGTGTCTATTTTTGTTTGACATAGAAACAATCGGTTGCGAAAAAAGATATCCACGGCATTTGTTCACAGCTTGTGGACAGTCCTGTGGATAAGTGTGGATAAGCACCTTAACCCCTTGAGAGAAAGGATTTTTGTTATATTGCTTAAAAATTAGGCAACAAAATGTGGATAATCCACCGTTTTTGTTAACAACCCTGTGGATAACTGTGGATAAGTACGTTAAGTGCTTGAGCAATGAAGGAGTTTTCAGATTGCTTATTTTTTAAGCAACTCGAGAAAAAAGAAAAAGCACCCGAAGGTGCCATGCTGAAAATTTGGTGGAGATGATGGGACTCGAACCCACTACCTTCGCATTGCGAACGCGACGCTCTACCCGGTGAGCTACATCCCCGCTCGAAGAAACTTTTGCTCCTGAAAAAATCGTTTGACAAGACCCAAATGGAAAGGCCCGATTCGAATGGTTTCGAACCGGGCCGGACCTGTCAGTTAATCATCAATAAATTAGATGAAGAGGATCCAGTTAACGACCAAGGTCACCACGAAGGCAACGCCCATCGGGATGCACGTACGGCGAACGATACCCCTCGGGCTCACACCCACGGCACCGGCCACAGCGATCACAACACCGGCCACCGGGCTCATAGCACGGAGGATACCGGAAGCGAATTGCATCGGCGTGACGATGGCAGCGGCTTGACCACCGAGACCGGCAGCCACGTCCGGAGCCAAAGCGGCAAAGGAGGAGTAAGCACCGACGCCGGAACCCGTCAAGAACGTCACGGCACCGACGATACTCGTCAAGACAGCCGTCATACCGCCCATACCAAGGCCGAGACCTTGAGCGGAGTCGATCAACAAGGACACAACACCCGTTGCCTTCAAACCGGCTGCGAAGAATTCAGCGCAGATGATCAAAGCAACGATCGAAGCGAACAAGGCACCCATCTTCTTGTAGAAAATGATGGCATCGCCAAACACCTTCTTCATGTCACGATGACGGATCAATTCGATCACAACGACGAACATCCAAACCATGAGCAAAGCGGAAATCGTATTGAGCTTGATGCCGCTATAAACGAGCTTGGAGAAGATGATCATCAAGAAGATCGGAAGAATCGGGAACAAGGCATACCAAGCCGGAGCGTCCGGAGCGTCAACGGGCTTGAGTTCTTGCATTTCGACGTAGTTGTCGTCGTTCTTGTTGTCGTAGTACTTTTGCACGAAGTAGTGCGTCACGGCAACGGCGGCCAACACGCACAAAGCGACCGGCAATTGATATTGGACCAAATAAATGATCGGATCGAGACCGGCGGTCTTAGCAGCCAAGTTAGCCGTACCGGCCGTCGGAGCAAAACCGATACTACCCGTCGTTGCAATCACGGCACCGGCAGCAGCTGCGCTCACGCCCACGCCACGAAGAATCGGGAACAAAGCGACCAAGAGCAACATGGCCAAACCGGCAGCAGACGGAATCACCGTCACGAGCGAGTGACCGATCAAGTAACCCAAAACCAAAACCACGTACGGTTGAGAAAGCTTACGCAACGGGTTGATACACACGTTGACCAAAGACTTTGCAGCACCGATGCGATCCATGTAACCGGCGAAACCACCGGCCGTCATGATGAGGAAGCCCGTACCGGCGACTTGTTTCGTACTAATGGTGCGAAGCAAATCGAAAATATCGAACCACACCAAACCGGAGGTCTTCACGCCCTTGGGCAAGAAGTTCGTGACACCGAACAAGATGGCGATGACAAGCATCACCAAACCGGTGAACAACAACACCATGTGCGTTTGCTTGCGTTGGATAAGCAAGTAACCGCAATAACAGAGAACGAGAATTGATAGCCAAGGCATTAGAGACATCATGATCTCCTTATTCCATATGAATCAAAGATTTATTAAAGATATTGAGAGAAATCTTTTTCCAAACGAGCCAATGCATCGTCAATTTGCGCCGTACGCGTAGCACACCATTGACGAGCCGTTTCGTTTTGTGCACGACGCGTCACCAACATCGATTCGATACTGGCGGCTTGCGGACCGCCTTCGGTCTTACGATTTTCAACGATGGCATGCGGATCGAGCGCATCACGGAACTCGGCTTCGCTCATCGGCAATTCCATTTCGTGCCATTCCTTACCCGTGACTTCACGGAAGAGCTCTTGCATCTTCTCGTACGGGAATTCCAACGGACGAACGTTATTGGCACGAGCCCAACCGACCATGGCACTTGCAACATGGTGACCGACACGGAACGGTACCCCGTAGTTGGCCATCAAGCGATCGGCCACTTCTTGCGTTGCCGTCCAGTCGTTATTGAGTTCTTCAAGCGCACGTTCGGGACTGATGCGCAAAGCCTTCAAAACGCGGTCACACATACCGATCAACTTCACCGTATCGCGAGCAATCGGAGCACGATTCGTTACAAAGCGCGCATCGCCTTGACCGACGGAAATGTTGTGCATCAAGAAGGCCATTTCAACGGCACCGGCGCAGACGCTGCTAGCCAAAACACGCGTGCTATTCATCAAGCCCGGATTGCGCTTTTGCGGCATCGCCGACGAGGCGTACGTATTTTCGCCGCCTTCTTGCAAAATGATCCACGGACGCGGTTGAGCGTATTGGATCATGATGTCTTGGATGAGGATACCGATCGGCAAAGCGATGGATTGCATCACTTGAGCAAATTCGATCGGCAAATCGGTCGGTGCACCGTGAACGGCATCAAGCGCATTGATAAACGGACCGTCAAAGCCCAAATAGTCAGCCATCGTGCGACGATCCAAGGGCCACCCCGTACCGTTCAAAACGGTCGAACCCATCGGAGAGTGATTGGCACGATTAAAGAGTTCTTGGAGACGATCGCGAGCGCGAATCAAGGATTCGGAAACACCCAAGAAATAATGAGAAAGAGAATTGGGTTGAGCGGCCACACCGTTGGTGTAACTCGGAACGACCACACCGCGATGGGTTTCGGCTAAAGCAGTGAAGGTTTCAAGAAGACCGTTCAATGCATCATGGATTTCCAACACATCGTCACGGAGCATGGCCGTACGATAGGTCGTATGCATGTCTTGACTGGAACGACCGACGTGCAACTCGGAGATTTCCGGACCGATGATCTCGATCATCTTGGGCTCGACCTTCAAAACACGATCAGGTCGCCACGATCCGTCTTCACCCATGGCGGTCACTTGGGCCACGACCGGCGCATAACGACGGGCTTTTTCTTCCGTCAACAAACCGATCTTCGTATTGATTACTACCGTCGCGCGGTTCATGGCGCAAAGATAGAAAAACTGATCGCGCTTTCCATCTTTGGTCAAACCGGACAAGGTCACTTTTTCTGACATGTATACCTCCAACTGCTCAATTTTTCATACGGTTATTATCGCCGTTTACACTTTGATACAACAAGAAAATCATACAAAAATCAGCCACTTTTTTCGCTACTTCTAGGTGAAAAAACGAAGCCGATGAGGGTTAATCATCGGCTTTGTTGGTATTGACTGATTTTTAGAGCGGATCGCCTAAGGGATCGACCTTTTGCAAGAGATAGAGCTTGTCATTTTCTCGGATACGCTCAGGCACCTTAAACGTAACGTCCATCCCCTTTTCAACCGCGTCAAGCACGTTTTCTTCTTGACGGACTTCATCCAAATCGATGTAGACGGCACCCGTCGTCGGACCGATCACGACCAAACGATCGCCGGGCTTAAAGCCGTAGGCTTGAATTTGGAAGTGACCGATGCCGGACTTGCTGTAGTAGTGCAAGCACTTACCGACATAGACCTTCTTTTCCGTTGCCAACGAACCGTAACGATCGGTCCACTCACCCATCGTTTGACCCAAATAGTAACCGTCCCAGAAACCGCGATTGAAAACCGTCGCCAAACGATCGTCCCAAGAGCGGCTCGTCTCTTCGTCCCAACGGCCTTCGAGCACGGCGTTAATCGCTTCGTCATAGCATTCGACCACCGTACGAACGTATTCCGGACCACGAGCACGACCTTCGATCTTGAAGACGCGCACACCGGCCTTCATCATCAAATCCATGAAACCGATCGTCTTCAAATCCTTCGGGCTCATGATGTACTTGTTGTCGACTTCGAGCTCGATATCGCGTTCTTTATCTTTGACGATGTAGCTGCGACGGCAGTTTTGCAAACAACCGCCTCGATTGGCGCTACGGCCACGCGTATTCAAGCTCAAGTAACACTTGCCGCTGATAGCCATGCAAAGCGCACCGTGACAGAACATTTCGATACGGATGCGTTCACCGTTCGGACCACGAATGTCTTCTTCATCGATCGCACGAGCGATCTTGGCCACTTGCTTCATATTGAGCTCGCGAGCCAACACGACCACGTCGGCAAACTTGGCGTAAAAGCGCAAAGCCTCCACGTTGGAGATGTTCAATTGCGTCGAAAGATGGACCTCTTGACCGATCGATGCGCAATAGTTCATCACGGCGATATCGCTGGCAATGATGGCGGAAATTTGGGCTTCTTTTGCCGCATCGAGAATTTCACGCATCAACTCCATGTCTTCGTCATAGATGATCGTATTGACGGTCAAGTAACTCTTGACATCGTGCTCGCGGCAAATGGCGGCGATTTCTTTCAAATCATGAATGGTGAAAGCCTTCGCAGAATGCGCACGCATGTTCAAGTTTTCAATGCCGAAATAAATGGAATCGGCACCGGCTTGAATGGCAGCGGCCAACGAATCGCGAGAACCCACCGGGGCCATGATTTCAAAATCTTTACGTTGCATAGTTCTTTTGTTTTTCTATCTGATCGAATGGCTTGGATTGTACCGAAAAAGGCTTTTCCGTCAAACAATTAGAACGTTAATACCATATCGTACCAGGCTGCTCCGCCGTGAACGGAAGCCGACAAGCCACGATTTTCGTAGCCAAACTGCTCGTAGTACGGAATCAACTCTTCCTTACAGGTCAAAATCAAACCCTTACGACCTTCTTCACGAGCCTTTTCAATAAAGGACATCATCAAAAGCGCACCGAACCCTTGATGGCGCTCTTTCGGAATCACGGCCAAACCGAACACGCTTTGCCATTCACCTTTGGGATCGTGACGAGAAGCATCGGCAAAAAGATCATCGGTAATCGTCATTTGATTGGTGACCATCCCGTCGATCAAACCGATGGGCTTCCCCATCAATTCCAAAATCAAAAACGAATCGGCAAAAACGGCCAAGCGCTTTTCAAAGTTTTCCAACGAGCAAGCTTCGGCCGGCGGAAACGAGGCCGATTCGATCGCATAAAGCGCTTTAGCATCGGAAGCCGTTGCTACACGAATATTGAGCATCTTTTTCTCCAAAAAGAAAGACGCAGCTTCTCAATCAAAACTGCGCCTTCGAATGTCTTCTTTAGGAAGGATTACTTCTTCCAGTGACCATGAACAAGGACCACGCGGTAACCGTCAGCGTCTTCATAAGCAACGCACGGGTACTTACCTTGAACGTATTGAGCCGGGGGCGTCACTTGAGAAACACCGGCATCGAACATGGAGTGCATCATCTTGTTCCATTGAGCGCCGTCTTCAATGCAGAAAACACGGTAGTACTCCATGGACGGTGCACGCGGAGCTTGGTCGTCACCACGGTGGTGAGAGAACTCAAATTGATACGGCCAATCCTTGTGACCGAACAAAATGGTATCCATCCCGTCAACGTTTTCGGAACGATCAAGGATCTCAAAACCCAAACCATCACGATAGAACGGAATCAACAATTCGATATCCTTGGTCAAGCGAGATAAACGCAACTTCGGGAAGTCAGACATTTTCCAAACTCCTTAAATGAATTTCTGTGTTGAAGTCTAATTATAGATTTTTGAATTATTAATTTCTGAAAATTTCACTTGATTTTGCTTAACTTTTGGTAGGAAATATCGGGCTTTCCATTAAAATTGGAAGGTTATTTTTGAGAAGTTGAAAGGTAGAGTCATGCAGTTAAAAATCTGTGCGCAAAGCATTGAAACCGTCCAAACCGACGCCGTGGTCGTCGGTGTTTTTTCTGACGGCATCATGACGCCTTCGGCCGCTTACGCCGAAGCTGCCTGTGAAGGGGCAATCACCGAAATGATTGCCGAAGGTGACTTTGACACGAAGTTGGGTTCGACCATCGTTCTTCGTGACATGGAAGGCATCTGGTCTCGCCGCTTGGTCCTTTTGGGTTTGGGTAAGCTCGAAGACTATGACGACGACGCTTTTGTTCAAGCCGTCGGTGCCGCCTTGAAAGCCACGAAAGCCCAAACGGTCGCCTTGCCTTTAGAAGACTGGATTCCGCCCGCTCGTACGATCGAATGGGCCGTGGAGCATTTCGCTCGCTTGGCTTTGACGCAAAAAGAACCGTTGAAGTGCGACGAAGTGGAATTGATCGACGATCACACCTACATGGTGGTCGTTGAAGAAGAAAAAAAGAGCATCGCCAAAGCCTTGAAGATCGGTCAGGCCAAGGCCCGTGCCGTCAATGACGCCAAGTACTGGGCCAACATGCCCGCCAATTTCTGTACGCCTCAATTCTTGGCTGAAACCGCCATGAAGATGGCCGACATCAAGCATGTCACCGTGAAGATCCACGACGAAGATGCGATCCGCGAATTGGGTATGAATGCCTTTTTGGCCGTCGCTCAAGGTTCTCGCGTCGCTCCCCGCTTTATCGAATTGCATTACCAAGGTGCCTCCAAGAGTAAGGCTCCGTTGGTAATGGTCGGTAAGGGCATCACGTTTGATGCCGGCGGTCTTTGTTTGAAGCCGGGCGCACACATGACGGAAATGAAGTACGACATGTGCGGTGCCGCTGCCGTGATGGCCGCTTTCAAAGCGATTGCCAAATTGGGCATGAAGCGAAATGTCATCGCGTTGATTCCTGCTTGTGAAAACTTGCCCGACGGCATTGCTTATAAGCCTTCCGATGTGATCACCGCATTGAACGGCAAAACGATCGAAGTACAAAACACCGATGCCGAAGGTCGCTTGATCTTGGCCGACGCCTTGGCTTACGCCGCGCGTTTTGAGCCGCGTGCCATCGTTGACGTGGCGACTTTAACGGGTGCCATGGGGGTTGCCTTGGGCAATCATCACCACGGTCTGTTTGTCAACGATCCGAAGCTCTGTCAGGCCATGGAAGAGGCGGCCGACCGTACGATGGAAGCCCTTTGGGCGCTCCCCTTCGGCGGTCGCTATTACAAGGATTTGTTGAAGTCCAACGTGGCTGACATCGCCAACATCGGTCCGCGAGGTGAAGCCGGTGCCAGCGTGGCAGCAACCTTCTTGGCTGCCTTCGTTCCCGAAGGCACGCCGTGGGCTCACTTGGATATCGCCATGACGGCGTGGAAGAGCGGTCGCATGCCGCAAGCCACGGGTCGCCCCGTGCCGCTTTTGATCGACTGGATCGCCAACGCTTAATTTTCTAGGAGTGCGCCGTGGCACAAAAAATCGACTTTCACTTCAACGTCCCGGAAAATCGCATCCAATATGCGTGCCGTGTCGTTCGCAAGGCCCGTGGCCTTGGTATGAAGATTGCGTTATGGTCGTACGACGCGCACCGCTTGGATTACTTTGCTCGTCAATTGTGTGCATTCGATTCGACCGGCTTTTATCCGATCGTCAAAGCATCGGACGCCTTGGCCGATCAAACGAGTACGGTCTACGACACCGATGCCGACCGATTGCCGAGCCGAGATCTCTTGATCCTCCTGGACGATGAGGTCCCGAACAATTTCCAAACCCTTTTTGCTCGTTTTGCGCGCGTAATCGACATCGTTCCGAATCAAGAAAACGAACGTCAAGCCGCCCGCAAACGCTTTGTTATTTATCGCCAATCGGGCCTCAACCCGGTGGCACATGATCAAGGAAAGAAAGACTGATGAGCACTGAGATGTTACGTAAAGAACCGACGATCACCTTCCGTGATGACATCCCCGTGTTGCGCGATCGCGTCAACGTCCCTTGGGAGAAGTTGGAACAAGTTTTGGAACGCGTCGAAGAACGCACCTCTCAAGTCTTGCAAGAAGCTCCGGACTTCTCGCCGATGAAGGAGGCCGAACGTTTGCGTTTGGCTCGTGAAGAGGCGATGACCACCTTGGTCGAAAAGTTTGCTCCGGCTTTGACCGCTTCCATGCAACAACAAATGGACGACATGGTCAACGCCGCCGTAACGAGCGCCTACCACCACTTGCGTAGTGACCTCACCCGTCAATTGAACGCATTGATCGTGCAAACGGTCCGCGAAGAATTGATGCGTGTGATGCGAGAAGCGGAAGAAAAACAATTTCAGCGCTAAAATATTGCGTTTGCTTTAGTGCTACCCTTTTTGATTACTTACATTAGTTAAGAAATAACGATATGACGACTGAAGAACTTGCCAAGAGCTTTGAGCCGGCACAAATCGAGAACCATTGGTACCCCTTGTGGGAAAAGCGCGGTTACTTTGCCGCCAAGATGGATCCGGCCAAGCCCTCCTTTGCGATCCAATTGCCGCCCCCGAACATCACGGGTATCTTGCACATGGGTCATGCCTTCAATCAATCCGTGATGGACACGTTGGTGCGCTATCACCGCATGATGGGCTACAACACGGCTTGGGTCCCGGGTACGGACCACGCCGGTATCGCCACGCAAATCGTGGTCGAACGCCAATTGGAAAAGGAAGGCAAGAGCATCCACGACTTTACGCGTGAAGAATTCATCGCCAAGGTCTGGGAATGGAAGGAATACTCCGGCGGCACGATCTTGGATCAAGTTCGTCACTTGGGTAACTCCGTTGACTGGGATCGCCTCTACTTCACGATGGATGAGAAGCTCTCCAAGGTCGTGGTCGACACGTTCGTGAAGCTCTACAACGACGGCCTCATCTATCGCGGCAAGCGTTTGGTGAACTGGGACCCGAAGTTGCAAAGCGCCGTGTCCGACTTGGAAGTTGAAAGCGAAGAAGAAAACGGTCATCTCTGGGAAATCCGTTATCCGGCCGCTGACGGCGGTGAAGGCGTCGTCGTTGCCACGACTCGTCCGGAAACGCTCTTCGGTGACCAAGCCGTTGCCGTTCACCCGGAAGACGAACGTTATCAACACTTGATCGGCAAGAACGTGATTTTGCCGCTTTGCGACCGTGAAATCCCGGTGATCGCCGACGAATACGTCGATCGCGAATTCGGTTCCGGTTGCGTGAAGATTACGCCGGCTCACGACTTCAATGACTTTGCCGTCGGTCAACGCCACGGTTTGGAAGCCGTCAGCGTCATGACGAAGACCGCCACGATGAACGACAACGTGCCCGAAAAGTATCGCGGCATGGATCGTTACGAAGCTCGTAAGGTGGCTGTGGCCGATTTGGACGCTTTGGGTCTTTTGGTCGGTATCAAGGATCACAAGCACATGGTGCCGCGCGTGACGCGTACGGGCGAAATCGTTGAACCGTTGCTCTCCGAACAATGGTACATGGCCATGAGCAAGCCCGCTCCCGAAGGCGCTCACTTCCCGGGCAAGTCCATCGGTGAGATCGGCCTCGAAGCCATGGAAAGCGGCGAAGTCAACATCATGCCGAAGGAATGGCGCGGTGTTTATCGTCAATGGCTCGAAAACATTCAAGACTGGTGCTTGTCTCGTCAATTGGTTTGGGGTCACCAGATCCCGGCCTGGTACGACGAAGCCGGCAACGTCTATGTGGCTCACAATGAAGCCGAAGCTCAAGCCAAGGCCGGCGAAGGCGTGAAGCTCACGCGCGACGCTGACGTTTTGGATACGTGGTTCTCTTCTGCCATGGTCCCCTTCTCTACGATGGGCTGGCCGTGCGAAGAAAAGATGAAGGAAGCCGGTTACGACCTCTTCTTGCCGAGCTCCGTTTTGGTGACGGGCTACGACATCATCTTCTTCTGGGTGGCACGTATGGTCATGATGACGCGCTACTTCACGGGCCGTGTTCCGTTCAAGACCGTTTACCTCCACGGTCTCGTTCGCGACGCACAAGGCAAGAAGATGAGTAAGAGCGAAGGCAACACGCTCGACCCGTTGGACATCATCCAAGGTATCGACTTGGAAAGCTTGATCGCCAAGAACACGCGCGGTTTGCGTCAACCGGAAAAGGCTCCGAAGGTTGAAAAGATGTTGCGCAAGAACTATCCGGACGGTATTGCTCCGCACGGTGCCGACGCTTTGCGCTTCACGATGGCCGCTTACGCCAACCTCGGTCGCCACATCAACTTCGACTTGAAGCGTGCTGAAGGTTATCGTAACTTCTGCAACAAGCTCTGGAATGCAACGCGCTTCGTGTTGATGAACGTGGCCGGTAAGGACTGCGGTATGGACGAAGGCGCCGAAGTCAAGTTGAGCTTCGTCGATCGTTGGATCATGAACGAACTCAACCGTACGGTTGCTGAAGTTCACAAGGCTCTCGGTGAATGGCGTCTTGACAACGCTGCCAACGCCATCTACTCCTTCGTTTGGGACCAATACTGTGACTGGTACCTCGAATTGACGAAGGTCCAAATGGCTCAAGGTGACGAAGCCACGCAACGCGGTACGCGTCAAACGTTGATCCGAGTTTTGGAAACGGTCCTTCGTATGGCTCACCCGATCATTCCGTTCATCACGGAAGAGCTCTGGCAAAAGGTTTCCGTGATCGCCAAGACGCGTCGTGAAGACGAAGAAACGTCCTTGATGATCCAAGAATACCCGACGGCCAATTTGGATGCCGTCGTTGCCGAAGCCGACGCTCACATGACGCTCGCTAAGGAAATGATCGACGCCGTTCGTAACTTGCGCGGTGAAATGCAATTGTCTCCGAGCGAACGTGTTCCGCTCGCATTGCAAGGCAACCCGGAAATCGCCAGCGTGGTCGGCCCGTACATCCAACACTTGGCTCGCTTGAGCGAAGTCAACATCGTTGAAGACATCGCCAAGGCTGCCGAAGGCTCCATCGCCCCGGTCGCTATCGTCGAAGACTTCAAGTTGATGTTGGTCGTGAAGATCGATATCGAAGCCGAACGTGAACGTTTGAGCAAGGAAGTGGCTCGTTTGCAAGGTGAAATCACCAAGGCTAACGGCAAGTTGAGCAACGAAAAGTTCGTGGCTCGTGCTCCGGAAGCTGTGGTGAACCAAGAACGCGAACGCTTGGCTAACTTCACGAAGTTACTCGAAAAGGTGACGGAACAATTGGCCAAGTTGCCGCAAGCCTAATGCGCAACTACCCTTAAGGGTTTGATCGAAGAAGAGGTGCGAAGAAATTCGCACCTTTTCTTTTTGGAAACATTTTTTACAAATTCTGAAAACGCTTATCGCACCCCAATAAAAAAATCCATTACAAATCATACGGTTATCTTCTTATCCTTTTCATTAAATTCCCTTATACGTGGTCAATCTCTCAGATAATCCTTTAGAATTTCTTCGGTTGTTTGTAAGGATTTTTTCAATGAAATTTTTCTCCACCCCCTGCCAAGAAGTGACGGTCGATTCCATCGTTTTGCGCGACCCGGTTTTCATCAGTGATTTGCATTTGAATGGCGATGACTCCGATACGATCGACGGCTTTTTGCACTTTTTGGACGATGTGGCCAGCCAACACCAAGAATTGGTGATTTTGGGTGACTTGTTTGACTACTGGGTGGGTGACGATGCGATTGAGACCGTCTCCGTGGTGATCGAAGCATTGAAAAAGTACTCTGAAAAGCACTCGCTCTACATCATGCACGGCAATCGTGACTTCATGATGGGTGAAGATTTCGGTAAAGCATGCGGTGCCACGATGTTGGCCGACCCGTGTGTCACCTCCAATCAAGGCGTTCGCATTTTGCTCTCCCACGGTGACATCTGGTGTACTGACGACGAGGTCTACCAAAAGGTTCGTCGTAAGGTCCGCGGTTTCTGGTGGCAATGGACGATGTTGCGTTTGCCGCTCCGTAAGCGCCTTGATGTCGCTGAAAACGCCCGTGCCAAGAGCAAGGCCACCAAGCAAGACACCGAAGCCTCCAAGATGGATGTGGTCAATGCTGAAGTCGTTAAGACCGCTTTGCAAAAGCACGCTCATGCCGTCATCCACGGTCACACGCACCAACCGAGCATCGTTCAATTGGACGGTCCGTTGAATCGTTACGTGCTTTCCGATTGGCTTTTTAAAGACGGTCGTGCGGTTCGCGGTAACTACATCGTAATATCTGATAACAAACCCGTTTTGAAAAATATCGGCTAATTTATTAGGCTAGAGGGTAGAAAGACAAGGAGCCCACGCATGCTGAAATCCTTGGTGAAAATCGCCTCTCTAGCCACACTGGCCGTGTCTCTCACGGGGTGTGTCACCCCCACTTTGTCGACGCATATCCAAGTCGATTCCAAATTCTCCATGACGCCCGAGTTGCAGACGTCGCTTCGCGCGATGCCGGACTGGGGTGACAAGATTTCTGTCGTCGCACTCGACGCCAAGCAAGCCGACGATGCCCTCTACGTTGCTTTTGAAAACGAAATGAAGGCTCGATTGCAAGCCATTCAGTTGGAAGTCGTCAAACCCAATACCAATGAAAAGTATCGGATGAGCATTGGGTTGTTGCTTGAAAAAACACGCGTTGTACGCGAACAAGAGCTCGTTCCCGAAATGGTTATCTACCCGACGATCGGCATCGGTTTCGGGCACGGTTTTTACCATGCTCCACCCCCGCCTCGTCGAGGACACCGTGGTCATCGCGGTCATCCCCCGCCCCCGCCGATGATGATGCCGCACACCGTGATGACGGTGCAGTACACGGATCGTCAATATTGGGCTCGAGGCCTTCAAATCAAAATCGACGAGGTCGTGAAAAAAGGACGTCAAAAAGAGTACGTGACGGTCTATCAAAGCACGATCTACAATGAAAGCGCCTGTAAAAACCTTCAAGAAGTTTTACCGCTTTACATTGACGCGGCCATCCAACATCTTTACGACACGGGCAAGCATAACCAAGTCGTGAAAATCGAGGCCGAAGGACTCAGTTGCTACTAAGATTCAGAGAACCGCAAGGAGTATTGAAAATGGGTTTTGCATTTCCGATCGTGAAAATTTCCGGCTCTGCCGCCGAATGCGGCGTGCAGTACGGTGAAGCGCTCAAAAATGAAATCATCAAGAACATCGGCTTTTATCAAAAGATGTTGAAGGAATACGCCGGTGTCGAATGGGCTGATGCACAAGCGATGGCCAAGCGTTTTGAAGCACCGATTGCGGAGTATTGCCCTGATGCCATCGAAGAGATGAAGGGCATTGCCGAAGGTGCCGGCGTCGCTTATGAAGACATTTTGACGATCAACTGCCGCAGCGAAATTCTCTTCGCACAACCCGACGGTTGCTCTTGCATGGGCATCTTGCCGGAAATGAGTGACACGGCTCACACGTATTTGGGACAAACCTGGGATTGGTTGCGTCACGCTCGTGAGCACGTTGCCGTTGTCGAATTCCGTCAACGCAACAAGCCCGCCGCCATGATGATCGTTGAAGCCGGTATGGTCGGTGGTCGCGGTTTAAATAGCCACGGCATCGGTGTTTGCTTAAATGCGATGAGCGTGGGTGAAGGCGAAGTCGGTGTCCCGCTTCATATCATGTTCCGTGAGATCCTTCACGCCAACAACGTCTCCAACGCTTTGGATCGCGTCGCTCGTGTACAGCGCGCCGGTTCCGGCACGTTTAGCATCGGTTCCGGAGACGGTTTCTTGGCTAGCGTGGAATTCACGCCCTATGACTTCGACGTGCTGATGCCTGAAGGTGAAGTTTTGGCTCATACGAACCATTACCTCTCCCCACTCTTTAAGCAAGAGGACACCTTCAAGTATGACTTGACCGATACGTTCGTCCGTCTGAACCGTATCCGTCGTCAAGCCAAGCTCCTCTACAAGAAGTCCTTGTCTCAAAAAGACATGTGGGCCATCTTCAGCGATCACGCCAACTTCCCCGACTCCGTTTGCAGTCACGAAGATCCGCGTGATGAACCGTACCGTCAACTTTGCACGGTCTACGCCATCGTGATGGACTTGAATGCTCACACGATCTGGGTGAGCGACACCAATCCCTGCCACGGTCACCGTCATCCGATCGTCTTAAAGTAGTAAACTTTTAAGACAAATCAGAGCGAGCTTTCGAGCTCGCTCTTTTTCTTTCTCAACAAATAATCACCTTTCCAAACAGACAGTTACACCGTCTGTCGATAGCATCACCATAAATCGCACGCTCCTAGGTGCGAACAAAAAAAGGTGCTCCCTATGAAAAAGCTCATTGCAATCGGTGCCAGTGTAATTGCCCTTCTTACCGCCCCGGCCATGGCGGATAAACCGCTAGACATCGCTCGCGACTTGTCCACGGTCAAGACCACCGCCATCCAAGCCATCCAAGCTGCTCAAAAGATTTTTCCGGGTCAAACGTATGACGTGGATCTGGAAAATACCTTCATCGGCCATTATTGGGAAATAAAAATTTTTACGACCGACCAACGTCTCATTGAAGCGTTTGTTGATGCGCAAAACGGAGAAGTCGTTGCCGCTGATGAAACGGCGATAATCAACGGAAAAAAGAAGAAAACTCGTAACCGATTCGAAAACGGGATACCTGTACAACAGTAGCAAAAATGGCTCGAGAACCTTACGGTTTTCGAGCCATTTCTTTCGATCAGAATCGATTATTGCTTGATTTCGTCATCCACGCGACGCGGCCAACATTGGACTCCCGTTTGATCCGGCAACACGCTCGGATCGAATTCCGGTTCCATAATGCCGCGCTTCTTTTGAGCGACGTAGTCGTCCAAAGCGGCGTAAGCATACTTACCCAAAAGCGCAATGGCGACCAAGTTCACGATCGTCATCAAAGCCATGAAGAGGTCGGCCATGTTCCAAACGAAGGACAAAGAAGCGATGGAACCGATGAAGACCATCACAACCACACAGAGGCGGAAAATCGGCAAAGCCAAGCGGCTCTTCGTGATGAAATACATGTTGATTTCACCGTAGAAGTAGTTACCGATCACGGAGCTAAAGGCAAAGAAGAGCACCGTCACCGTCAAAAGAATTGCAGCCCAAGAGCCCAATTCGTGCGTCAAATTGTGTTGGACCAACGCGATACCGGTCTTGCCCAAGCCTTCCCAGCCCGGAACGATCAAGACCAACATAGCCGAAGCCGTACACACGAACATCGTGTTGACGTACACGCCAAAACCTTGAACGAGACCTTGCTTGACCGGGTGCGTGGCGTCGGCCGTTGCGGCGGCATTCGGGATGGAACCCATACCGGCTTCGTTGGAGAAGAGACCGCGCTTGATACCGTTCATCATGGCTGCACCGATACCGGCACCCATCACGGAATCAAAGCCGAATGCACAAGAAACGACTTGGCTGATAACCGCCGGGATTGCCGTGATGTTCATGACCATCACGATCAAAGCCAAACCCAAGTAGAGACCGGCCATGATCGGAACCAACACTTCAACGACCTTCGCAATACGTTGCATACCACCCAAAAGAATGAAGGCGGTCAAGATTGCCGTTGCGATACCCGTCGTGGTCGTGTCGATACCAAATGCTTCTTGCAAGGACAAAGCCATCGTGTTGGCTTGCACGGAATTGAAGATCAAACCGTAGGTGATCGTGATCAACACGGCAAACAAGCCGGCAAAGAACGGCGACTTCAAGACGTTCTTGATGTAGTAAGCCGGACCACCGACGTAGGTACCGGCTGCATTACGAACCTTGAAGATCTGAGCCAACGTGGATTCCACAAAACCGCTGGCGCAGCCGATCGTAGCGATCACCCACATCCAGAAGATGGCACCCGGGCCACCCATCGTCACGGCGATGGCGATACCGGCGATGTTACCGACGCCCACGCGAGAAGCGGTGGAAATACAGAAAGCTTGGAACGTCGTGATGTGACCGTCACGAGCCTTGGCGCCCACGCCTTCGAACAACAAACGAATCATTTCCGGGATTTGAACGATTTGCACGAGCTTGGTGCGAATCGTGAACATCAAACCCACGCCAACCAACATCACGATCAAAACATAAGACCAGAGATAATCATTGGCAACGGAAACGATTGAATCGAGCCATTCCATGTAATAAAACTCCGAAAAAATAAAAATACAAAAGTGAACCCCCAGAGGAGATTCAACCAAAGAGAAAAAGGGGAAATACGGTGAAGACTCGTTACTTCTGCTTTTTCTGTCCGATCCGTTGCTGCTTCGGTTGCAAGATAGCGGAACAGACGCCACGCAGAAGATCGATCTCCGGCATGGTCAGCTGAGTACGAGAAAAAAGTCGGCGCATACGCGGCATAAAGCGCTTGGGCTTTGCCGGATCCAATACGCCACAGGCGATCATGGCACGCTCAAAATGTTCAAGGAACGCTTCGGTGGCAACGGAACCGGCCGGTTCCTCACCTTCGAAACGACTTTGCCAATCGTAGAGACCGTCAACGGTCGCTTCCGAGAGCATCGCCATGTGCATTTCGTAAGCCATGATTTGAACGGCTTGCGAAAGATTCAAACTGGAACTTTCAGGGTCGGCCGGAATGGCCGCACAGCCTTGGCAGACCATAAAATCTTCATTGGAAAGGCCGGAACGCTCACAACCGAAAACGAACGCAATGTCCCCTTCGGCTTGTTCAAGTAACGCACGAGCCTTCACGGAAACCTCGCGAACGGGTTCGATCGCCGGACCGAATTCACGGTCATAGCCCGACATCGCCCATGCAAAGCTCACGCCTTCCAACGCTTCCAGAAGCGAGCCGTGCATTTGGCTGGCTTCAAGCACGTCAACGGAACTCGTTGCATACGCGACCGCTTCTTCATCGGTTCGGTACGTTTCAACCCAAGGTTTCACCACACGAAGGTCACGAAAGCCCATCGTCTTGATCGCGCGCGCAGCCGAACCGATGTTCCCCGGATGAGCGGGTTCCACCAAAATGAAGCGAACGCGTGATGCTAACGGATGAGTTGCCATGAATCCCTTTTCTTGTGGCCAATAAAGCTTTAAAATAGTTAGATTATTTTACGTGGATTATGCCACGGCTTTATTAAAAGATTCATTCTCTTATTAGGAATATTTACCTTATGTCGTCTAATGCAATGCTCAATATCGCCGTCAAGGCTGCTCGTGCTGCTTGCACCATCATCACCCGTGCCAGCGAAAACCTCGATGCGATCGAAGTTCATTCCAAGGCACCGTCTGACTTCGTGAGCAAAGTTGACGTCGATTGCGAAAGCGCCATCATTGAAATCTTGCAACAAGCCTATCCGCACCATCAAATCTTGACGGAAGAACGCGGCATCGTCGGTCCGGCCAAGAGCCAATACCAATGGATTATCGATCCGTTGGACGGTACGACGAACTTCTTGCACGGTTTCCCGCAATACGCCGTTTCCATCGCTTTGAAGCGTGACGGTGAAGTGGTTCTCGCCGTTGTGGCCGACCCGGTCAACGACGAAACGTTCACGGCCGTTCGCGGTTCCGGCGCCTTCTTGAACGGTCGCCGTATCCGTGTGACGCGTCGCACGATGATGAAGGACGCCTTGATCGGTGTCGGTTTCCCGTTCCGCCGCAACGACGACGTTGAAGCTTACACGGCAACGTTCTCTCAATTGGCTAAGAACTGTGCCGGTTTGCGCCGCGCCGGTGCTGCTTCCCTCGACTTGGCTTACGTTGCTGCCGGTCGTTTGGACGCCTTCTGGGAACCGAACTTGCAAAGCTGGGACATCGCTGCCGGTAGCCTCTTGGTTCTCGAAGCCGGCGGTCTCGTGACCGACTTTGACGGCGAAGGCAACTACTTGCAAACCGGTGAAATCGTTGCCGGTACGCCGAAGGTCTTCGGTCAATTGTTGCCGGTCGTTCGTCGCAACTACAAGCCCGCTGCCTAATCAGGCTTGATAATGGCTACAAAGAAAGCCTCTAACGAATCTGCCTCTGACGTATACGCCGGCTACACGCCGGCTATTCGTCGTTTTCTCGAGATCAAGGCCCAAAATCCGCACGCCCTTTTGCTCTACCGCATGGGCGACTTCTACGAAACCTTTTTCGAAGATGCGATTTGGGCCAATCGTCTTTTAGGTATCACGCTGACGGCTCGCGGCACGGATGTCAACGGTGACCCGATCCCGATGGCTGGCGTCCCCGAGAAAACCTTGGACCAATACTTGGCACGCCTTGTCAAACAAGGCGTGAGCGTCGCCATCTGCGAACAAGTCGGCGATCCGAGCAAGGGTCCGCTTGAGCGCCACTTGGCACGAATCGTCACCCCGGGTACCCTCACCGAATCCGAACTCTTGCCCCAAAAGCAAAACGCCGCCCTTTTGGCCGTGGCGCCTGCCGGTCGTCATCAAGAGCGATTGGGCTTGGCTTGGGTCGTTTTAAGTAACGGTGAATTCCGTACCGCCACGACAAGCTTGACGGAACTGGCTAGCGAAATCACCCGTATCGGTCCGTCTGAAGTCCTCGTTCCCGAAGACTTCAAAGCTCGCCTTCAAGAAGAGTATCTCAACGTCACGTTGACGGGCTTGCCCTCTTGGCACTTTAGCCCCGACCATGGCGAGAGCATGCTCAAGCATCAATTTGGCGTACAAACCTTGGCCGCCTGGGGCTTGGACGATGTCCCCGAAGCCGTGAGCGCCGCCGGTGCCCTTTTAAGCTATGTGGAAACGACGCAATGTGAAGCCGTCTCCCACATCTTGGCTCCCGTGCATGAAGTCCAAACGGATTTCATCGGTATTGATTCCGCTTCTCGTCGTAATCTTGAATTGACCGAAACGTTACGCGGTGATGACGGTCCGACGCTTTTCGGACTGCTCGATCATTGCCAAACGACGATGGGCTCTCGCAAGCTTCGTCACTGGTTACATCACCCGTTACGTAAGACGGCTGAAGTTGCCGCTCGTCACGGCGCGATCGAATCGCTTTTAAACGAGCCCGCGCTGCTCGAGCAACTCGCTCAAGCCTTAAAGCCCGTCCCCGATTTGGAACGTTTGGCTACTCGTGTGGCGATGAAGTCGATTCGCCCGAAAGAATTGGCCGCCCTTCGCGATGCCTTGCCGCAATTGGCAAAGATCGCCCAAACGGCCATTGCGTTTAACGATCCGTACATCAACGCTCAGTTGGAAAACCTCGTGGTCGATCCGGCCTTGTTTGGCAAACTGCACGAAGCGTTGTTGCCCGATCCAGCCGCGCTCTTACGAGACGGTGACGTCATTGCCAGTAGCTACAACGCCGAACTCGCCGAACTTCGTGCATTGCGTGACAATGCCGGTGACTTCTTGGTCGAATTCGAAGCGCGTGAGCGTGCCGCCACGGGTCTTTCCACCCTTCGTGTTCAATACAATCGCGTCCATGGCTTCTTCATCGAAGTCTCTCGCGGTTTGGCCGACCAAGTGCCCATGCACTATCACCGTCGCCAAACGTTAAAGAACGCCGAGCGCTTCACGACGCCTGAACTCAAGGAATACGAAGATAAGGCCCTCTCGGCCCAAGAGCGTTCTCAGAGCTTGCAAAAAGAGCTCTACGGTGAGTTGCTTGAATTTGCCGATCAGTACGTTACGACGCTTCAAATCGCTGCCCAACACGTAGCCGTTTTGGACGTTTTAGCTGCCTTAGCCGTTCACGCACAAAAGGCCAACTGGATTCGTCCGGAATTGGAGTCCGCTCCCGGCATTGAAATTTACGGTGCTCGTCACCCGGTGGTTGAAGACGCCATCGAGCATTACACGCCCAACGACTGCGTGTTGATGCCCGGTCGTCGTTTGCTGGTGATCACCGGCCCGAACATGGGCGGTAAATCGACTTACATGCGTTCGATCGCCTTGATCGTGTTGCTCACCTTCATCGGTAGCTTTGTGCCGGCAACGAAGGCTCGAGTCGGCAACATCGATCGTATCCTGACGCGTATCGGTGCGAGCGACGACCTTGCTCGCGGTCGATCCACGTTTATGGTGGAAATGACCGAAGCGGCTGCGATTTTGCATCAAGCCACGGATTCGAGCTTAGTGTTGATGGACGAAATCGGTCGCGGTACCTCTACCTTTGACGGTTTGAGTTTGGCCGCCTCCATCGCGCACGAATTGGCGAACGTGAAAAAGAGCTTTACGCTTTTTGCAACCCACTATTTCGAGTTGACCCAATTGGCTCAAAATTCGAAAGAAGTCGCCAATGTTCACGTGACCG
This sequence comes from Burkholderiaceae bacterium, assembly GCA_017646335.1. Classification (GTDB taxonomy): domain Bacteria; phylum Pseudomonadota; class Gammaproteobacteria; order Burkholderiales; family Burkholderiaceae_F; genus Aphodousia. The sequence goes on from JAGCMT010000005.1 coordinate 29,482, forward strand.
CCGCCGAAAGCAAATCCAAGATCGTCTTCTTACACGAAGTCAAAGACGGTCCGGCCAACCAAAGTTACGGTATTGCTGTCGCCCAATTGGCCGGTGTTGCTCCGAGCGTCATTCGACGTGCTCGTGCCATGTTGAAGGAATTGGAAGATCGTGCCCGAGCTCAAGATGCGCAGCAACTTGACCTCTTCGGTGACAATCATGTCGAAATGCCCGACGAGGTGGAGCCCGATGCTCATGAAAGCGTTCAATTGGCTGAAGACATCTGTGACATCGACGTCGATCAATTGACGCCGCGACAAGCGTTGGATCTTCTCTACGAACTTCGCGATCGAGCCAAATCGATCACGGAAAACTAAAGCAAAAATGGCCGAGATTTTTTCATCTCGGCCATTTTTCTCTCTGGAGCTCTCTTGTCGATCGTGAGGAGGAAACGATCTTAATGAATGGTTTGCCGTGAGGCGATTAAGCTGCCGGTTCCCACTTGCAACGGATCGGAGAAACGATTTCACCCGTCTTCTTCATGGCAGCGAATTCTTTATCAACGACCTTGCGATCCAAGCCCGTCAATTCGGCCACCTTACCGGCATTCAAGGGTTCACCGGCTTTACGCATTGCTTCGAGAATGATGTCTTTGTTGCTCATAGTTTTACCTTTTTCTTAGTTAATTCTTTCGTCGGTCGGTGTGTCTCAACCTTTGTTGAAACACATAGTATCAAGGCTTTCAAGGCGATTCAACCGCCTAAAGTTTCCCTCTATGAGCCCCATAGAATCGGACTAAAAGCACCACAGAAACGTTTGCCAATTCCTCTTTTTTTATCGCAAAAAGAACGGCCTGAAAATGACTTCAGACCGCCTCATATTGATTCGATGAATCAGTTCTTTAAGTGTTCGGGAATGACTTCTTCCTCGTCATCCTCATCCAACACGTCAACCTTGCGATCGGTCACGGAAAGGAAAGACGGGACAACCACGTCATCGGTACCGACTTCTTGAGCATCCGTGCTCGGCAATTCAACCTTCTTGACTTCCACTTCAAAGCGAAGACCAAAACCAGCCAACGGGTGGTTACCGTCCAAGACGACCTTACCATCGGCAATATCCGTCACACGATACGGGCGATCGAGCGTTTGACCGCGAATGGTCGTGTAATAAAGACCCACTTCAACGCCTTCACTGAAATCCGTTTCATCGGCAATGATCAACGCCAATTCGTCGTAATCACCGAAAGCTTCTTCCGGCTCCAACGTCACGCTGATCTTTTCGCCCGGCTTCTTTTCTTCGAGATGATGCTCGATCACGGGAAAAATGTCGCCATGACCATGGTAGTAGGTCAAGTCGTCCATTTCTTCCAAAAGGTTGTCTTGCATGTCATACATGGCCACGGACAACGTGACAATGCGGTCCTTTTTGATCTTCATATCATTCACCTAAAAGCTTTGCTTTTTGCGTTTCAAATTCTTCTTTGGAGAGATAGCCCTTCTCATAGAGAGCAGCTAAATCCAACAATTCTTTCGTGCGCACTTCTTCGTTCGCGCCCGGGATATAAAAAGAGGCTTGGCCTTTGGGGTTGACACCATAGCGATTCGTTCCCGGCTGAGAATCGATACAACCCAAAATCACCATCGTAAAGAAGTCGATGACGGGAATCAAGCTCAGAATCGCCCAAAAGCCGCTGGCATTAATGTCGTGAAGACGTCGCCAAGTGGCAGAAACCATACTGATGGCGGCAATCGCACTCAACACCAAATAAAGATTCGTGGCTTCATAAAAGGCCGGATCTTCATAGGTCGTGTCTTCAATGTCAAATTCGGCTCCAGGCATCGAAGTCAGTGCGTACCACAAAATCGGCATCCCGATTCGAATCGCTTGCCAAGAAAGCAACACACCCCAATAAGAGCGACGGCGAAGACGACCCTTAAATGAGAAAAAGAGCGACAACATCGCGATTTTTTCCTTCAGTAAAAAGGGGCTTTACGTTGAAAGCCCCCCTTATCGTTTCAGTCGTATGACCGATTGATTAACGCGTTTGTTCGTTCAAAAGCGTCAAGATCTTCGGTGCGACACCGGTGGTGTCAGCCTTGCCATCCGGACCCAAAACGTGCACGCGCGTAGCGGCATCATTGAGCGGTTGCAAGTAAATCACGTATTGCGGAGCCTCAACCGGTTGATCCTTGCTGAACAAATTCGTCCAGAAACCTTGTTCGTCACGCTTGGCTTCTTCGTAAGCTTCGTCGAGATAGCGAACCAAGAAGAAACCGCGAGAACGGTCACGATCTTCAACCGTAAAGCCCATGCGATCGACGGCCAAAGCCACACGACGCCATGCGCGTTCGAAACCTTCCTTCACATAAACGGAGCTGACTTGACCGGCTTCGCTCAATTCCACTTCGCTCATGGCTTCCGGAACCACGTAAGTAGCCAATTGCTTGACTTCTTCCTTGTGAGCTTCGGGGCTCTTAGCCACAGCCTTCGGGTTGAATTCAGCGTTGATGCGTTGCGTCATACGCGTAAGCATTTCAGCTTCCATTTCCGGATCGGTCGGGCCCGGTTGCCAAACGGTCGTGGAGTTGTCACCACCCAAACCCTTGACGACTTCAACCATAGAGCGGTGCGTCACGAAGATATCCGTACCACCGTTAGCAGAGCGTTCCAAACGAGCGCGGTATTGGTCACGTTCACCCGTGGAGTAAACCATGTCGAGCACCTTGCCCAACGTGCCGCGAATGATGTCTTGCGGAAGCTTGGCGCGGTTTTCTGCCCAATTCGTTTCCATCACACCGGTCTTGGCGTCTTGACGAGAGAGCGTCAAACCGACCGTGTTCCAGAAGTCTTGAACGAGCGGCCAAACTTGTTCCGGCGTCATGTCCGTGTGGATCCAACGGCTGTTGCCTTCACGAACGATCTTAGCCACATCGCCTTCGGGCAACACATTGGCGTAACCCGTGACTTGTTGTTGACCGGCTTGAGCTTCACGTTGAGCTTCTTGGCTTGCCCACACCGATTGCGGACGAGACGGAACAGCATAACGATCGGACATCGGAACACCATCCATACCCGGCGGGATTTCCAACGGGGCGCGGCTGGCGCTCGATTCATATTGAACCTTATCTTGATTGAATGCGAAATTCGAACAAGCGGCTAATGCCAAAGACATACCGGCAATAAAGCCCGCACGTAAAACTCTTTTCATAATTTTTCCAATTCAAACGAACGGTAACGGTCGCACGCAACCGTTACCTAAAATAACTTTCTAATTTTACCGATTTTTACCGTACGAATGGGGCAAAACTTGGTTACAAACCATTAAAACAAAGCCCATTGAATCATCGAACGTGCCACGGAAACGAAAGGCGACATCCAATAGGTCATGATGCCCGACAAGAGCAACACCACCAAGATGATCATGCCGTGGTTTTCAAGCTCGGCAAAACGTCGAGCGGCCGAATAAGGCAACACCATCGTCAAGATGCGACCGCCGTCCAAAGGCGGCAAAGGCAACAAATTAAAGGCCATCAAATAGAAGTTGACCATCACACCCGCCACCCCGATCTGCAAGAGCACCATCGAATGCAAACCCATCAGGATGAAGAGCTTCAAAAGAACCAACCAAACAAACGCTTGGATGAGGTTACTCAAAGGACCGGCCAACGAGACCATCAACATGCCTTGACGCCACGGATTCAAATAACGCGTATTGACCGGCACCGGTTTGGCCCAACCGATCAACATACCGCCCATCCCCGTCAAGGCCGAACTCAAAAGCAACGCACCCGGCACCAAAATCGTACCGACCAAATCCACGTGCGGAATCGGGTTTAAGGTCACACGCCCCAACATCCATGCCGTATTGTCACCGTAACGACGTGCCATCCAACCATGAGCGGCTTCGTGCATGGTGATGGCAAAGATCATCGGAATCGCATAAATCGCAAACGTTAAAACAGAATCCATCATTGGTTATTTCGCTTATCAATCAAATCTAAAACCGTCGTTAAATACGTAGGAAGTTGCTCTTGTTGGCCCGGACCGGGTCGACCCGGTCGATGACCGTGGTAATCGCTTCCGGTACTGGCAGCAAAGCCCATGTTGACCGCCACGCGGATAAAACTTTCGTTTTCACTCGGACAGTGGCTTCCGGTCGTCACTTCAATGACTTCACCGCCCAAAGCACGGAAATCTTCCAACAAATCTTGAATCGAATAGGGCTCAGGGAAACGATAGCGACCCGGGTGAGCCAACACGGCAATACCCCCCGTTTCCTCAATCAGTCGCATCGCATCGCTTAAAGAGGACCATTCGGTTTTCACAAACGCCGGACCGTCATCGCGCAAATAGCGAGCGAAAGCTTCGTCTTCGCTACCGACAGTGCCGCGTTGATGCAACGCCATGGCGAAATGGCGGCGAGAAAGATTCAGCGGATTACCCGCCAATTCCAAAGCGGACTCGTACATGTTGTAGATGCCCAACGCTTCAAATTTCGCCCCCATCTTGCGAGCACGCGCATCGCGTTGTTGCCAAATACGCTTGGCATAACAACGATAAGGGCCCAACTCTTTCGGAGCGAGGCTAACGATATGAATGGTCTTCTTGCCCCAAGTCACGGAGAGCTCGACACCAGGGACGAAACGCATGCTCAAGCGTTCGGCTTCCTGACGGGCCTCTTCCAAACCGTCGACCGTGTCATGGTCAGTCAATGCAATCGTCCCGACCCCTTCTTGGTGGGCCAATCGAACCACTTCTGCGGGGCTCAAAACCCCATCACTGGCTGTTGAATGTGTATGTAAATCAATTCGCTTCGTCATCACTAATTTCTCGTAGAATACAGTGGTTAATTGTAGTGACTTTGGATGCATCTATGGCGATTTTTGCACTTGATAACACAAAACCCGTGATCGACCCCACTGCGTGGATCGATGAGAGCGCCACCGTCATCGGCGAGGTGGAACTTGCTGCCCATGTCAACGTTTGGCCTGGGGCGCGACTTCGAGGCGATGAAGCCGCCATCGTGATCGGCCAAGGCAGCAATATCCAAGACAATGCGGTGATTCACTGTGACCCGGGCGTCGCTTGTGTTTTAGGCGAAGACGTCACGGTCGGTCACAGTGCGATTTTGCACTCTTGCACGGTGGGCAATCGCACCTTGATCGGCATGGGAGCCATCATCATGAACCGAACGAGTATCGGCAATGACACGCTGGTCGCGGCCGGAACACTCATCGGAGAGGGAAAATCCTTTCCTGACGGTGTGTTAATTATGGGGCGACCCGGAAAAATCGTTCGAGAATTGACCCCTGAAGAGCGAAAAAACCTTACAATAAGCGCCCATCACTATCGACAACAGAAAGTTCGTTACGAAAAGGGTTTAAAACCCATCGAACTTTCTAGCAAGGAATAAGAAAAAAAATGACGACTAACGATACGCTTTTACGTTTTATCTTCTCCAACCTCCCGATCCGTGGTTCCGTCGTTCGCATGGATGACGCTTGGAAGAAGATGCATGCCAACCACAAGCTCCCGACGCCGGTGATGAAGCTCTTGGGCGAAATGACGGCCGGTGCCACGTTGTTGGCAAGCGGCTTGAAGTTCGAAGGCTCCGTCATCATGCAATTGCAAGGCGACGGTCCGGTTCGTTTGGCTGTCGTTGAAGTCAAGAATGGTCTCGCTATTCGTGCTACGGCCAAGATCCATGAAGGCGCTGCCATCCATGACACGATGACGACCAAGGATTTGATCAACCGTCACGGTCACGGCCGTTGCGCCATCATGCTCGACCCGAAGGATCGCCGCGAAGGCGAACCGCTTTACCAAGGCGTGGTGCCCTTGGTCGGTGAAAACATCGCCGACGGCTTGATGAACTACATGCATCAATCCGAACAGCTCGACACGCGCTTGTGGTTGAAGGCCGACGCTGAACACGTGGGCGGCATGATGATCCAAAAGATGCCGGGCTTCGGTGGTAAGGACCAACATTTGATCGACGACCCGGACGCTTGGGAACGTATCCTTACGTTGGCTGAAACGATCAAGGACGAAGAATTGTTGGGCTTGGAAGCCAAGGAAATCGAACACCGCCTCTTCTGGCAAGAAGACGTTCAATTGTTGGCTGAACAAACGCCGAGCTTCCAATGCACGTGCTCTCGCGAACGCATCGAACACATGATTCGTAACTTGGGCGAAGTCGAAGCTCTCCAAGCCGCTGAAGAAAACGGTGCTTTGGAAGTGGTTTGTGATTTCTGTGGCGCCGTCTATCGCTACACGCCCCAAGAAGTGGTCAGCCTCTTCCACACGGGTAACGAAACGCAAAACTAAACGAAAGCTCCACTGATGAAGACGACGTTTCAAGTTGAAATTGAAGGCAAACTCATTCGTTTGACCTACGGAAAGCTTTTAGGCACCGTGGTCATCGAAAAAGACCATCTGGCGATGTCCATTAACGGCACGCGCGCCATTCGTGGTCATTCGCAAGACCGCATCGAAAAGAAAGTGATCGCGATCGTTCGTGATTTGCTCGACTTCGATCCCGAGTTGTGTGACAACAAAGCCATCAATGTCTTTTTCAAGAACTTGGAACGTCGAAAGCTTTTCTTCTACCATTTCCAATTCACCGCTGACGGCAACATCATTGCCAACAAGTTGCCTGAAGAACAATTTTTGGATTTGGTCATGCCGGAGCAAACGCGTGGCGGCGAAAAACACTACGGTTGGTACATCAAGCCGGAAATTGAAGGTCAAGAGGTCGTTCTTTGGTGTTACGATCCCGTCGACCATCTTTTGGTTCGTGCGATCCCCACGGATAAGGGAGTCGCATTGCGCGTGATCAGCGAAACGAACGATCCTCGCATCAATAACCAAGAGGCGTTCACCACCGGTGAAAAGCCCCCCGTCGAACGATTACATGAAGCGCTTCGCTCCTACGTCGACAAGTACGACATGGGTGCCTTGCCCGAACCCACGGCCGACTCCCCTGAAGCCGCCGTCGAAGCCATGAAGTTGGCACTTCGCATGGCAAAAGAAGCACCGGCTCAAAAGCACGTTTTTGAAATCACGGGACAAGGAACGCTTGAAATCGAAGCCGCGTTAATCTGTGGCTTCAAGATGATGAAAAAACAAAGCGGTCCGGTGGAAGCGTGTGAAGTCTATTTCGCCGACGGCGAATACTGGCTCTACACCAAGACGCAAATCAAAGGAAAAACCGTTATCACCACGTGGGAACGTAAGACGATGGAAGAGATCGTCGATATCTTCCAAACGACCATTTTGGGTGATAAGGCGAGCGAACATATCGCGCCGAACATGCTCAACTAAACCTGCAATAGATGGCGAAAAAGCCGATGAGAAAGCGAAAACTCATCGGCTTTTTCTATTTGGCAAAGCTGCTTGGAAAAAATCTCTGCCAAATTTCGGTGATTCGATCGATGGACTTAAGCGGCCATGCGATCGAGTGCAATCGTCAACAAGACCGCTGCGCCCGTGGCAATGGCCTTGTCATTAAAGTCAAAACATTCGTGGTGCACACTGTAGGTGTGACCCTCGTCCTTCATGCCCAAACGGAAGAGGCAACCCGGTTTTTCACGAAGCATGAAAGAGAAGTCCTCACCGCCGGGCGTACGACGGAATTCTTCCACACAGGCTTCACCCAAAGCCTCACGAGCCAAGGCTCGAGCATTTTCCACCATCGCCGGATCGTTATACATCGCCGGATAAAGCTTCGTATACGTCGTCGTGGCTTTCATTTCATTGGCATGAGCAATCCCTTCGGCGATCGTCTTCATGCGTCGAATGATCAATTCTTGAATTTCCGGCTCAAATGAGCGAGCCGTACCGCGAAGCGTCGCAAATTGCGGCACGACGCTGGTGCCGTTGCGATCCCCCGCTTGCACACAACCGACCGAAACGACGGCAGCCATGTCGGCAGGTGCACTACGAGAGACGATCGTTTGCAAGGCCAAAACGCATTCGCTGGCCGAAATAATCGGATCGTGTACAAACTGCGGGCGAGAACCGTGACCGCCCTTGCCTTCGAAAACGATTTCGAAGATGTCGGCGTTGGCCGTCGCATAACCCGGCACGAAAGCCACGTGACCGACGGGCACGCTGGGCTCGGCATGCAACGCATAAAACTCTTCAATGCCAAAACGTTCGATTAAGCCGTCTTCAAGCATGTAACGTGCACCGGCAAAACCTTCTTCACCCGGTTGGAAGATTGCCACCATCGTACCGGCAAAATCACGATGCTCATGCAAATATTTAACAACGGCCATCAAGCAACCGACGTGGCCGTCATGACCACAGGCGTGATGACATTTGGGAATCTGGCTCGAATACTCGACCCCGGTATTTTCGTTCAAGGGCAAGGCATCGGAATCCGCACGAAGACCAATCGTGCGCCCCGGACGATTACCGCGGATAACGGCGACCACGCCGCCCACCTTCTCGCCACCCACGCGGGCGTGAACCTCTTCAATGCCCAACGTCTTTAACGTCTCGACAATGCATTTTTCCGTGATCGGAAGGTCTAAACCAACCTCCGGAAAGCGATGAATTTGATGACGAACTTCAGCACCAAAACGGGCTTCTTCAACAAGATCTTGAGGTTTGACGATAAGAGCCACGGCTTTCTCCCAAACGGAAAAACAATGACGAAATTATCCCGTATTTAGGGGACAAATTTCTCGTTTCCTCGGGATATATCCTAGGTGTCTTGTACTAGGTCAATTTATTTTTTTTGCTTGGGGGGCAATTCAACACCAAGCTCTTTTTCATTGGGCGTATAAGGCTTCACGGGAGCGATCGGCGTTGCCACGGATGCATCGGGACGATACATCGGATCGTTGATGATGTCAGCAGAGATTTGAGAACCCGGCACCACGCGTTGAGGACGACTGATGCGGAAAAGGACCTCGCCCGGTCGAACCATATTCAAATCGTGACGAGCGTGTTCTTCGATGGCTTCCTGACCGGTCTTTAACGACTCAACTTCAGCAGCCAATTGTTGATTCGTGGCCAAGAGTTTTGCATTCTCAGCCTTTAATTGCGCGTACTGTTCACGCAATTCTTGAAGACGAAAATAACCGCCTTGTCCAAAGAACAAGGGCCAGATGCTCAACGCCAAGAGGATCGCCAAAATCCAAACGATCAACTTCGGTGTGCGCATTCTGACCCCAGTCTTTATCTACTCAATCAATTCAAGAATTGACGATTAGATCGTCCATTCCTTGATGCAGTAGAAAGCATCGCGACCCGGATAAACGGCTTGTTCGCCCAAGTCTTCTTCGATGCGGAGCAATTGGTTGTACTTAGCGATACGGTCGCTACGGCTCATGGAACCCGTCTTGATTTGACCGGCGTTCAAACCGACAGCCAAGTCAGCGATGAAGGCATCTTCCGTTTCGCCGGAACGGTGAGAAACGACGACGGAGTAACCGGCGCGCTTAGCCATTTCGATAGCAGCCAACGTTTCGGACATCGTACCGATTTGGTTAACCTTAATAAGGATGGAGTTAGCCACACCCTTTTCGATACCTTCGGCAAGGATCGTCGGGTTCGTCACGAAGAGGTCGTCACCAACCAATTGAACCTTGCGGCCCAATGCGTCCGTCAACTTCTTCCAACCGGCCCAGTCGCCTTCAGCCATACCGTCTTCGATGGAGATGATCGGATACTTGGCAACCCAAGAGGCCAACACGTCGATCCATTCTTCAGCCGTGTAGGACTTGCCTTGACCCGGTTGAACGTACTTACCGTCTTCGAAGAATTCGGAAGCGGCGCAGTCGAGACCGATGGCGATGTCCTTACCCGGAACATAACCGGCCTTTTCGATAGCGGAGATGATCAATTCGATGGCTTCTTCGTGGCTGTCGATGTTCGGAGCAAAACCACCTTCGACACCAACGGCCGTGCTCATACCACGATCGTTAATGATCTTCTTCAAAGCCTGTAAGACTTCAGCACCTTAGCGAACGGCTTCGCGGAAGATCTGAGCGACACCCGGCATGA